>NZ_JBIJAW010000038.1:0-17401 GCF_044345575.1 Gemmatimonas sp.
CGAGCGTCGAAGACTGGTGCAGGTAGAACAGCAGGGCCGTGGAACGGCTGCTGATCTGCGTTCGACTGGACGGCGTGATGACCCGGGGTTCGGGATGCGTCCAGAGGTTCATCACGACCCATACGCGCACGGTCACGCCATTTACCCCTCTCGACGCCAGCCGTCGGCCCAGCTCCGCATACGCGTCGTGCGTGAGCACGGGCATCACATTCTCCACCACCCCGCCATCGGCGTGTACGTGCCCGTCGATGACCACGGGGGGGAAGATGCCGGGAATGGCGGTAGCGGCACGCAGCAGCGAGCGCACGCGGACCAATCCGGCGGCCGTGGAGTCGAGTTCCTCGCCCAAGGACCAGAGCCGTCCGATGCCGAGATCGAAGTCGGTCGTGGCGAACACGATCTGGCGATCGTCGGCGAACGCGCGTCGCAGCTCGTCACGAAATTGCCCGTTGACGCTGGCCGCCAGCGTGCGATCGAACCGTGCGGTGTTCACCAGCCCCCCCGTACGCCGTAGCCAAAACAACCAGTCGAAGGTGGGCGCGATGGAGGTGGCCGCGCGCGCGTACAGCGCCGTGAGGGTGTCGACCGCGGCGCTGGTCCCCAGCAACGCATAGGGCGCCTGCAGGGCTCCCGTGCTGATGCCACTCACCAGGTCGAAGGCGGGCATGGTCTGATCGGTCCGGGCCCGCCACCCGCGCAGGAATCCCGCGCCGAACGCGCCGTTCTGTCCGCCGCCGGACAGGAGTAGCACATCGAGCGTGCGGTCACCACGACGAATGACGCGACGAACCAGACGCTCCACGATGCTGTCGCGCGTCACGCGATCGCGCTGCGCGTAACGAGGGGCGTCCTGCAGGAGCGACGGAACCGTCGCCGGGGGGCGGTGAACGGCCGCACAGGCAGAGCCGAGCGTGGAGACCGCGACGGCAGCCGCGAAGGAGACTGCACGACGTCGGACGACACGGACCATGACCGCGAGGGAAGGCATGATTCGAATATACCGCGTCAGCCGACGCGTTTCGCCTTCCGTTGCTTGGCCCGGCGTGCCACCGTCACGGCCGCGCTCGCCCACAGGCGCAGGGCGTCGGTATCCTCGATGACATCGGCAGGGACCTCGAAATACTGCATGACTTCACCCCCTTCACCAAAGGGGCGGAACGCGCGCATCCCCCGCGACTCGTACGTCGGCCGGGTGTGGTCGTCCACTTTGAAGTACAGGACGTCATTGCCGATCAACGCGAAGAACATGGTACCCGCATAGATGCCTACGCCACCGAACATGTCGCGCGCGCGCACGTCCGGCAGCGCGAGCAGCAGACGTTCGAGGATGAACGCGCGATAGGAAGCGGTGACCGGCATGGGGTCAGAACCGTGGCACGTCGCTTTCGTACGTCTGATGCCGTCCACGGATGTCGCGCATGATCTCCATATCGACGGGACGACGATGCCGATGCGCTTCGGCGGCAAGGTGAGCGGCCTCGGCAACGTACCGCTCGAACTGGCCACCTGGTGTGCAGCTGAGCAGGTAGCGCGTGACACCATGCCCGTCCACCCGATAGCTGTGGAGCGTGCCGGGCGGCACGAACATCACGTCCCCCGGGCGCATGAGCCGCTCCTGCCCCTCGAACAGCATGGTGAACTCGCCCTCGAGGCACACGAACGTTTCGGCATAGGTGCGATGCCAATGCATCGGCGGCCCGGCAAAGGGCGCGTGGAACTGGAACTCCGTGATGCTCTGGGAACCGCCGGATTCGTCGGTACTGACGAGCACCCGCACTTCCAACTCCATCGCTTCGAAGCGGTGGAGGAGTGCCTCATCGCGGTTCCGTGCCACCGGCAACGGCAAGGCGTCGTGCATGTGAGTCAGGTGGCGAGGGACAGGGAGCTCAACGTGCCGGTAAGCGTTTCGCCGCCGACGTTCACGAAGAGTTCGCCGTCGGTCACGGACAGGTCGATCGACAGCCGGCGATCGAGGCGCTCCACCATCGCATCCACCAGCGCACGATCCAGCACGACGCACTCGATGCGTTCCACCTTGTGGATGCGTTCGCCGGCGAGCTGCCGCTGCCACACCGTGGGATCCTTGTGGATGTACACAGCCACCCGAGGTGCGGCCTTGCTCGCCTTGTGCAGGCGCGCCGCATCGGGCAATCCGATTTCGATCCACGTGGTGATGGTGCCGGTCAGATCACGCACGCTCACGGTGGGATCGTCGGGGTCGGACACCCCCTTGGAGAACCCGATCCCTTCGGCGTACTCGAGGCAGTACGCGAGCAATCGCGCCACGAAGTACTCCGGCGACTCCGACGGGTGCATGGCCATGCGGAAGTCGAGCGACTCGTACACGCCGCGATCGACGTGCGCGAGCGACACCTGCAGGGCGTACATCGTGCTCGTCAGTGCCATGGGGACGTCGTGAAGGGGTCGAGGGAACGGGGGGAATCCAGCAAGCGCTCAAGGGGTCAACGTCGTTGATCCGTGCGGATGAACGACGCTGACCCCTTGATCGCCGTAGCGGCTCAGCGGCAGTACGTCAGCCAGCCGTGACGGTCTTCGATCTGCCCCTTCGCGATGCCCAGGTATTCCTGCTGCAGCTGCTTGGTAATGGGGCCGACGCGACCGGCCCCGATCGTGATGCGGTCGATGCTGCGCACCGGCGTGAGCTCGGCGGCCGTTCCGGTGAAGAACACCTCGTCGGCCATGTACAGCATCTCGCGCGGAATGTGCAGCTCGCGCACCGGGATGCCGGCATCTTCCGCCAGCTGCATGATCGTAGCGCGCGTGATGCCGCCCAGGATGCTGCCGTCGAGCGGCGTCGTGATGATCGTGCCCTTCGACACCATGAACACGTTCTGCCCCGAACCCTCGCTCACCATGCCGCTGGGCGAGAGCGCGATTCCCTCGGCGTAGCCGTTGGCCAGCGCTTCCATCTTGATGAGCTGCCCGCTCAGATAATTGCCCGCGATCTTGGCCATGGCCGGGATCGTGTTGGGCTGCACGCGATGCCAGCTGGAAATGCACGCATCCACACCCGCGTCGAGCGCATCGTCGCCGAGGTAGGCCCCCCACGGCCAGCAGGGGAGGTAGGTCTCCACCGGCGCGCCGATCGGCACCATGCCGGCGGTACCGTAGCCGCGCACGACCATCGGACGCAGGTAGCACGACTCCACCCCATTGCGTGCCACCACCTCACGCGACGCCTCCTCCAGCTGCTCCATCGTCCACGGCACATCCATGCGGTAGATCTTGCACGAATGCAGGAGCCGCTCGAGATGCTCACGCAGACGGAAGATCGCCGGCCCCTTGGGCGTGCTGTACGCGCGGATGCCCTCGAACGCGGACGACCCGAACTGCACGGAGTGGCTGAGCACGTGAATGGTGGCGTCGGCCCACGGAATGAAATGGCCGTCGCGCCAGATCCACTGCGTCTCGGTAATGCGGCTCATGATGAGAAGTGCTGGAGAATCGGAGGAGTCGTACGGTGAGCTACAGGAGGGACTTCACGGCGCCGCCGTCCACCAGCACCGCCTGTCCGGTCATGAAACCCGCCCGCGCCGAACAGAGAAAGGTAATCACCGCGGCGAGTTCGTCGGGGCGTCCCACCCGCCCGAGGGGGGACTCGTTGGCCCAGCCGGCGAAAATCGCCTCGGTCGAGGCGCCGGTACGCGCTGACGTGGCCGCCGCGAGGTTGTCGAGCCGTTCCGTGGCCGTGAAACCGGGGAGCACCGTATTCACGGTCACACCGTCGCGTCCCACCTCGTCGGCGAGCGTGCGCAGATAGCCGGTCACGGCCGCCCGCAGCGCATTGCTCAGCACCAGTCCGCCCTGGGGCCGCTTCACCGCGAGCGAGGTGATAGCGATGACGCGCCCCCACTTCCGGGCCTGCATCCTGGGCACGAACGCCCGGGTGAGCTCGACCACGCTGCGCAGCAGCAGATCGGTCGCCGCCTGCCACGTGGACCAGTCGTGCCCCATGGGCGTGCCGGTCGGCGGCCCACCGGTGTTGCACACGAGGATGTCGATCCCATCGGGATAGGCGGCGTTCACCTGGGTCACGACCTGCTCGATGCCATCGGTGGTGGACAGATCCGCTTCGAACGCCGTGACCGCGCCCCCGAACGCCTCCAGCTTGGCCTTGGCCTCTCGCACGGAGTTACCGTCGCGTGAGCAGATGACCAGGTCGACCCCTTCCCTGGCCAGCTCTTCGGCGGTGGCATACGCGATGCCACGACTGGCGCCGCAGACGAGGGCCACCTTGCCGCGAATACCCAGCTCCATCAGCCCTGCCCTCCATTCGACATGGGCTCGCCAGTCCGCAGGTAGTTGTCGCTCTTGTCGATCCAGTCCTGCCGCGGCGGATTGAAGATGTCCACGTCGAGCGTGTCCTCCAGCGCCTCCGCCCGATGACGCACCATGCTCGGAATCACCAGCACGTCGCCCGCCCGCACATCCACGTACTCACTGCCCGGATTGTCCGCGTGCTCGCCGATCCAGAAGCGCAGGGCGCCGCTGAGGATGTAGGTGATCTGCTCGTTCACATGATCGTGGGCGGGCACAATGGCGCCCTGCTTGAGATACACGTGGGCGAGCATCTGCTTCTCGGTGTAGATGAGGCGACGGCCGATGAGCGGCGTGAGCTCCTCGACGGCCATATCGTCCCACGAAAGCTTGCGAACGTCGGTCATGTGTACGCTGGAAGGGAGGGAGGGAAGAGAAACAGCAGGTGGGGGCTGGTGGACGAACGACAGACCACTCGACGCAGTGGGGCCTCTGGACGAAGACACCGCGGCGGCCGAGGCCCGGGCGGCGGCGGTCTGCGCCTGCAGGGCGGTGAGCGCCGCTTTCCGCGCCGCTGCGGCCTTGTTCTCCTTGCGGAGATCCCAGTACATCCAGCCGCAGAAGAGCATCCCGGCGCCAAACGTCGCCAATGTATCGTACGGCAGCATCAGAAAGCGGACCCGTCCCTCAGCGCCCGGCCACGTAGACGGCCTGCTGGCTGAAACGCGGCTGCTCGATCTCCTGGAGCAGCACCCGCGCCAACGTGGCACGGGACACCTGGCTGCCAGCCCCCATCGACAACGCATTGTCGATGCGCACGTTGTCGGAGGCCGATGCGTCGGTGAGCTTGCCGGGTTTCACCACGGTCCATCCCGCGAGTTGGCTGGCGCGCACCAGGCGCTCCTGTTCGTCGCGGTCTTCCATCATGCCGTCGTGAGCCGCGCGGCGCGTGAAGAGCGTCTTCAGCTTCTGCGTCAGGCCAATGTTGCCGTTGTGCTCACCCACCTCGACCCCGGTCACCACGACCAGACGAGACTGCCCGAGCGTCTTCATGGTGCTCACGATGAGCTTGGTGGCGGCGGCCAGATAGGGGACGCGCGCCTCCTCCTTGTGACCGAAAAGCACCACGGCGGCGTCGGCGCCGCGAAGCACCTCGCGCACGGCGGTCGGATCGGCGAGCGATCCCACGATCACCGTGGCGTTTTCCGGAACCTGTTCCGACGGCTTCGCACGATAGTGCAGCCGGAGGGAATGGCCAGCCGTGGCCGCCGCATCAATGAAACAGTGGCCGGTACGGCTGGACGCGCCGTAGACCGCGATAATCATGCGCGACGGCTCCCACGGGCACGCGTGCCCTCACGGCAGGGTGATGTGCGCCGTGCTAAGATAAAAAATGGCCCCATGCCACAACATGCACCCGCAACCCGCCTGACCGCCATGACGGTTCCGCCATCCTCTGTCCCGACCGATATCGAGATCGCCCAGCAGGCGGTCATGCGCCCCATTCGCGACGTTGCCGCGGAGTTGGGTCTCGCCGAAGACGACATCGACCTGTACGGCAAGTACAAGGCGAAGCTCCCCCTCTCGCTCGCCTCGGCGCCGCCCAAGGGTCGGCTGGTTCTGGTCACGGCCATCAACCCCACGCCTGCGGGTGAAGGCAAGAGCACGGTGAGCGTGGGGCTCTCGCAGGCGTTCCGCCGACTCGGGCACAACGCGGTCCTGTGCATGCGTGAACCGAGCCTCGGCCCGGTATTCGGCGTGAAGGGTGGGGCAGCCGGTGGTGGGTATTCGCAGGTGCTGCCGATGGATGACATCAACCTGCACTTCACCGGCGACTTTCACGCCATCGAGAGCGCGCACTCGCTGCTCGCGGCGATGATCGACAATCATCTGTACCATGGCAATGCTCTGGGGCTCAACCCCAAGGCCATCACCTGGCCGCGCACGATCGACATGAATGATCGCGCGCTGCGCAGCGCCATCATCGGGGTGGGGGCCGGCAACGGCATGATGCGCGAAGAGCGCTGGGTGATCATTCCCGCCAGCGAAATCATGGCCATCGTGGCGCTCGCCTCCGACGCGGAAGACCTCGAGCGGCGGCTCGGCAACATCATCGTGGGCACCACGAGCGGCAAAGAGAAGCGACCTGTGTATGCGCGTGAGCTGGGGGCCACCGGCGCCATGACGCTGCTCCTCAAGGACGCCATGCGTCCCAATCTCGTGCAGACGCTCGAGGGCGGCCCGGCCATTCTGCACGCCGGTCCCTTCGGCAACATCGCGCACGGCTGCAACTCGCTCATGGCCACCCGGGCGGGGCTCGCCCTTGGCGACATCGTGGTGACCGAAGCGGGGTTCGGCAGCGATCTGGGTGCCGAGAAGTTCTTCGACATCAAGTGCCGCGCCGGCGGACTCAATCCCGAAGCGGCGGTCCTCGTGGCCACGGTTCGGTCGCTCAAGATGCAGGGTGGTGTACCCAAGACCGAACTCGACCGCGAAGATCTGAGCGCACTCGAACGCGGCCTGCCTCATGTCGCGCATCACGTGCGCAACGTGCAGCAGTTCGGCGTGCCGGTGGTGGTCGCCATCAACCGTCGCACCAGCGACACGGCGGCCGAGCTCGACATGGTGCGCGACTACGTGGCGCGTCTTGGTGTGCCGGTGGCGCTGTGCAATGTGTGGGCCGAGGGTGGCGCCGGGGGTGAGACGCTCGCGCAAGAAGTCCTCGCGTTGCTGGCGAGCAAGCGCGCCGCGTTCCGCCCGCTGTACGACATCGAGCGCCCCATCCGCGAGAAGATTCGCACGGTGGCGCAGCAGGTGTACGGCGCCGATGGCGTGGATTTCTCCAGCGCGGCCGAGAAGAGCATCGACTGGCTGGAAGCCAACGGGCTGGCGCACACGCCGGTGTGCATGGCGAAGACCCAGTACTCGCTTACCGACGACGCCACGCGTTTGAACGTCCCGAGCGGTTTCCGCATCACCGTGAACGAAGTGTACGGCAGCGCGGGCGCGGGCTTCGTGGTGGCGAAGTGCGGCGACATCATGACCATGCCCGGGCTCTCGAAGAAGCCGGCGGCCGAGGGGATGCGCCTGCGTCCCGACGGCACCATCGAAGGGCTGAGCTGAGCGGCTCGATCAGGGGGTGATCGCTCGGCCGATCCACCCCCACAACTGATCACGCACCTCCGATGGAACGGTGAGCACCAGCACCGTACCGACGAACAGCACGAGTCCCAGCAGCATCCAGGCGGAATGCTGGGACTTGGGCCTCGGAGGCTTGATGGTGGGCAGGCTGTGTCCAAGCGCATCGTGGGGGTGGGACAGTGCCTCCACGAACTGTCCGGCACTGTGAAAACGAAGCGCCGGATCTCTGCTGATCGCCCGTCGGATCGCGTCAGTGACGTACATGGGGACGTCATCACGCAGGCAATGATTGGGGGCCAGTTCGATGGGGCGGATCTCCGGCACGCCGCGGGTGTCGTAGCCCACCCGCGCGTGACCAGTACACAACTCGTACGCGAGGACCCCCAACGCATACACGTCGACCGCGCGGTTGACGATGGCATCGTGCCACTGCTCCGGTGCCATATAGGCAGGGTCGCCCACCGCCGCGGGAGACAGCACCGATGACGGAGTATCGGCGGCGGCATACAGGCAGAACCCTTTCAGAAGGACGCTGCCACTCGCATCGAGCAACACGGCCGACGGACGAAGCGCCCCGTGCACCACGCCGTGCGCGTGGGCGTAGTCGAGCGCATCAGCCAGCTGCTGCAAGATGACGAGCACGCGAGGAAACAGCGGCGGATTCTTGGCGATGATGAGCTGATCGAGTCGTACCGGCCCCGCCTTGTCCATCTCGTAGAATTCGATTCCGTGCAGCGACTGGACCGGCCCGTTCCGCAGGATGTGCGGATGAGAAAGCCGAGCGCCGATCTCGGCCTCGCGCCGGAAGCGAGCGACCGTGCTCGCCTGCGCCGTGCGCCCATTATCCGGATAGGCGACCCTCACAGCGATCGCCGGCGCGTCAGGCGCGCCGCGGTGGGCCCCGAACACCAGACCGGTTCGCCCCTCGTGTGTGAGCGTCAGCCCCGCGTATCGTTCCGCGAGTGCCTCTCGGGCCCGCTGTGTGAACGCTGCGACGAGTGTCATCTCCTGATTCTCCATGGACGGAAGTGCGGTGATCACCACACCGCAGCGTCACCATCGCGCGCATCACTGCACCAGCGCGATCTTCTTGATGAGACTCGGCAGCGGCGAGAAGCGCCCTTGCGTCGCCAACGTGGAGAAGTAGCCGCGCACGCCGTCGCCCCTCACGTACTCGGTCACATAGAACACCCCGATGTACTTCACGAGGAAACACTTGCCGCCGCAGCCAGAGGCCCCAGGCGCATTACCGCTCTCCGCCCACAACGCCAGGATCATCTGCGTCGGCGCGTTGCACACGAACGACCTGTTGCCGCCGCCGTTTGCCGGGGTGATCCCACCGTTGGCGATGCAGAGCGTCGCCACGCCATCTCCCGTCTTGCCGACCATGTTGCCGTTCTCGGGCAACAGCCAGTCGCCGGCACCGATTGTGGGACGCCCGCCCGCATTGCTCACCAGCAGCGCCAGCTCATCGCAGGTGGCACCGAGCGCATTGGAGAAATCGTTCGCCCCACTCCACGGATTTCCGGATGCGCCATCAGCGTACATCACGGGCGGCATGCGCACGCCATAGAAGTTCCCGGAGATTATGTTGTTGTTCGAGCTACCGGATTTGAGCAGCATGAGTGGATGATTCGTGCCGAACCAGTTGATGTCGTCGGCTGTGAGCGCATACGTCATGGCGTCACGCCCCCCTACCCCGTAGCGCGCGTCGAGCAGGCGCTGATACGGTACGGCGAGCGGACGGACACACGCGGTGCCATTGACCCCGCCGATCGCGGCCACACTCGTCGCCGAGCGGAGCCGCGTGGTGAGGCCGAACAGACGACCGAATCGGTATTGCGCGGTGTAGCGCGCCGATGCCTGCACGGCGTTGTTGCCACTGGCGGTCCAGCTGCCGTTGAGTGCCGGTGTGAACGTCGTGCTCGCGAAATCCCATCGTCCGGGAATGACGTCGGCCGCCGTGATGGTTGGCACCGCATCCTCCACGTGGTTCACGCGCCCGTACGCCACGGCCGTATCCGCCGCGCCGACATACGCCTGCCGAAGCAGTCGCTCGGCACCGGCCAGCGCGGCAGCATCCGAGGCCACGTGTACCTGCGCCCGGAAGAGGTACATGCGCCCCATATCGAGCGCCAGCGCCATCACGCCCACGAGGGCAATCAAGGCCACCCCCACGAGAATCATGGTGGCGCCACGGCGATTCCTGAGCCTGCGCATCGTTCCTCCATTGGCGCCAGGTGGCGCCCGTAGGTCATCGGCCGCCGAACACGTCGAGGAGGGGGCCGAGACCGATCACCATCGGCCCCCCGATGACCGCGAACAGGGCCGGCAGAATACAGAGCACCATTGGGAAGACCATCTTGGTCGCCGCCGTAGCGCCGCGGCGTTCGGCCGATTGGCGCCGTTTTCGACGCAAGGTCTCGGAGTACACCCGAAGCACACGACCAATCGACGAGCCCCATCGCTCGCTCTGAATCATCGTGGAGGACAGCGCCCGCAACTCTTCCACGCCGGTACGCTCATAGAGTCCGTGGAGCGCCTCGTCGCGCCGAACGCCGGCGTTACCCTTGCGATTGATGACGAGTAGTTCCTGCGCGAGGCGGGGGTGCATCTGCTCCATCTCGTGGCCCACCCGGAGAATGGCCGCATCAAGCGAGACGCCAGCCTCCACACACACCAGCAGCAGGTCGAGACAATCGGGGACGGAACGGAGAATCTCGAGCTGGCGCGCCCGTTCGAGCCGCAACAGCACATACGGCGGCAGCATCAGCCCGAAGGCCACGGCCACGGCCACGCTGGCGGCGTAGAGCAGTGTCGTATCCCGCGGCGCGAACATCACGCCCGCCAGACTGCACGCGATTGCCACGACCAGTCGCAAGACGATATAGAGCGCTGGCGCGAACGGGGCAGTGAAGCCGGCCCGCACGAGACGAATGGCCGTCGTCTCTCCAAGCATCCAGCTCGGGAGGAACTGTTCGACCGTGAGATGCAGACGCTGGGCTCGTGTGCCGTCGGCACCGTGGAGCACCAGACGGCGTGCCCGCGGCCGCACCGAGGGTTCAGTCGCGCGCGCGAGCAGCACAGCCCGGCGATGGTTTGACACCAACGCCCAGGTGGCCGCGGAAGCTGCGACGAGCAACACGCCGACGAAGATCATGAGAGGCGCGGACATAACGACATCTCCTACATGTCGATGCGGGCAATACGCCGGATCATCAGGAATCCCACCGTGAGAATCCCTGCGGCGAACATCAGGGTATAGCGACCGGTCTCGGTGTCGAACATTGGCTGCATCATCGGGCGGTTGAGTATCATGATCACCGCGAACGCCAACAGCGGAAGCAGCGCCAGCGCAGTGCCGGTGAGCTTCGGTTCGGCCGTCAACGTATCGATCTGATCGCGCAACGCCGCCCGGTCCCGAATGAGCGTCGACAGGCCCGTGAGGATCTCGCCGAGGTTACCGCCGGTTTCACGCTGAATCAGCAGCGAGGTGACGAACATCTTGATGTCGAGCGTATCGATCCGCTCCTGCAGATCGAGCAGCGCGTCGCGCACATCGAGACCGAGGCGTTGCTCCTCATAGAACGTGGCGAACTCCTCGCCGATGGGCGCGGCCATCTCCTCCCCCACGAACTTCATCGCGGCCTGAAAGGAGAACCCCGCGCGCATGGCGTTCACGATCATGTCGATGGCCTCGGGCAACTGCTCCTCGATGCGAGCCACGCGACGGCGGCGCTGCACGTTCAGCAGGAACGTGGGGAGCACCAAGCCGATGGTGGCGGCCGCCAGCGAAGCCGCGACACCGAACGACTGCGCGGCGAGCAGGCCCATGGACGCCAGCAGCGCACTGGCGATGGTGAACTCGCCCACCGTCCAGTGCAGGCCGGCCCGTTCGATGGCCACCTCGATCAGTACCGTGAAGGAACGACCGGTGAGCACGCGGTCGAGCATTGGCACGGCACTCTTGCGTAGATCGCGAAGGATAGGAGTCGGCGAACGCGCCGTGGTCGCGCCAATGCGCGCCTTGAGCGCGGCCGTGGCCTCCAGGCGACGCCGATTGGCGAACACGTAGGCGCCAAAGAGCACCAGCGTCGTGCCAAAGAAGACGAGAAAGAGGACGACGGTTTGCATGGCTACTCCGCGAGGAACAAGCCGGTGGGTAGTTCGATGCCAGCGAGATGCAGACGTTCCATGGCAAGCGGGCGAACCCCGGTGGCCTCGAAGGTGCCGACCACCTCTCCGTCCTCGGTGATACCACGCCGGCGATACCGGAAGATCTCCTGCATGGAGATCACATCACCCTCCATACTCGTGATCTCCGTAATCGACACGATGCGCCGCGCCCCGTCAGACATGCGGGCGATCTGTACTACGATTTCCAGCGACGAGGCGATCTGCTCGCGGATGGCGCGCAACGGCAGCGATGTGCTTGCGAACTGGATCATCGTTTCCACGCGGGCGAGCGCATCGCGCGGCGAATTGGCGTGGATCGTCGTCAGCGATCCTTCGTGTCCGGTGTTCATCGCCTGCAGCATGTCCAGCGCCTCCGCGCCGCGCACCTCACCAACGATGATGCGATCGGGACGCATGCGCAGGGCGTTGCGCACGAGATCGCGGGCAATCACCTGCCCGCGCCCTTCGGCGTTGGGTGGCCGGGTTTCGAGCCGGCACACATGCTCCTGCTGCAGCCGGAGTTCCGCCGCGTCCTCGATGGTCACCACCCGCTCGGTCGCCGGGATGTAGGCACTCATCGCATTCAACAGCGTCGTCTTGCCCGAGCCGGTGCCCCCCGAAATCATCACGTTGAGGCGTGCCTGCACGCAGGCGGCCAGAAACTCCACCATGTCCTGGGTGAGTGTGCCATTCTCGACGAGCGCCGCCATCGTCATCTCGGCCCCGAAGCGCCGAATGGACAGGATGGGCCCATCGAGCGCCAAAGGCGGGATGATGGCATTCACGCGTGAGCCATCCGGCAGCCGCGCATCCACCATGGGCGATGATTCGTCTACCCGCCGGCCGACCCGACTCACAATGCGGTCGATGATCGCCAGGAGATGCGCGTCGTTGCGGAACGTGACGGGGACGCGCGACAACCGGCCGTGCCGCTCGATGTACACATCGCGCGGACCGTTGACAAGAATGTCGGAAATGGACGGATCACGGAAAAACGGTTCGATGGGACCGAGACCGGTCACCTCGTACACGATCTGCTCGATGACATCCTCGCGCTCGGCCTGTGTGAGCGGCGTGGCTTCCGCGCGCAGAAAGTCTGCCACGGCATCACGGATCTGCCCGGCGACGTCCGTCGTGTCCTTCACTCGTTCGAGAGCCTCGAGATCCAACTGCTCGACGAGCCGTCGATGCAGATCGACCTTGAGTTGCTCGACCGGTCCCAGAGGTTCCATTTCGATACGGCGCGGGACGATGGTTCGTGAACGACGTTCCGCACCAGCAGTGCTCCCGCTCCGCCGGCGCATGGGCGCCCCACCGCCCTCGCGAGGCGCGATGTACGGAGCGCCCGGACTCCCGACGATCGCCGAAGCCGCCGCAGGGGTATCAGCGACCGTCGCGGCCGTAGCCCCGAGTAAACGTTCGCGTAGCGTGGCCATGACTACACCCTCCCGAGGCGGAACAGGCGCCTCTTGCGTGGGTCGCCATTCTCCGCAACGATCGACGCGACATTGGACACGACAGGCGTGCCGGCCATCGAGGCGGCGAGTTGCCGGAAGCTCCCAGCCAAGGCCGAACCAGGCTCATGCTCGAGTACGGGCACGCCCTTGGTCATCGCCTCGGCGCAGGCCGAAAAGTCGTTGGGAAGCTTGGCGCTGATGGGGCGCCCCAGCACGGTCTCGGCGTCGCCGATGGTGAGCGCGGACTCGGCGTTGGATCGATTCACCACCACCAGCACCTTGGACGGCGGATAGCCCAATCGATTGAACAGATCGAGTGTACGCTGTGTGCTACGCAACGCGGGTACCGACAACTGGGTCACGAGAACGATCCGGTCGGCCACATCGAGTGCGCCAACGGTGCGTTCTCCCAGATAATGCTCCAGATCGAGCACCACGAAGTGGAAGTTCGCGCGCAGCTGTGCCAGAATCGTCGACGTAGCCGCCCCCTCGATGAGATCCTGAACCTCCGGACGGTCGGACGACGGCAAAATGAGTGTGCCAGCCGGCCCCGGCGTCATCAGCGACGACAGCAGTTCTCCGTCGATGCGATCCACCTTCAGTACGAGGTCGCCGATATCGTAGGACGGCTTGAGATCGAGCATCACGCGCACATCGCCACCCACGACCACGAAGTCCACCAGCGCCACTCGCGCCGCCGGCTGTTCGTGCGCGAGAGCCGCCGCGAGATTGACGGCGACCGAGGTGGTACCAAGCCCTCCTTTTGCGGAGTACACCGCGACGACCGTGCCCCGCGTGCTCGGCGTAGGTTCCATGCGACGCAGGAGACGCCGAAGGGCGACATCGAGCTCGTCGGCCTGCATGGGTGCGGGGACGAACTCCGGAATACCCGCGCGCAGCGCGCCGAGGATAAGCTCCTGCGTCGCGTCGGCCGCCGTGCCGATGATGAACGGCACGATGGGCCGGATGTCGTGCTCGATGAGCGACAGGACGTCGGGGCCGGCCCCGCCGATCGGCAGGATCACCAGGTCGAAGGGCTGCGTCCGCAATCGGGCGGCGGCCGCGGCCAGTGTATCTACGCGTTCCGGTGCCGAAAACCCGCGACTCGTCAACACCGCGCTGCTGATGGCGTCGGGCGCATCCGCGTCCGCGACGACCAGGACCGTGCGGGTGTCAGGGATCGGGACGGCCGTCATGGCGCCCTCCGCGTCGTATCGGCGGGCAGTCGCTTACGCAGCAGCTCGATGGCCGGCGTGCGCTGATCGCGCAGCAGCGGCAAGGTGAGCTCGTCACCGAGATGGGCCGGATCCACGATCGTGGGCGTCACGATCACCAGGAGCTCCGTTTCCGAACTCTGCCAGCGCGAACTCGAGAACAACGCGCCGAGGATCGGCAGATTCATGAGCAGCGGGACGCCGGTGCGTACCCGTTCCCGTTCATCGTTGAAGAGCCCCGACAGAATCACCGACTGGTCGCGGCGAATATCCACCGAGCTCTCCACCCGGCGCGAACGCAGCGCGGGAATGCGGAAACCGCTCAGCGTAATGGCATTGCTGTAGTCGAGACTCGAGACTTCGGGCCGCACGTACAACGTGATGACGCTGTCGCTCACGATGTTGGGTGCAAAGCGAAGACGCACACCGAATTCACGATACTGAATCGTGACGGGGGCCTGCACGCCGGCCCCGGCAGTCAGACCACCACCCTGGACCACCGGAACGGGCAGCTCGCCACCCGCGAGGAACGAGGCCGAGTCGCGATCGGCGGCGAGCAGATTCGGTTCGGCCAGCAACCGGGCCCGCCCGCTCTGTTCTTCGGCCTCGAGCAGGGCGAGAAACTGCTTGGTGCCGAAGTCCGACAGAATGGACAGGAAGCGTGTTTCCATGGGAGGCTGTGGGCTGCCCTGACTGTCGCGCCCGTCCTCGGTTTTGTACGCGCCGGTGCCTACGCGAGTGTTGCCCATCTTGCTGGTGTACAGCCCCGAGACCCCGACTTGCCGCAGCACATCGCGGCGCACTTCCGCCAGGCGCACGGACAGTAGCACGAGACGGCGATCATCCGGCGTGCGCACCGAGACGCGGTAGTGTATGCGAGGGCGATTGGTCTCCCAGAGCACGACATCGGTCTCCCCGAGCGCCTTGCCACTGATGAGGACATCATGCTCGGTCACGACCACCACCGTAGCGATGTCGGGATTGGCAACGGCCACCTTGAGCACGGAATTGGTCGTCGTGATCGGCAGCGAGCGACCGACCGACAGATTGATGCGGTGAATGGAATCGGCCGGAGCCGACGGCTGCGTCCATGAGACGCCGGGCGTGCCGCTCAATAGCAGCAGCGCCAGCAGTACATGGGGCTGCGCCGCGCGGATCACGCGACGCCGGAACGTCATGGAGTACATCATGCCGAGACCTCTCTGGGTGAGAAGAAACCGTCGGCAACACGTTCTCTGCTCAGGAGACCGGAGGCTTCCGGTTCGTGCTGTCAGGCTTCCTCGTGCTGTCGGACTTCTTGCTGGTGTCGGGTTTCTCGAAGCGCTGCTGCGTCACCTTGTCGCCGCGAATCACGTCGATCGTGAGCGTGTCGGGTTTTTTCGGCACGATGATCGGCAGCACCGCGGCGGGAGCGGGGGCCGGTGGGGCGACTTCCACTTTCTTCACCGGTCGCGGCGCCACCTTTCGGCGTGCCGGCTCGGCGGCAACAACAGGTACCGGCGCCGGCTTGGGCGGTCGCTGCAGCACATCTTCCGAACGGGCGCCGCTAGTGTTCACGGAGTCGGGGTCACCGAAGCCGCGCAGCACGAGCTGGATGGTGCCGTCCCGCATCGCCACCGCCAATCGTTCCGCCTCGATGGGCGTAACCTCGAGGGTGGCCGAGGTGGCGATGATCGGACGGTTGTCCGGTCCCGAGCGGTCCACGGTGCCCACGGAGAGCACGCGCATGTTCGACATGAAGAGCTTGGAGATCTGCTCGCCATCAGATTGCTGATCGCGCAGCGTCACCAGCACGTCGACGCGCGAGTCTGGCTGGATGAGTCCACTGACGCCGACGACATCGTCGATCTTGACAGCCATGGCCCGTTTGCCCGGTGTGATCTTCACCTGCAGTCCCGGCCCGGTACCCGGTGGGGCCAGCCGGCCTGGGACGATGACTTCACCGGTATACACGGGCACACGCGTCACCCGCCCCACGGCAGAGTCGAGGTTACTGAAGGCGCCCGCAGGAATCGACACGAGGGGCCAGTCCCGCTCGTCGAGCGCACTGCGCGTGAGCGCGGCTCCTTCCGGAATGTCCTTCGTCGCCACCAGGACGCGGCGTAACAGCACCCGGTTCTGCGCGCGCGTCGACTCGATCACCCGATACACGCCGAAAGTGGCGGTACCGGCCGTGATGAGCGTGGCGGCAAGAACGATAGAATAGCGATTGAGTGTCATGGTGACATCGCTCGATGCAACGAGAACGAAGGAAGAGCGGGCTTGGAGTTACCGGCATCAGGATCGTTCAGGATCCTTCCCACCGGAACGTGGCCCTGGCGTGGAGCACCGGTGTCAGCGGCTGTCGCATCAAGGCCGGCAACGGGGTGAGCCACGTGAACGGGTAGTTGATCTGCACCTGCACGGCCTGCAGCTGCGCGGTTGCACAGCTGGGCACACAATTCACGACGACCTGCGACGACGCATTGACCGGGGTATTCCCGAAGGGCGACATCTTGGATGCGGCCGTATCACGAATCGCGCCGAGGTAGGCGCCGGGGTTGGTGAGGCGAGCACCATAGCGCGCCCCTTCGCGCGCGGCCGCCGTGAGGTTGTTGGCGGTGAACATCGCACGACCAAAGTCGATGGTGCCGAAGACCAGGAAGAGCAGCAGCGAGACGAAGATTGCGAACTCGAGGAGCGCTACCCCCGACTCGTCACGCCCGAATGGGCGACAGTGGGACCACCATGCAGTGAACACAGTACACGCTCCTCACAACAAGAGACCTGGCCAATACGCCGCGCCGGCCAGACCAGCAGCCATGGCCAACGCGTACGGCATGCGTCGATTCCATTCAGCTGGAGCGGCTTCCCGCAGCAGTGTCGGATGTTGCATGCCGTATGCCAGACGGAACATCGTGTGCGTCAGGCCGTAACGATTCAGCACGTACAGCAGCGACAGCACGCCTCCGCACAACCCCGCGAGCATCGCCGCTTCGACCGCACCGCTCGGCCCCAGCCACGCCGCACCGGCGGCGAACAGTTTCACATCGCCGCCGCCCATCATGTGCAGCAGCCAGAACGGCAGCCAGATGAGCAGCCCGGTGGCTGCCCCTTCCGTTGCTCGCAAGAGCCCGCCCGCCCCTCCGTCCATGA
>NZ_JBIJAW010000224.1:0-5445 GCF_044345575.1 Gemmatimonas sp.
GTCGATGGGCGCCGTGACGACGGCCGAATGCAGCAGCCCGCTATCGCTTGAGGAGCACGACATGTCTCAGCCTCCGGCGACCGGGGGGATGAGCGCCACCTCGTCCTGGCTCTGGATGAGCTGCGCGTAATCGACGAACGCGTGGTTCACGGCCACCAGCGGCCTCGGGGGGAGGCGGTCGCCACCCGGAAGGCCGCGAATGGCGGCCACCAGATCGGTTACCGCGCAGGGCGCCGATACCGGCACGTCGAGGCGCCGTGTACCGAACGCATCGGCGTAGGAGGCAAAGAGGAGGACGGGGACGGTCATGGCTTGGGCAAGATAGCACACGGGCCGCTGGAAGGTTCGATGGTCGGCTGGTGCACGCCAAGGCTGAGATACGCAAAACCCCCGACCGTGAAGTCGAGGGTCAGGCACCACTGCAGCGGGCGGCGGCTAGCCGCCCGGACCGATTCAATCGTCGGAATCGTCGTCGTCGAGGAGGTGCTCCTCGATGCCGGCCACCATGGCCCGCAGCTCCTTGCTCGGCTTGAACACCGGTACCGGGCGCGCCGACACCTCCACCGGAGAGCCCGTGCGCGGATTGCGCGCCATGCGGGTCTTGCGCTGGCGGATTTTGAAGGTGCCGAAGCCTCGAACTTCGATGTTCTTCTGCTCCTGCAGCGCTTCCTTTATGGCATCGAGAAACGCATCCACGACGCGCGCGCAGTCCTTCTTGGAGATGGTCGGACCGGCAGTGCGGGCGATACGAGCCGTGACGTTCTCGACCAGATCGGCTTTGGTCATGTTGCGGGGGAGAAATTCGGAGCAGAAACGCCACGGGCACCAAGCCACGGCTCGGTGCCCGCGAAGCATTGCGATGCGATAGTATGGCCTTAGTGCTTATCAGTCAAGCGTTTGGGCCATCTCACCCACGACGATTTCTCAGAGCCGTGAGAAACTGGTCGAACAGGGGGACCGCGTCGTGCGGTCCCGGGGCGGCTTCCGGATGGTACTGGACGGCGAACACGGGGAGGGTCTTGTGCTTGAGTCCTTCGACCGTGCCGTCGTTGAGATTGATATGCGTGACGGCCAGATCCGGTGCCCCCTCTACGCCTTCGGGGGAGCCCACCACGGCGAAGCCATGGTTCTGGGAGGTGATGAGCACCTGCCCCGTTTCGAGGTCCTTCACGGGCTGATTCCCACCGCGGTGGCCGAACGGCATCTTGGCCGTGTGCCCGCCGAAAGTGATGCCGAGGAGCTGGTGGCCCAGGCAGATGCCGAACATGGGGATGCGCTGCTCGGCGATGCGCTTGATCGCGGCCGGCGCATAGGTGACCGCCTCCGGGTCACCTGGGCCGTTCGACAGGAATACGCCATCCGGATTCATGGCCAGCACCGCGTCGGCGGGGGTGGCCGACGGAACGACGGTGACCCGGATTCCATGCGCATCGAACAGGCGCAGGATGTTGCGCTTGATGCCGTAGTCGTAGGCGACGATGTGGAACGGGGCATCGTCCTTGCCCCACGCGTACGGCTCGCGGGTTGACACCACGGAAGCCAGATCGAGCCCGGCCATGCTGGGGCACGCGTCGAGCGCCGCGAGGGCTTCCTTTGTCGGGGCCTCGCCCGCGCCGATGACGCCGCGCATGACCCCCCCGTTGCGGAGGTGCTTGGTGAGGCGGCGGGTGTCGACCTCGGTGAGGACCGGCACATTGCCGGTTGCGAGCCACTCGGGCAGGCTGCCGCTGGCGCGCCAATTCGAGAAGGTCGGCGAAAGCTCCCGGCAGACGACGCCGGCGACCTGCGGGCGGGCCGACTCGGGATCTTCGGTGTTGACGCCGTAGTTGCCGATCTGGGGCGCCGTCATGACGACGATCTGCCCGCGGAACGACGGGTCGGAGAACGTTTCCTGGTAGCCCGTCATGTTCGTGGTGAACACGACCTCGGCTACCGTGGGGCCGGGCTCACCGACGAGCCGGCCGAGAAAAAGGGTTCCGTCCTCGAGGAGGAGGAACCCCTTTGGAGGCAACGTGGTCACCGAGGCCTTACTGCTTGGCGGGCGCTGCCGGCGTTGCCGGAGCGGCCTGCTGCGTCAGCGGGGCGGCCGGTGCGGCGGCGCCGTTGCTGGGGCCAGGCGCGCTTGGCGCCGCGGCCGGCGCGGCGAGCTTGTCGAGGACCGACTTCGGCGCAGCGGCGCGGCTCGACATGATCTGCAGGATGAAGGCGAGCACCAGGAAGATGCCGCCGCACCACCACGACGCCTTCGTGAGCAGGTTGCCGGCCTGACGGGAGCCGATCACCGAGTCCGCCGACGAGCTCGCGCCGCCGAAGCTGGCTGCAAGCCCGCCGCCCTTGCCCGACTGAAGAAGGACCGCCGCCGCAAGCACGAGGGCGTCGAGGATAAGCAGAGTCAGGAGGAACGTGTACATGTCGCGGAGACGGAAAACCGGTCGAGAAACCGTAAGGGGTGGCAGCAGGGAGTCCGCTGCAGCCTCGTAAAATCGCCGAGTGATGCGGCCGGGGCAAGTGCTTGAGTGATCAGCGCTTGCCCCGGTTGGGCCGAACGGGGGCCCAAAGAGGACTCAGGCGCGGACGATACCCGCCCAGCTGTCGGCGTCGAGGGACGCGCCGCCGACGAGCAGACCGTCCACGTCCGATGCCGCCAGCAGCTGCGTGGCGTTGCCCCGGTTGACTGAGCCGCCGTACAGGATGGGAATCCCCGCGCCCGCCCGCTCGCCCACCCGCGATATCAGCGCCTGACGCAGCACGCCGTGGATTTCGCTGGCGTCCTCCGGCGTGGCCGTACGTCCGGTGCCGATGGCCCACACCGGTTCGTACGCCAGCATGATGGTCGCGACCTGGGCGTCGTCGAGCTCGGCCAACCCAGCGCTCAGCTGGCGTTCCACCACTTCGGCGGTGCGTCCCGCTTCGCGCTCCTCGAGCGTCTCGCCTACGCAGAGCATGGGTGTGAGCCGCGCCTGTGCGATGAGGGCCATCTTCTTTGTCGTCATCGCGTCGGTTTCTCCGAACACGTGTCGACGTTCGGAGTGGCCCACCAGGACCACGCGAGCCCCCACGTCACGCGCCATGAGCACGGAGTTCTCCCCGGTGAAGGCGCCCTGGGCTTCGGAGTGCACGTTCTGGACTCCCACCCAAACTTCGGGACGATCCTTGAGGCCGTCGACCACCGTCGTGAGTGTGATCGCCGACGGGAAGAAGACCAGCGTGCGCTCATTCAGCTTCGGGACCTGAGCGAGGAAGCGCTGGAGAAAGGCGCGCGCATCGCTCGGCGTGTGATTGAGCTTCCAGTTCGCCGCGATTACCGGCTTGAGATGCATGAGAAAATCCGAATGAATGAGCGGAGTTCAGCGCGCGTCGAGGGCGCTGACCCCGGGGAGGTCCTTCCCTTCCAGAAACTCGAGTGAGGCGCCACCACCGGTGGACACGTGGCTCATCTGCGATTCGAGCCCGGCTTCGGCCACCGCCGCCGCACTGTCGCCCCCGCCGATGATGGTGGTCGCGCCGTTGGCCGTCGCTTTCGCCATCGCCTCGGCCACGCCGTGCGTCCCCGCGTCGAACGGCGGCTTCTCGAACACGCCCATGGGGCCGTTCCAGAGCACCGTCTGCGCGCCTTCCACGAGCGCACGATACTGCGTCACGCTCTTTGGGCCGATATCGAACATCGCCTGTCCGGCCGGAATCGCGTCGCGATCCACGGCCGTTGCCTGTGCCCCGGCATCCATGGCCGGCGCGATGGTGGCGTCGATCGGTAGCACGAGCTTGCCGCCGGCACGCGCCAGCAGATCCTTGGCCATATCGAGACGGTCGGGTTCGACGAGCGAGTTACCCGTCTCGAAGCCCATGGCCTTGAAGAACGTACAGGCCATGGCCCCACCGATGAGTAGCGTGTCGACCTTGGGCAGCAGCGCTTCTACCACGTCGATCTTGCCGGAGATCTTCGAGCCACCAAGGATCGCGACGAAGGGCCGCTGCGGGTTCGCGAGGGCGCCACCCAGGTACGCCAGCTCCTTCTCCATCAACAGTCCGGCCACGGCCGGGCGGCAAAACTGTGCCACCCCTGCGGTGCTCGCGTGCGCGCGATGGGCGGCACCGAAGGCATCGTTCACGTAGAAATCGCCAAGCTGGGCCATCTGCTGCGAGAGTGCCTCGTCGTTCTTCTCCTCACCCGGGAGGAAACGCGTGTTCTCGAGCAGCAGCACTTCGCCCGCGGCGAGATTTCGCGTCGCGGCCACGGCGCGCTCGCCGACGGTCACGTCGAGAAAGTGCACGGGACGCGGCAGCAGTTCCTTGAGACGCGCGGCAACCGGGGCCAGCGAATACTTCGCCTCGGGCGCGCCCTTGGGGCGGCCGAAGTGCGCGAGCAGCACGACACTCGCGCCCCCGTCGAGCAGCGTCGTGATGGTCGGCAGCGCGGCGGTGATGCGCGTGTCGTCGGCGACCTTGCCGGCCTCGTCGAGTGGCACGTTGAAATCGACGCGCACGAGCGCACGCTTGCCGGTCAGTTCCGCCGGCGTGAGGTCACGAATGGTCTTGGTGGTCATCGAACTCGGAGCGGATCGGGGAACAAAGAAAACGACCCACGCCGAGGTCGAAACGATCTCGGCGTGGGTTGTTCAACAGACAGCCGGTCTCAGAGACGCGAGCCCACGAAACGCAGCAGGTCGACGCAGCGCGAGGAATAGCCCCACTCGTTGTCGTACCAGCCGGAGATCTTCACCATGCTGCCGTTGATGACGATCGTGCTGCCGGCGTCGAGCGTGCACGAATACGGGTTGCCGATGTAATCCACCGAAACGAGCGGCTCGGTGCTGTAGCCGAGGATTCCCTCGAGGGCCCCGCTCTCCGACGCCGCCTTGAACGCCGCATTCACTTCGTCCTTCGTGACCGGGCGCTCCACGACACACGTGAGGTCGGTGAGCGACACATCGGGCGTGGGCACGCGCACGGCGATGCCGTCGATCTTCCCCTTCACTTCCGGAATCACGAGCGCCGTAGCCTTGGCCGCGCCGGTCGTGGTGGGGATCATGCTCACAGCCGCGGCACGCGCACGACGCAGGTCCTTGTGCGGCAGGTCGAGAATCGACTGGTCGTTCGTGTAGCTGTGGATGGTCACCATCGAGCCGTGCACAAAGCCGAACGACTCGCGAATCACCTTCACCATGGGGGCGAGGCAATTCGTGGTGCACGAGGCGTTGGAGATGATGTGATGCGACGACGGATCATACTTGTCGCTGTTCACGCCCATCACCACGGTGATGTCCTCGTTGGTCGCCGGGGCGGAGATGATCACCTTCTTCGCGCCGCCTTCGATGTGCTTTACGGCATCCTTGGCGTCCGTGAAGCGGCCGGTCGATTCGAGCACGATATCGACGCCGAGGTCCTTCCACGGGAGCTTCGCGGGGTCACGCTCGGCGAGGATCTTCACCGTGTCGCCGTCGATCG
>NZ_JBIJAW010000225.1:0-5437 GCF_044345575.1 Gemmatimonas sp.
CGGTGGCGGTAACATGATGATGGGTGGTGGCATGATGATGGCCGGCGGAATGGGCGGCGGCATGCAGACCATCATCATGCGGCAATAGTCCCGCCATACAAGCTTCCGTTTTCAAGCTTCCGTTTTTCAAGCTTCCCCGCTTCGTGCTTCCGTGGTTCCTCCGTCACTCAGCATCCAACTCGCGTCATGAAACGCATACTCACTGCAACCGCGTTGTCGCTGGCCACCACAGGCACGCTCCACGCCCAGCCGGGGACCAGCGCCTCCCGCCCCGCCATCCGCCCCCTCGGCGCTGTGGCCTCCACCTCGGCCGAGCCGCTCGGCCTCGTGAACAACATCCGCGCACTGCCCGGCGGTAAGCTGCTCGTGAACGACATGAGCGGCCGTCGGGTGCTGCTCATGGACAGCACGTTCAAGGTGCTGAAGGTCGTAGCCGACACCACGCCGGGCAATCCGAACTCGTACGGCGGTGGTGTGGCGAGTCTCATCGCCTTCCGCGGCGACTCCACGCTGTTCGTGGACGCGCAGTCACTCAGCATGCTCGTCATCGACAGCAATGGCGAAGTGGCGCGCGTCATGAGTGTGCCGCGGGCCCAGGATGCCATGATGCTCGCCGCCGGGGGCATTGGTGCAGGCGCGTTTTACAGCAATGGGCACCTCGTATACCGCGGCATGCCGAACATTCGTATGCAGATCGTCAATGGCACACCGCAGATGGGCGCCTTGCCCGACACCATGCCTATCACCCGCGTGAACCTGCAGTCGCGCGTGGTGGACACGGTGGGTTTCGTGAAGATTCCCATTTCGTTGCCGAACATCTCGCGCAGCGAAGACGGCAAGATGAGCGTGACCATCGAAGTGAATCCGCTCCCCGTGGTGGACGAGTGGGCAGTGACACCGAACGGCGACGTCGCGTTCGTACGCGGCCGCGACTATCACGTGGATTGGGTGGAAGCGAACGGCACGCGGCGGTCGAGCCCCAAGATGGCCTTCGATTGGAAGCGACTCACCGATGAGGACAAGACGAGACTGGCCGACTCGGTGAAGACGCTGCTCGACAAGCAGGCGGCGGCGAATCCTGGGCAGGGTGCGGCCATGGCTACGGCCTTCGGCAGCATGATGGGCGGCGGTGCAGCTGCCGGCGCCCCGCGCATGCAGGTGATGATCAGCGCCAACGGCGGTCCGATGGGCGGTGGGGCCCCCACGCGCGCGCCGCAGGTGACGGCGCCCAAGATCAACGTGGTATCACCGAGTCAGCTGCCTGACTATCAGCCGCCGTTCTTCGCGACCAGTACGCGCGCCGACGCCGACGGCAACCTGTGGGTGCTCACCATTCCCACCAAGCCGCAGCCCGCGGGCTCGGTGTACGACGTGATCAACGGCAAGGGCGAAGTGACTGAGCGCGTGCTTATCCCCGAGGGGCGGACGGTGCTGGGCTTCGGCCCCGGCGGCGTGGTGTATCTCGCCAAGCGTGTCACCGAGGGAACCACGACCACCACGACGATCGAGCGGGCGGGCGTGAAGTAACGCGGCCGGCGCGCTTCGGTCAGAGGCCGAAGCGCACCTCGCGTCGCGCCGTGCGACACAACTTTTCGCCCGCGCGGCAATAGCTGGTGATGAGCGTACCCTCGATCGGCAGCGCGCCGGCCTCGAGCATCAGCACAACATCACCCACGAAATAGGCGCTGTCCTTCGTGACGGCCGACCCTCCGAACGCGAGGCGTCGGCCGTCGGTCGTTTGCAGCACCGGCGGCTGCAGCGCGTTGATCTGATCGCCGGGCTTGGGGTCCATCACCAGACGCGCGCGCGGTGCCGTGGAGTCGAAGCGCACCGGTGGGCCGCTGTCGGTCTCCACCGGCCCCACCTTGGGCAAGGTGGGAATGGCGGACATGGCCGGCGCCGTGCTGTCGGCCGCGCGCGCCTCCCCGTTGGCCTCCGGCTCACGCGATGACGAGCAGGCGGTAAGGGCGCCAATGGTGAGAGCCGCAATCATCCGCGTGTGGGACACGGTCACCGTCCGATCCACCGCGAGTACTTGATGAGGAACACGTGGCGTCCGGGATCGGCGAAGGCGCGTCCCACCTGGTTGGCGACGCCGAAGTTCACGGCATCGAGCTCCACCTGACGTTGCTGCGACCACACGAAGAAGAGCGACGAGCCGGGCTGATACTCCCACCGCAGCACTGCGTTGCCGCGTAGCGCCCGCACCGTGAAATCCTGACGCGGAATGAGGAACGCCGTCGCGGGCCCGCGGCCATCGGGGTCTACCGTCAGCCCATTGGCGCCTTGGGTAGCGACGCCCCGCTCACGACCATACTCAGCGAACGCAAAGGCACGCGGGGTAGTGAACTCCTTGAAGCGGGAGAACTCCCCCGCCGAAGCGAACGGCTGCAGGAACAATTGCAGCGACAGCCATGGCGAGAAGGTCCAGTCCACGCGCGTATCGAGTCGCGCCTCGCGCTGACGCACATCGGCGAACACGTAGCGGCGACCATACGTGGCGGTGGCCGTGGCGTCGGTGACCGACTGTACGTACTGGCCGGTAGTGATACCGCCCTGATAGCTCGGCCCCACGCGGATGCGCGCCTGCGGGAGCGGACGCCAATCGATCTCCAACTCCACCGAATGCACATCGCGCCCACTGCGATCAGTGGTGCGCAGCGCCTCCACGTTGAAGATGATCGGCTTACGGCCGTCAGTGGACAGTTCGAGCGAGTGGAGCGTTTCGGTGGGGCGGAGCGCGAACGGACCGCCCCGCAGCAACCGGTCGTTGAGCGTTTCCGGTGAGTACGACAACCGGTAGCTCAGCTCCCAGAAGTTGAGCAGCGTCGTGTTGGCGAGCACACTTGTGCGCGTTTCGACGCGATCGCCCGCGAAGTTGAGCGAGGCTGTCTGGAACACCGCCGCCCCCCACTCGCGCGACCAGCGGTTCTGGAACGGATTGCGAAAGCGTAACGCCGACGAGAGCGACCGCACATCCGAGCGCGTCTGGAAGCCGAGGTCGTTCGACTCGAAGCCCGGGCTGGTTTCCTCGTAGGTCACGCTGCCCAGGACACGCTGCCCCGCCAACTTCGCAAACGAGAGTGCGAGGAAGTGGCCGGTGAGTGATGTGCGCGTCGGGTCGAATTCGAGGTGGTCAGCATCAGGGCGCTGGAAGCTGCGATAGTTCGCCGTCTGCAGCCGCCGCATCACCACCTCGTTCCCGGCCACGTGACTGCCACTGAACACGCCGCTTAGGGCGTAGGTGCGATCGTTCCACGCGTGCTCCCAGTCGAGACCGGCGACCGTGGCCGACCGCGGCAAGCGCGTGACAAGCACGGTGTCGCTCAAGTCGCGCCGGGTGTCGGCGAAGAATCCGCCAACGCCCGTATTGCCACCGCGCAGCAACCGGCGCAGTCGGGACACGTGATAATTGGCACGCGGCTCCACCGGCTCGCGCAGCAGGCGGCCATTGGTGAGCTGCACGTCGGCGTGTTCGTGCGCCGTGACGGCGTTGAGCACACCCACTTGCCATCCACTCGGTGTGGTGCCGCTCAGCTTGAGGGCGCCGAGGATGGGCGTCTGCGTGGTGATGCGCGTGGCCTGCAGACTGTCGCCGGTGGGCCGGCGTTGCGGCGCACGCCCCACCCGACGGCTATAGAAGAATCGCGGCGGGTCGTTGTCGTTGAGTGTGCGCGTCTGGCCGAAGGCGAAGCCGTCAGCGTTTTCGAGGAAGAACGGACGCCGCTCGGGGAAGAAGACTTCGAACGCCGTGAGATTGACGACCGCCGGATCGGCTTCCACCTGGCCGAAGTCGGGGTTCACCGTGGCGGTGAGCGTGAGTGATTGCGGCAGCTTGAAGCGCGCGTCGCCGCCCATCGCGCCGGCCAGCTTCTGCCCGGGCACGAAGCGATTGCGTTCGCTCAGCGGCTGGCTCTCGAGTTGGGTGCGCACGTACGGAATGATCTCCGTGCGCGAGGGCGGCCGCAGCGAATCGAGCCCGGTGAGCGTGCCGAAGCGCGACACGAAGCCCGGCGCATCGGCCGGTGTCGGTGCCCAGTACGCATCTTCCCCGTGGCGCGCGATGGTACGGGTGAAGTTGATGCCCCACGGGCGCACGGCGCCGCGGCCGTCTACCACATCGTAGCGCAGCTGCGAGAGCGGAATACGGAACTCGGCGGTCCATCCAGCGCTGTCGATACGTGCCGCCACGTTCCACACCGCATCCCACGTGATGTCGAAATCTTCGAGATTGTCGTTGGTGACGTAGCCATCGGTGAGCACGCCACGCGGATTCACCCCGAACGTGAACGCCGTGCGTTTGTCGCCGTAACTGTCGAACCCGACGTAGAACCAGTCGGCGTACAGATCTTCGGCATCGCGGCGCCCGAGCTGCTGGGCGATGCTGTCGGGCGCGGTGTCAAAGTTGCGCACCCCCACATACAGCGCGTTGGCGTCGTACGCGATGCGCACCTCGCTCTTCTGCGACGCCGGGCTGCCATTCTGCGGCGTGCGCTGCACGAAGGCCGTGGCCGAGGTCCCGGTGCGCCACACGGGCTCGTCGAGCTTGCCGTCGAGCGTGATGGGCGCCGTGATCCACTGCGCGCGCAGCGACGGTTGGGCAGCGAGGGGGCGGGTCGCGGCGACGGCGAGGACCGCCGCGCCAAAAACAAAACAGGTCCTGATCATCCGTGAAGGATAATCAGGACCTGCAGCCGACCGGTGCGGTCAGTTCCCGCTACGACGCGCCGGCGCCGGGAGGGTGCCCTTGTTGGCGATGGCCTTGTTGATGGCGTCGGTGGTCACCTGCGCACGGAAGGCGACAATCTCCTTGGCCCACGCGGTAATCTGCTTCCTGTCCTTGAGCGAGACCCCGTTGATGTCGGCCTTCCCGGCCTTGACGCGCTCGTCGTAGCGGACGCTCTTCGGATCGTCGATGAACATGTTCATCGTGATTTCCGGATCGTCGTGCAGTCCGTCGGCCTTGGTGGGCTTCACGCCGCGCCCCTCGATGTACTTGGCCACGCTGGCGTAGTCGTAGTACTCCTGAATGTGCGCGACGACCGGTGCGCCCTTCCACAGCGCGGTGAGCGAGTCGGCCACGGCGCGCTGTCCGCCCTGATTGCCGCCGCTGTCGCCGATGTAGATGATGTTCTCGAAGCCGTGCGCCTTGAGGCTCGCCGCGATGTCAGTGAGGAGCGCCCGGAAGGTCGTTTCGCGCGCCGTGATGGTGCCGGGGCTCGTCATGTGCCCCGATGGCGGATCGTAGCTCCCCTCGGGCACGAACTTCACGATGGGGGCGCACAGGGCATTCCCCAGCTTGCGGGCGATGGCGTCGCAGTTGGTATGCAGCACGTAGTTGTGCTTGCCGGTCACGAGCCAGGGGCCGTTGGGTTCCATGCCGCCCGTGGGGATGATGACCGTCTTCTTGCCGGCAGCGATGGCATCGCGCACGTCC
>NZ_JBIJAW010000039.1:0-17358 GCF_044345575.1 Gemmatimonas sp.
AGGTCACGATGGCCCCGCTCAATCGCGCCGTGCCGCTCGCGAGATGCCTGGTCGAGAGCTCGGTGAGGGCCACCGTGAACGTGAGGCCGGGGAGGAGAATCGCGAGCCCTGCGAGGCTGGTCGCATAGCCGGTGCGCGTACCCAGAAGCCCGTCGAGCGTAAAGGCGAGGGTGGTGACCACGAAGCCGGCCAGCGGTTCGGTCACGTGACGCGTGCTCTCCCAACGGCTGGCCGTGAGCGCCGTGATGGCCGTGACGAGGCCCAGGAATGCTGCGACGAGCACATCGCCCACCCGGACCTTGAGGAAGCAGGCGATCGCGGTGGAGGCCAGCACGAAGGCCACGAGCACCAGCCATTGGGGATAGGCCGGCGGCGATGCGTCCATCACCTCGATGCGGCGAAGCCCCTCGCCCGGCGTGATCTGCCCCTCCATCACGTCCCGGGTAATGTCGCCCAGCTGCGAGAGATGGCCGAGGTTGGGTTCACCCGGCTCCACGCGCAGCAGGTGGACCCGCTGCTGCTCCAGATCCCCGATGCCCACCATGATGCTCGTGGGGGTCGAGAAGAACTCGGCGCGCACCCCCAACCGCCGGGCCAGCACGGAGAGCGTCGCCTCGAGACGATGCGCCGGGGTGCCGTGCTGGTGCAGCTGTTTCGCGAGCTGCAGGATGAAGCGCCGGGCGGCAGCCTGGTCCGGGGGCTCCACGTCACCGGCTGGCGCGCTGAGCGGCCGCCCCGGAAAGGGCGGCACATCGAGAGAGACGAAATCGTCCCTCTCCGGCGAAGACGACCGGTTCGGGGTGTGCATGGGACGCGTGAGGGTTCCGTGAGCGTAAGGGGACCGGGAGCCGTCGCGCAACCAGTGGGGAGTGTGGCCCGGTTGGCGTTGCCGATATGTTTCACCCATCAGCCGTTGAGCACGGATGCCTCCGGCACCGTGGTAACCCCCAGACGTCAGGTCATGTCGCTCACTTCGTCCTTCCGCTCCATCGCGCGCCAGTTCACGCTGGGTGCGACTTCTGCCCTGTTGTTCGCCGCCTGCAGCACCGACAACAGCACGTCGCCCAACATCCCGTCCAACCCGGGCGTCGAGTCGTACGCCGCGTCCACCGGCGTCGTGATCGCACAGATGACCAAGGTGAACGACAACCTCTATCGCAGCGACAATCCGGTCGGCACCGGCGCCACCGCGGTGAATGGCGATTCGCTCACGGTGACGTACAAGGGGATGCTCGCCAACGGCGCGGTGTTCGATCAGGGCAGTTTTTCCTACCGGCTCGGGTCCGGCCGCGTGATCCCCGGGTGGGAGCAGGGGATCCCCGGCATGCGGGTCGGTGGCAAGCGGAAGCTCGTGATCGGTTCGGCGCTCGCCTACCAGAACGAGCGCACGGGCTCCATTCCGCCCAACTCCACGCTGGTGTTCGATGTGACGCTCGACCGCATCGCGGGCAAATGACCCGCAGCGTCCGCACCTGGATTCCCGTCGGCCTTCTGGCCGGCGGGATTTTCTTTGCCCGTCAGGCCGACGCCACGGCCACCCTGCAGCCTCCCGCCACACAAGCGGCCGATCTGCTCATTGTGAACGGCACCGTGATCGACGGTACCGGGGCGCCGGGGCGGCGCGCCGATGTGGCCATTCGCGGCGACCGGATCGTGGCGGTGGGCGCGAACCTGCCGCGCGGCACCGCGATGCGGGTGATCGATGCGCAGGGGAAGATGGTCTCGCCTGGCTTCATCGATCTGCATGCGCATCTCGAGCCGCTGCTCGACATGCCGCTCATGGAGAGCGCGCTGCGGCAGGGGGTGACGCTCGCGCTGGGTGGACCCGACGGTGGCTCGCCGCTGCCCCTCAAGCCGTACATGGACAGCGTGCGCACCGCAAAGCCCGGCATCAACGTCGGATATCTCGTGGGCCACAACGATGTGCGGCGCGCCGTGCTGGGGATGGCCGCGCGCGCGCCGAACGACGCCGAACTCGCGCGCATGAAGCGGCTCGTGGCCGTGGCGATGGGGCAGGGCGCCTTCGGCCTCAGCACCGGCCTGCTGTACCTGCCCGGCACCTACTCCAACGTGGAAGAGGTCATCGCGCTGTCCCAGACGGCGGCTGATAGCGGGGGCATTTACACGAGCCACCTGCGCAAGGAAGGGATCGGCCTGCTGGACGGCGTGGGGGAAGCGCTGGAGATCGGCCGACGCGCGAAGATCCCCGTGGTGCTCACCCATCACAAGGCGGTGGGGCAGCAGATGTGGGGCAAGAGCGTGGTCACGCTCGCGATGGTGGACAGCGCGCGCAAGGCCGGCACCGATGTGATGATCGATCAGTACCCCTACACGGCCACGCACACCAACCTCGGCGTGCTCGTGCCGAGTTGGGCGATGGCGGGTGGTGACGCCGAGTTCCGTAAGCGTCTGCAGAATGCGGCGCTCAAGGACAGCATCGTACAGGGGATCATCTTCAACATCCTCAATGACCGTGGCGGTGGTGATCTCGCGCGCGTGCAGTTCTCCCGCGTGAATTGGGACAAATCCCTCGAGGGGAAGACGCTCAAGGATTGGGCGGCGCGCCGCAATCTCGCGCCCACCCCGGAGAACGGTGCGGCGCTGGTGCTCGAGGCCATGCTCAAGGGCGGCGCGAACGCCATCTACCACGTGCTCGATGAGGGCGACGTGCGGCGCATCATGCAGTCGCCGTTCACCATGATCGCGAGTGACGGGCGCCTGTCCCGCCCGGGCGACGGCCACCCGCACCCGCGGGCCTACGGCACCTTCCCGCGCGTGCTCGGTGAATACGTACGGGAGCAGAAGCTGCTGCCGCTCGAAACGGCGGTGCACAAGATGACCCAGATGCCCGCCCAGCGGTTGCGTCTCACCGATCGCGGGGTGTTGCGTGCTGGCGCGATGGCCGATGTGGTCATCTTCGATGCCGCCACGGTGAAGGACCAGGCCACCTTCACCGAACCGCATCAGTATCCCCTCGGCATCGAAACCGTACTGGTCAACGGCACCGTCGCGGTCGACGGCGGCAAGGCGACCGGCGTGCGTGCGGGGCGGGTCATTACCCGTCCGTAATCGCCGTTACTCGTCACCCGTCACTCCCACACCGAACCCGGAACCGATCAGTTCCGGGTTCTGCGGTTTGCAGGGTGTCTAGCGGCCCGCCGTCGTCGCGCCATATTCGCGGTGTCCTTCAACCCCACCGTTTCATGCGAACCAGACTTCTTCTCGCCGCCCTGCTGATCCCGGGCGCCCTCGTCGCCCAACCGCGCGGCCTCGACGAATCCGACGTGATGCGGCTGCGCTCGGTCGGCGGCATCGCCATGTCCCCCGACGGCAACCGCGTGCTCTACACCGTGAGCGCGTGGGAGCATCCGAATGCCAAGGGCGACACGGCGCTTGGTGATGTACACGACCGCCGCTCGCACGTCTTCATCGTGGCGTCGGCCGGTGGCGCGTCGCGCCAGCTCACGTTCGGGGAGCGCGGTGAGAGCCAACCGTCGTGGAGCCCCGACGGCAAGACCATCGCGTTCGTGGCGGCACGCGGGACCGGCACCGGCGAGAACGGTCCGCGGCCGCAGATCTGGCTGTTGCCGGCCGACGGCGGTGAGGCGCGTCAGCTCACCACCATCAAGGACGGGGTGAGCGGTTACGTGTGGAGCCCCGACGGGAGCAAGATCGCACTCCTGACTACCGATTCACTCACGCGCGAGCAGGAAGCCAAACAGCGCCGCCGCGACGACCCCAAGGTGTACGAAGGGGATTTCCGCCTCACGCATATCTGGGTGGTGGATGCCACCACGGGCGCGGCGAGCAAGGTGACGAGCGGCAACTTCACCGTGAGTGCGCTGCCGAGCTGGTCGCCCGACGGCAAGTCGCTGGCGTTCTATGCGAGCCCCACGCCGATGATTCGCGACGAACGGCACGACGCGTATCTCGTGGACGTGGCGAGCAAGCAGCTCACGGCACTCACCACCGATCATCAGGTGGAGTCGGCGCCGGCGTTCTCACCCGACGGCAAGACGCTGGCCTGGACGAGCGTGCCGCACGAGTTCGCGCCGCACAAGGACGGCATCATGGCGCGCACGTTGCGCAACGCGCGCATCTTCACGATGGATCTCGCCACGAAGGCGCTCACCAACCACGCCCAGAAGGGCTTCGATGTGAGCCCGGGTGCGGTGCGCTGGTCGCCCAACGGCAAGGAGCTGTGGTTCACGGCGAGCGATCGCGTCTACAACTCGCTGTACGCCTACGACGTGGCGGCCAAGACGTACGCCCAGCGCACCCAGAAGCAGCTGGTGGGGGGCATTTCGACCAACACCGACGGCTCGAAGTTCGCACTCGCGCTGAACAGCGCGGAACTGCCCACCGAGGTGTACGTGACCGACGCCTCGTTCGCGTCACCGAAGCGCATCACGACCACGAATGCGTGGCTCGCCGAGCGTGCGATCGGGGCGTCGCAGGTGATCACGTGGAAGAGCTTCGACGGCAAGGAAGCCGAAGGCGTGCTGCTGCTTCCCGTGGGCTACAAGGAAGGCAACAAGGTGCCGCTCATGGTGTCGGCGCACGGCGGCCCCACGGGCGCGCACACGGCGGGATTCAAGCTCGGCACCGATCCGGGGCAGACGTGGGCGGCGCGCGGCTGGGCGGTGTTCTACCCCAACCCGCGTGGCTCCACCGGCTACGGCGAGTGGTGGATGCACGCCAACACCGGTGACTGGGGCGGCGGCGACTACAAGGACATCATGACCGGCGTGGACGCGCTCATCAAGCGCGGTATTGCTGACTCGTCGAAGATGGCGTTCGAAGGGTGGAGCTACGGCGGCTACATGACGAGCTGGGTGGTGAGCCAGACGGGGCGCTTCAAGGCGGCCATGATGGGCGCCGGTTTGCCCAGCCTGCTTTCGATGGCCGGTACGACGGATATCCCGGGGTACATCAACACGTTCTTCGGCGACCCGCAGTACGACGGTTCCATCGTGAACGCGAACATCAAGAAGTACCTCGAGCGCTCCGGTATTTCGTACAGCGACAAGGTGACCACGCCGCTGCTCATCCTGCACGGCAGCAGCGACGAGCGCGTGCCGATCGGCCAGCCGATGGAGTTCTACCGCGCGCTCAAGGATCGCGGCAAGACGGTGGAGCTGGTGTTCTATCCGCGCGAGGGGCACGGCTTCACGGAGTACTACCACCAGCTCGACCGCATGAAGCGCGAGTACGAGTGGATCGCGAAGTACACGCTGGGGCAGGGGACGCGCACGGCGATGTAATGGACCGGCGCGCTCCTCGACGTTAACCGATCAGTTCCGGGTTGTGCGTTCGAGTGGTGGGTCGCGGGTCGTCACCCGCAACTCATCACCCGAACTCACGACCCGGAACTGATCCGTTTACGGGATGCGTCCGAATGATCCAATGCCCGATTTAATGGTGACACACGGCGGCGGCGGTGCACCTACTGTGTCCCCATGCTCGCCGCCGCCGCCTCCGCCGCCGTCCTCGGTATCGACGCCCTCGATGTGCTGGTCGAGGTGCATGTAGCCAATGGGCTACCGCAGTGGACGCTCGTCGGACTCGCAGCGACGGCGGTGAAGGAGAGCCGCGACCGCGTGCATGCGGCGCTGGCCAACAGTGGGTTCACGGTGCCCGCGCGTCGGGTCACGGTGAATCTGCAGCCTGGTGACTTGCCCAAGACGGGGACGGCCTTCGACCTCCCCATTGCCCTCGCGCTGCTCGCGGCGAGTGGGCAACTCCCGGTGGAGTGCCTCGCCAATATCTGCGCCGTTGGTGAATTGGGACTCGATGGGCAACTGCGCGCGGTGCGCGGGGTGCTCGCTGTGGCGCGGCACGTGGCGGCGACCAGCGATGCCCTGCTCATCGTGCCACCGGACAATCTGGGTGAGGCCACCCGTGTGCCGACCGCGCGGGCCATGGCGCCGCGCACGCTGGCGGAGCTCGTGGTGGCCCTGCGCGACGGCACGGCGCGCGCCGAGACACGCGCTATGTCGCGGGTGGCCGTGCCTGACGACACGCCGGATCTCTCGGATGTCGTGGGGCAGGAGCTTGCAGTACGCGCCATCGAGATCGCGGCGGCAGGGGCGCACAATCTCCTGCTGGTGGGTCCGCCCGGCGCCGGGAAGACGATGCTGGCCCGTCGACTGCCGGGTATCCTTCCGCCGCTCGACGAACACGAAGCGCTCGAGGTGCTGGCCATCCACTCGGTGGCGGGGCTGCTGGGCCCATCCGACGAACAGCTGTTGCGCCGAGCTCGACCGTTTCGCGCGCCGCATCACAGCATTTCCAGCGCGGGGCTCGTGGGTGGCGGAGGCTGGCCGCGTCCGGGTGAGGTGAGCCTCGCGCATCACGGGGTGCTGTTTCTCGATGAGCTGTCGCTCTTTCCGCGTCATACGCTCGAATCGCTACGGCAGCCGCTCGAAGATGGCAGTGTGGTGGTCGCCCGCGCCGCTCGCACGCTGCGGTTCCCGTCGCGCTTCACCTTCATCGCGGCGAGCAATCCGTGCCCATGCGGCTACGCCGGATGTGATGACCGGCCGTGTCGCTGTTCGGTGGCCGATCTCGAGCGGCATCGGCAACGCCTCTCCGGCCCACTGGCCGATCGCATCGATTTGCATGTGCACGTGCAACGGGTCCCCCCAGCGGCGCTCGCGCAGCACGGGGCCAGTACCCCCAGCGAGCGATCGGCGGCCGTGCGCGAACGGGTGCTGCGCGCCCGAGAACGGCAACGTGCGCGCTATGCGCACACCATGCACGCCGCCGCACGGCATCGCGGCGATTCGTCTCCGTCGCTGACCGGCCTCACCAACGCGTCGGCCGCCGTACGTCTCATCGCCCCTGCCGCCCGCCTCGAGCCCGCCGCGCGTGCGCTGCTCGTGCGGGCGGCCGACAAGCTCACGCTCTCCGCCCGGTCGTATCATCGCGTGCTACGGGTGGCGCGCACGATTGCCGATCTCGACGACGCCGAGTCGGTATCGTCGGCCCATATCGGGGAGGCACTCCGGTTCCGGCCGGCGGATGCGGCCGACCGGCAGGACGCGGGGAGTGCGGTGGGCGCCGTCCCGTGATCGCCCAGCGGCGGCGCGACGCCGACTGGGTGGCCCCAAGATGCCGATTTTCCCTAGGCGACCGTCACGCTGGTGGAACAGTTCGTCTCAAAATGTTACGGGTGGGAACGTCGCGGGGTATGCTAGCCGCCGCTCCCCTGAGCATGAACCCTCCCTTACCTCCCAGCCATGCGCCTTCGTCCCGCCCTCCTCGCCACCTCCGCCTTCGCCCTCGCCGCCTGTCAGGCGACCGATGAGATCGCGGCGCCCTCCACCGATGCACGCTTTGCTGCTACGCCGGCGGCAGCGTCGCAGCGCATCCCCAACCGCTACATCGTCGTGCTGCGTAACGATGCGCGCGACGTGCCCGGCCTGGCCCGCGGACTGGCCGCAGCCCACAACGGCTCGGTCGGTTTCGTGTACGAGGCGGCGCTGAAGGGGTTTTCGATCACGCTGGGCTCGGACGCTGCGGCTAACGCGATCGCCCGCAATCCGAACGTGGCGTACGTGGAGCCTGAGCAGGTGGTGACGGCCTCCGTCACGCAGAGTAATGCCACGTGGGGGCTCGACCGCATCGACCAGCGTGCGTTGCCGCTCAACACCACCTTCAACTACACGGCGACGGCCAGCAATGTCTGGGCGTACATCGTCGACACCGGGATCCGCACGGCGCACACGCAGTTCGGTGGGCGTGCCACGCTCGGGTTCAACGCGTTCAGCCGTGCCGCGAAGGATGGCGATTGCAACGGTCATGGCACGCATGTGGCGGGCACGGTAGGTGGCACGACTTTCGGCATTGCGAAGGCCGTGCGACTCGTGGCGGTTCGCGTTCTGGATTGTCAGGGCTCCGGCACGAGCGCGGGCCTGCTCGCGGGTATCAACTACGTGGTGCAGCAGAAGACCGCCAATCCCTCGCGCCCCATGGTCGCCAACATGTCGCTCGGCTTCGGCGGCGTGGTAGCCTCAATCGATGACGCGGTGACCAACGCCATTGCGGCTGGTGTCCCCTTCGTTATCGCGGCCGGGAACAGCAACGTCGACGCCTGTGGTGTCTCGCCCGCCCGCACGCCGAACGCGATCACGGTAGGGTCGACCACGTCGACCGATCAGCGGTCGTCGTTCTCGAACTTCGGCAGCTGCGTCGACATCTTCGCGCCGGGGAGCAACATCACGTCGGCCTGGCACACCGGGAACAGCGTGACCAACACGATCAGCGGCACGTCGATGGCATCGCCGCACGTGGCGGGCGTGGTGGCACTGTATCTGGCTGGCAATCCCACCGCGACGCCGAGCGCCGTGACGTCCGTGCTCAATACGGCGGCCACCACGGGCGCCGTCCTCAACGCGGGGACCAACTCCCCGAACCGCCTGCTCTTCACGGCCTACTGAGCGTGACCTCTGTGAACGGCCCCACCGGCGCACCACGCCGGTGGGGCCGTTTCATTTGAGGGCCACCCTTCTCCCTCACGGCCGGAGTGGGATAGCTTCGGACATCCGAACTCCGCTCCCCCAATCTTCCCGCGTCGTGGGCTGTCTCACTCGTCTTGGCTGTGCCGCGGTACTCGTGGCTGGTGGTGCCCTCGGCTACTGGCTTTACGGTGATCGTCTGCCGTCGGTGCTGTCGCGGGCCGCGAGCGGCGCCGCTGACAAGGTGACCGATGCCGCGGTGCGCACCAGCGAGCGCCTCGATAGCGAAGAGGGGGCGCGGATCGCTGCCGAGCAGGAGGCGCGTCGTCGGGCTGCGCGCGACCAGCGCGATCGGGAACTCGGCTGGGTCACCGTGAATGTCGACGCGCCGGTCGCTCCCAAGGCCAACCCGCTGGCGCTGCTCGCACGTCGCCGTGGGCCCGCGTACGTGTCGCTCGATGCCAGACAGGCGGCCGTCCTGCTGGCGCCTCTGCTCGCGCAGTTGCCGCCGTCGGCCACCACCGCGCAGGTCGCGCTCGACGACGACATCCTGCTCGTGCGCACCGCTGTGTCGTTGAGCGACTTCACCGGGCAGTCGGCCATTGGCGCCGTGCTGGGGAAGGCTCTCGTGGGCGAGGACACGCTGTTCCTTGCCGGACCACTCGAACCGGTGCGCCCCGGCCTCGCGCAGTTCCGCGTGCGCGAAGTACGCCTCAAGGGAATCGACGTACCCACGCGCCTCATCCCCGGGCTGGTGCGCCATCTCCGCGCGGCCGCCGAATCGAGCGGTAAGCCGGCGGCGGAACGCCCGGCCGGTACGGCGGTAGATAGCGGTGTCGCGCCAGCCAGCACGATCGCCGACGATGGGGTGCCCGTCGCACTTCCGGGCACAGTGAGCGATGTGCGGGTGGTCAACGGCAAGCTCACGCTCTATCGCGCCACCGTCGCGGCGACTCCCTCCAAATCCAAGCGCTGAATCCATCATGAGCCGTCGCGTCCTCGTTATCGACGACGAACCGGGAATCCGTCAGGCCCTCGGCCAGCTCCTCGAATACGAGGGTTTCGAGGTGAAGACCGCGAGCGGCGGCGCCGAAGGCATCACGCTGTACGACAGCTTCCGGCCGCAGTTGGTGTTTCTCGATGTGAAGATGGCGGGGCTCGACGGCCTCGAGGTGCTCAAGCGCTTGCGGCAGGCTGATCCCACGGCCACGGTGGTCATGATCAGCGGGCACGCCACCATTCAGACCGCGGTGGAGGCCACGCAGCTCGGTGCCTACGATATTCTCGAAAAGCCGCTCGACACCGATCGCGTGCTCGTGCTGCTGCGCAATGCCTTCGAGAATCGGCAGCTGAGCGAAGAGAACGCGCGGCTGCGCGAGACGATTGAGAGTCGCTACGAAATCGTGGGGCGTTCGTTCGGTATCCGGGCGCTCCTCGATCGCATCGAAAAGGTGGCGGGCACGCCGGCGCGGGTGCTCATCACCGGGGAGAACGGCACCGGCAAGGAGCTCGTGGCCCGGGCGATTCACCGGCAGTCGACACGGGCCAAGAAGCCGTTCGTCGAAGTGAACTGCGCCGCCATTCCCGGTGAACTCATCGAGAGCGAACTGTTCGGGCACATGAAGGGGTCGTTCACTGGCGCGGTAAGTGACCGAGCTGGCAAGTTCGAACAGGCCGACGGCGGCACGCTCTTCCTCGACGAGATTGGCGACATGAGCGCCAATGCGCAGGCCAAGGTGCTGCGCGTGTTGCAGGACGGTGTGGTTACACGGATTGGCAGCAACAAGCCGGTGCAGGTGGACGTGCGGGTGCTTGCCGCTACCAACAAGCATCTCGAAGAGGAGATCGCTGCGGGGCGGTTCCGCGAAGACCTGTTCTATCGGCTCAATGTGGTGCCGATCGCGGTGCCGGCGCTGCGGGAGCGTCGGGAAGACATCCCGCAGCTCGTCGTGCACTTCCTGCAGCAGCTGGCGGCGCGAGACGGCTTGCCTGCGCGCGGGATCACCGACGACGCGATTCGGCGGCTGCAGGAGCTCGAGTGGCAGGGCAACGTGCGCGAGTTGCGCAACACGGTGGAGCGGTTGGTGATTCTCGCCAGCCATGCCGTCATTGGCGTCGCCGACGTGGACCGGTTGGTGGGGCGCCGCGCCGCGGAAAGTCCCGGGCTCGGGGGGCTGCTCGACATCGCCACCTTCGAGGAGTTCAAGCAGGCCGCCGAGCGGGCGTATCTGCTGGCCAAGCTCCGCGCGTTCGACTGGAACGTGAGCGAAACGGCGCGGGCGCTCGACATGCCGCGCTCGAACCTGTACAAGAAAATCGAGCGGTACGCCCTGCAGCGTGAAACCGCCGAGTGAGGTGATCCGGTAGTTTAGGGAGTCCCTGCGGCACACCAATCTCGGGGATGCTCTCCTTCAACGGCGCGCCGGCATGACCGACTGGGACAAGGAACTCGCGAAAATCGACAAGCAGCTCGCGTCCATTTCCGACGAAGAGCTGATGCGCAGCGCGCAGCCGGCGGCCCCTGCGAAGGCCGGTGCCGCACCGCGGGCGCTGCCGGCCGGGAAGCCCGCGGTGAACGCCGGCGCCATGTCCATGCCCAGCGGACCGACCGGCAAGCCGTGGGTCGCGTGGGTGAAGGTGCTCGTGGCCGTGGGAGCCGCGGGCGGACTGATGGTCTGGCCGTGGCCCGCACGATGCGGGGCGCCGCTGATCGGCTTCACGGCTGCCACGGGCGGTGTGGCGCTGCTGGGTCTGTGGAGCGCGCTCGGGACGTGGCGTCATCGGCTCGGGCTGGCGCATGTCGCGTCGCTGCTGGTGGCCGCGTGGGGGCTCGCGCTAGGCGCGCGCGAGGTGCTGCCGCGCGTGGGGTACGCGGTGCCCACACCCGAGCGGGGCGCGCAGTGGAGCTGCGAGGGTCTCCCGAGCGCCGCTCCCGCCGTGCCGCCTGGCACCGGCCCGGCCGCGTCGGGGAGCATGCCGGGCGGGACCCCCAACAGGGGTCCGGGAAGTGCGCCGGCGGGCCAGACGGGTGGCACCGCACTCTAGCCCATTCCGCTAGATTGGTCGCATGACCACCACCTACCGGAACTTCATTGGCGGTCAGTGGATTGCCCCATCCACTGGCGCCTACTTCGAGAATCGCAATCCTGCTGATCAGCACGATCTGATCGGCCTCTTCCCGGCCTCGGGCGCCGCCGACATCGATGCCGCGGTCGACAGTGCGCGACGCGGGTTCGATCGCTGGAAACGTACGCCGGCGCCCGCACGTGGCGACGTGCTGCGTCGCGTGGGCGACCTGCTGGCCGCCCGCAAGGAAGAACTCGCCGACATCATGACGCGCGAGATGGGCAAGCCGCTCGCAGAAACGCGCGGCGACGTGCAGGAAGGCATCGACACCGCGTACTACGCGGCCACCGAGGGGCGCCGCCTCTTCGGGCACACCGTACCCAGCGAGCTCGCCAACAAGTGGGCCATGAGTATGCGTCGCCCCATCGGGGTGTGCGGGCTCATCACCCCGTTCAACTTCCCGCTCGCCATTCCCACCTGGAAGGCGTTCCCGGCGCTGCTCTGCGGCAACGCGGTGATCCTCAAGCCGGCCGAGGACGTGCCGCACACGAGCACCGTACTCGTGGAGATTCTGCTCGAAGCCGGTCTGCCCCCCGAAGTCATTCAGCTCGTGCACGGCATGGGTGAAGTGGTGGGGAAGGCGCTCGTGGAGCATCCGCAGGTCCCCGTCATTTCGTTCACGGGGAGTACGGAAACGGGTCGCTTCGTCGGCGAAACGTGCGGTCGCATGCACAAGCGACTGTCGCTCGAGATGGGCGGCAAGAACGCGCAGATCGTCCTCGACGACGCCGATCTCGATCTCGCGCTCGACGGCGTGCTCTGGGGCGCCTTCGGCACCACCGGCCAGCGCTGCACGGCCACCAGCCGTCTCGTGTTGCAGGAAGGCATTCACGACGAGTTCGTGGCGCGACTCGCGGCACGTGCGGAAAAGCTGGTGCTCGGTGACGGTCGCAAGGCGGGTACCGATGTGGGGCCGCTCGTGAATCAGGCGGCGCTCGACAAGGTGCAGCGGTACATGGGCGTCGCGAAGGAACAGGGCGCCACGCTCGTCTGCGGCGGTGAGCGCGCAACGGGCGGCGCGCTCGACAATGGCTTCTTCTTCAAGCCCACCATCTTCACCGGCGTGACCGCCGGGTCCCGTCTCGACCAGGAAGAGATCTTCGGCCCGGTGCTGAGCGTGATCAAGGTGAAGACGGCCGAAGAAGCGTTCGCGGTGAACAACGGCGTGCGCTACGGGCTATCGAGCTCGGTGTACACGCGCAACGTGAACGTGGCGTTCCGCGCACTGCAGGATCTCGACAACGGCATCACCTACGTGAACGCGCCCACCATCGGCGCCGAGGCGCATCTCCCGTTCGGCGGTGTGAAGGAAACCGGCAACGGACATCGTGAAGGCGGCTGGGAGGTGTACGAGTTCTACTCGGAGACCAAGGTCGGTTACGTGGACTACTCCGGGTCGTTGCAGCGCGCCCAGATCGACAATTACTGATCGTGGCACCGTGAGATACCGAGGCCGGTCGTGACGGCGGGGCCGGGCCGCAAGGCCCGGGTGCCATGCACCCCATAGACCGGCATCGGCGTGACGAGGCGCTCCGCGCGGCCAATCGGTCGCGCGGCGTGCGTCTCCCTGAGTGGAAGCGGGCCGGGCGCCGCCGTGAAGGGTCGCACCGGGCCGCCGGGTGGCTCACGGTGCTGCCCATGGCGCTCCTGCTGTTCCTGCTGCTACGCACCTTCGTGATCGAGGCGTTCCGGATCCCGTCCTCGAGTATGGAGCGGACGCTGCTCCCGGGCGATTTTCTGCTCGTGAACAAGTGGGTGTACGGCGCGGAGATCCCCTTCATGAGCGCTCGGTTGCCCGCCCTGCGCGCGCCGCAGCACGCGGATGTCGTGGTCTTCAACTGGCCGGTGGATCCGGACAAACCCTTCGTGAAACGACTGGTGGGGCTGCCCGGGGACAGGCTGGCGATGCGGAACGGTGTGCTCGAGCGCAATGGCGTGACGGTACCGGAGCCGTATCTCAGAGCCGCGCAGGGCGCGACGCCGCGTTCTCCCACGGCGCCACCGACGCGCGACAGTTGGGGTCCCGTGGTGATACCGCCGCGGCACTTTTACGTGCTGGGCGACAACCGGCCCAACTCCCTCGATAGTCGCTATTGGGGATTCGTGCCCGACAGTCTGCTGCGCGGTGCGCCATGGTTCGTGTACTACAGTTTTGTGCCGGATTCCACCGAGACCGTACCGTGGCTCACGCGAGTCCGCTGGGCGCGACTCGGAACGACGGTCCGATAATGATCGGGTGTTCCGGTGCCCGATTTCCCGGGCCGATGCGTTGACGAATGACGGTAGGGCGGTAAGGCTTATACGTCGGTCGGCGACTTGCCGACGTCAGCACCATCGCAGGTACCTTGCAGGACGCCGCGTTCCCCTCCCCGCGCGGTGAATACCGAGAGCCACTCAGCACCCGAGCCGGTCGAACATGGCGGTCACTCCCCCGAAGAAGAAGGCGCAATACGAGGAAGGCTCCCTCGATCAGTACCTGCGTGACATCAGTGCATACCCGCTCATCTCCCGCGAAGAAGAAGCGGAGTTGGCACGACGCATTCGCACCGGGGATCAGGAGGCGCTCGACAAACTGGTCCGCTCCAACCTCCGGTTCGTCGTCAGCGTTGCGAAGAAATATCAGAATCAGGGCGTGTCGCTGTCCGACCTGATCAACGAAGGCAACCTTGGTCTCATCCGGGCCGCCCACAAGTTCGACGAGACCAAGGGGATCAAGTTCATCTCGTACGCCGTGTGGTGGATCCGTCAGGCCATTCTGCAGGCGCTGGCCGAGCAGTCGCGCATCGTGCGTGTGCCGCTCAATCGGGCCGGCACGCTGCATCGCATCGGGAAGCGCGCGAATACGCTGCTGCAGGAGCTCGGGCGCGAGGCCACGCACGCCGAGATCGCCGAAGGCATGGACATCACCGAGGAAGAAGTCGCGAAGACGATGTCCATCTCGCAGGTGCACCTCTCGCTCGACGCCCCGCTTACACCGGGTGAGGACAACCGCCTCCTCGACTACCTGCCGGACACCCAGCACGCCAACCCGGAAGACCAGACCTTCGAGAAGGCGCTGATCGAAGCGATCGCCGAGTCGCTTGGGAGCCTCAAGGAGCGCGAGGCCAAGATTCTCCGCCTGTACTTCGGCATTGACGGTGGCGAGGCCATGACGCTCGAGGAGATCGGCTCGCAGCTGGGCATTACGCGCGAACGGGTCCGCCAGATCAAGGAGAAGGCGCTGTCGCGTCTCCGCCACGTGAGCCGCGCCCGAAGCCTCGAAAGCTTCCTCGGCTGACGCCATTTCCTGCTAGATTCGTATTCTCCGGCCCCGGCACCCGCCGGGGCCTCGTGCTATCCGGGACTCAACATATGGCTTCCACGTACTCGTTCGACGTCACCACCGGCTGCGATCTGCAGGAGGTGGACAATGCGGTCAATCAGTCGCAGAAAGAGGTCACGCAGCGCTTCGACTTCAAGGGCTCGCACGTGCTCATCGACTTCAAGCGCGCCGAAAACCTCATCAAGCTCGAGGCTGAAGGGGAAATGCGGCACACGGCGCTCGTGGACGTGCTGCGTGGCAAGCTGGTGAAGCGCGGCGTGAGCGTGAAGAACCTCGAATTCACCGATCCCAAGCCGGGGAGTCACGAGATTCTTCGGAGCGAGGTGAAGCTCAAGATGGCGCTCGACGCCGAAACGGCGAAGAAGGTGTCCGGCGCGATCAAGGAGGCGAAGCTGAAGAAGATCACGGCGAGCATCCAGGGCGAGCAGGTGCGCGTGTCGAGCCCCGACAAGGACGCGCTGCAGGAATGCATCGCCATGCTGCGCCAGGGTGAGTTCGGCGTGGAGTTGCAGTTCGGCAACTTCAGGTAAAGGCGGTCGTTGGGGCGAGGTCGTTTGCCGCGACACGCCCCGCCGATTCCGCTCACCCCGTTCGCTGCTCTGTTCGGGGGTAGCCGTGCGCTCCGCTTCGTCACTACGCGACTCCGCTAACGCGCCGGCGTCACCCCCTCACGGATCCGCTCACGGGGCGGCGGAACCGGCGGGGCTGCATCACTCTTGGCGGCGCTGCGCGCGCCTCAGGCCTCCTCTCTCAGTGCCACCCCACGCCGCGAAGTCGGGCACGGTCACCCCCGAACAGACTCGCGGTGGGGATGCGGGAGCCAGTCGGGGCGTGTCGCCCGCACTAAACGCCATTCGCGCAGAGCCCCCGACCTGCCTCGAAACGCGCTAACTTATGGGATGCTTAAGTTCGGCTTGGTCACCCTCGGGTGTGACAAAAACACAGTAGACTCCGAGCGGTATCTCGCCGACCTCGTGGCACATGGCGCAGAGCCGGTCCAGGAGCTCGGCGACGCCGATGTGATCTTGGTGAACACCTGTGGCTTCATCGATGCGGCAAAGGCCGAAAGCATCGAAGCCATCGTCGATGCCGCCCGCCTCAAGGACGACGGGCAGGTGAAGGCCGTCTTCGCCATCGGCTGCATGGTGGAGCGCCACAAGGACGAACTGGTGGACGCGCTCCCCGAGGTCGATGTGTTCCTCGGCAACTCCGAGACCGACCGGCTGATACCCGAACTGGTGGAGCGTGGGCTGCTCGGTGGGTCGCTGGTCGAGCATCCGGGCGTGCGCCTCTTCAGTGGCGATACGCCGCATGTGCGCTACCTCAAGATCTCCGAAGGGTGCGACCACGGGTGCGCGTTCTGCGCGATTCCGCTCATGCGCGGCAAGCACCGCAGCTTCGCACTGCCCGATCTGGTGCGTGAGGCGCAGTTGCTTGAAGCGCAGGGTGCCCGCGAGATCAACCTCGTGGCGCAGGACCTGGCGCACTACGGACGCGACCGCCGCGACGGCAATGCGCTCCCCGAGCTACTCGAAGCGCTGGTGCGTGAGACCACGATTCCGTGGATCCGCAACATGTACCTCTACAGCACCGGTATCACGCCGCGGCTGCTCGAGGTCATCGCGGCCAACGATCGCATCGTGCGCTGGCTCGATACGCCCATGCAGCACGGCGCCGATGCGGTGCTGGCACGCATGCGTCGTCCCGAGCGACAGAAGACCATTCGGGAGCGGCTCGCCCAGTACCGTGCCATCGTGCCCGATCTCGCGGTGCGTACGAGCGTGATCGTCGGCTTCCCGGGCGAAACGGAAGACGACTTCAATACGCTCTGCGACTTCCTCGAGGAGATGCAGTTCGACCGCGTGGGCGTGTTCACGTATTCCCCGCAGGAAGGCACGCGCGCGTACGGCATGGACGACGACGTCGCCGACAGCATCAAGCAGGAGCGGAAGGAACGCATCGAAGAGCTGCAGCGCGGCATCACCGCGTCGCGCTACGAGCGCTTTCTCGGTCGCGAAGCGCGGGTGCTGGTGGAGAAGGCCGGTGACGCGCCTGACCTGTGGGTGTGTCGCGCCCCGTGGCAGGCCGACGATATCGATGGCCTCATGCAGGTGACCGTGCCGCCCACGCTGCTTGCCGCCGGTACCCGTCCGATACCCGGCGCGTTCATCGACGTGCACGTCGATCAGGTGGTCGACGACTACGATTTCACTGCCACGCTGCTGCGCATTGCCGACGCGCCGACGGTGGCGACTCCAGTCCGCTCCACCCGCGCCTTGCCGCTGGTGGGCATCGATTCAACCTCTGCCGGGAGCTTTGGCCGATGACGGGTTCTTCGTCGCTGATGACCAACAATGCGCGGTCTGCCGAAATCATGGCGCGGGCGCGCGGTCGTTTTCCGGGCGGGGTGAACTCGCCGGTGCGGGCCTTCCGCGGCGTGGGCGGCGAGCC
>NZ_JBIJAW010000226.1:0-5432 GCF_044345575.1 Gemmatimonas sp.
ACACGGGCATCAACTACGAGGGCGCCGTGCACGGCTTCCTGCGCGCCCAGAACGATCCGCGTCCGACCAATCGTGACGAAGCGGAAGAGGCGGCCAACATGGCCGCCACGAAGGACGGCTGGCCGCGCACCATCGCGTTCCTGCGCAAGCAGCTCGGCGTGAAGTGAACTGACCGCCCGACCGCCTGCTGCGCGACCTACAGTTTGTGCGTCGATAGCAGCAGGCTGGTCTCGGTGTTGGCCACGCCCTTCACCTTGCCGATGCGCCGGAGCACCTCGTCGAACTCCTGCAGGGTGTCCGTCGCGAGTTCGGCCACGATATCCCACCGCCCGTTGGTGGTGTGCAGCGCCCGCACCTCCGGGAGCCCGCGGAGCGTGCGCAGCACCTGATCGGCGTCCCCCTCGGTGCGCACCATGGTGATCGCGCGGATCCGGTACGACGCCGCCTCGGGCGCGGTACGCACGGTGAACCCCAGCAGGACCCGCTGCTCCAGCAGGCGGTCAATGCGATTCTGGACGGTCCCGCGGGAGACCTGCAGCAGGCGCGCGAGGGTCGCCACCGGGGTGCGGGCATCCTCGCGGAGAAGCGCGATCAGTCGGGTATCGAGCGTATCCATGATGGTTTTCGGGTACTGATCAGCAGAGTGTCATTTATGGATAGCACTTTGCTCGCTTTTCTGGAATAATTGCGCAGGTTTCTGTCTTGTTGCTGGCAGGGGAAACGCCGCACTCTGTGGGTATGCGACCGTCATCCCACCCCACCCCCGCCAGCGGCGCCGTACATCTCATCGGCGTTCCCCTCGACCTCGGCGCCAGCCGCCGCGGCGTCGACATGGGGCCGTCGGCCATGCGCCTGTCGAGCCTCGTGGCCCAGCTGGAACGGCTGGGGATCGCCGTTACCGATACCGGCAACATCGTGGTCCCCGAGCGCGCCTCGCTCCCGGACACGCCGGCCGCCCGTCTCGAGGCCATCACGCGGGTCTGTCGGGACCTGGCGAAGCGGACCGCCGATGCGGTGCGGCACGGGATCCGGCCGCTCGTCCTGGGGGGAGACCACTCGCTGGCGGCCGGCTCCGTTGCCGGCACGGCGACGGCGCTCGCGGAACGCGGGCAACGGCTCGGGCTCATCTGGCTCGACGCGCACGCCGACCTCAACACGCCCGCCACGAGCCTCAGCGGGAATGTGCACGGGATGCCCGTGGCCCATCTGCTCGGCATGGGGGATCCCGCGCTCGCCTCGCTCTGCGGCGCGACGCCGGCGGTGCTCCCGGAGCATCTGGTGTACGTGGGGTTGCGCGACCTCGACAACGCCGAGAAGCGGTGCATTCGGGAGCGCGGCATCCGCGCGTTCACCATGCGCGACATCGACGAGCGCGGGCTGCGCGCGGTGATGGACGATGCGGTGGCCATCGCCACCCACGGCACCGGCGGCGTGCATGTGTCGTGCGATGCCGACTGGGTGGATCCGCAGGAGGCCCCCGGCGTGGGCACGCCCGTGCGTGGTGGGGCGACACTGCGCGAGGCGCATCTCGCCATGGAGATCATCCACGACACGGGGGCCATGCTCGCGATGGACCTCGTGGAAATCAATCCGATTCTCGACGCACGCAACGCTACGGCGGAACTCGCCGCCGACCTCATCGCCAGTGCCTTCGGGCGCCATATCCTCTGACCCGGAGCTCGCTCATGATTACCACGGCCACGATCACTCCGCGCCACATGGCATCGGTCCCCGGCCACGAGGCGATGTCACCGGTCACCCACGACTTCATCGACCGCGAAGACGCGTGGGGCGCCCACAATTACCATCCGCTCGATCTGGTGATCGCCGAAGCGAAGGGCGCGTGGGTTACCGACGTGGAGGGGCGTCGGTATCTCGACTGCCTGAGCGCCTACAGCGCGGTGAATCAGGGGCACTGTCATCCACGGCTGCTGCGTACGCTCACCGAACAGGCCGCGCGCGTCACGCTCACCTCCCGGGCGTTCCGCAACGATCAGCTGGGCGCGTTCTGCGAGGAATTGGCGCAGCTGTGCGACATGGAGATGGTCCTCCCCATGAATACTGGCGCTGAGGCCGTGGAAACGGCGATCAAGGCGGCGCGCCGGTGGGGCTATCGCACCAAGGGGATCGCCGACGGACGCGCGCACATCATCGCGTTCGAGAACAACTTTCATGGCCGCACCACCACCATCGTGGGCTTTTCGAGTGAGGCGGCCTATCGCGAGCAGTTCGGCCCGTTCGCGCCCGGCTTCACGCTCGTCCCGTTCGGTGACATCGATGCCGTTCTGCGCGCGATGACGCCCGACACCTGCGCCGTGCTGTTCGAACCGATTCAGTGCGAGGCGGGGGTGCTCCTGCCGCCCGACGGTTTCCTCCGCGAACTGCGCGCGCTGTGCGATGCCCAGCAGGTCCTGATGCTCGCCGACGAGATTCAGACGGGGCTTGGTCGCACGGGCACCCTGTTCGCCTGCGACCACGACGGGGTGACGCCGGACCTCTACATCCTCGGCAAGGCGCTGAGCGGCGGCTTCTATCCGGTGTCGGCTGTGGTGTCGCGGCGCGACGTGCTCGGCGTGTTCGGCCCCGGCTCGCACGGCAGCACGTTCGGCGGCAATCCACTGGGGTGCGCCGTCGCCCGGGAGGCGCTGCGCGTCCTGCGTGACGAGCAGCTCGTGGAGCGCTCAGCGCACGAGGGGCGCTGGCTACTGCAGCAATTGCAGACATTGCGGCACCCGGCCATCAAGTCGGTCCGCGGCCGTGGGCTGATGTGCGCGATCGAGCTGTACGAAGCGGCGCGTCCGTACTGCGAGGCGCTGCAGCAGCGCGGGGTGCTGTGCAAGGAGACGCACGGCACGGTGATCCGTCTGTCACCGCCGCTGATGGTAGCGCGGGAGGATCTGGCGTTTGCGGTGGGGGCGTTGCGGGAGGTGTTTGCGGCGGGGGGAATCGCGTTGCGACAAACAGCAGACGGCAGACGGCAGGAACCACAGTAAGCAGACGGGAGGACTGCGGTACGACAACACGGGTGCCAGCGCTTCGCGCGGCACCCGATATCCCTACCGCAAAGGAAATCGGGGGCGCCGCGCAGCGGTCGCCCCCGTTTCGTTCTACCGAATCACTCCGGTCTGCGTGCTGTGGTTCCTGCGGTCTGCCGTCTGCTGGTACAGCGCAGTCAGCAGTCCCGCCGTTACCGTTACCGGTTCAAGCTGTTATCCAGAAACGGCCGGTTCACCGCCGTCCCCGTAATCGGCAGCGTCATGTCACCGCGCGCCGTGATCGTGTACACGCGTCCCGGCAGAAACGATACCGCGGTCCGCGTGATCGCCGCGGCCGTGCTACCCGAGTTGCGCGTGGTCAGATCATACGACCCCGTGGGCACCCCAACGAAAGCGCCGGCCGCCTTGAAGGCGACGGCACCACCGACCTGGATTTCGGTCCCGGCCACCGGCTCACGCAGCGTGAGCTGCATGGCCAGCGCGTTGGGGCTGGCGTTCACGAAGCGCACGAGCGCCTGGGAGTAGTCGAGCGTGTCCGGGAAGTTATCCACCACCACGAAACCATCCGCCTGCTTGGTCATGGTGTTGTAGAACCCCGTGAGATACACCGAATACGCCTTCCCATCCTCGAGCGTGGCGGGGATGGTCGCGATCGGCAGGTTGTTGTCCACCGTCGCCGAGATGCGCCCCGAGAACGTCGTGGCCCCCGGGGGGAGCATGGTGTAGTTGTTGCCAGCGGCCACAGCGCCGTATGCCACCCCCACCGTGGACTCGACGCCGGTGGTGGAGGAGATGGCCGTAACCTTCGTGTTGCCGGCGTAGAAGTTCAGCTGCGGGGCGTTGATGCCGAAGTTGAAGAACTTCACGCGAGCGCCCTTGATGGGCGCGGTGATGGAGCTGATCTGCACAGCGTCTTTGTCGCAGCCGGTGAGCGCGACGAAGCCGAGCAGCAGCGCGAGGGAGCGGGAGAGCTTCATCTCGGTTACGGTTGAGTGATCCAGAGCGGCTTGGTATGGAAGTCGAGCGCGAGCCCGCCGATCTTGTCGAGCGCTGCGCGATTCCAGACGTATTCAGAGTTGAAGCGCGCCCGGATGCGATGCACGATCTTTCCGTCGTTGTCCGGGAAGAGCACCGTCGGAAGAACGAACCCGGGGTACACCTGCTGCCCCGTCTGGGGATCGAGGCCGGTGTAGTTGAAGCGGCGCATGTCCATCCACGTCTCCACGTGCCCCCAGCCCCACTGCGCGATGTACTTCTGCGTCATGATGTGGGTGAGCGTGAGGGCGCCCGTGCTCGGAATGATCGCCGGGCTCGCGAGGTACGCCGAGCGTTCCGCCGCGGTGATCTGCGCGACCGCCTGACCATCGTCGAGGTTGCGCGCGTTCACGAAGTCGAGGTGCGACGACACGCCGTTGGTGTACGCCTGCAGGGCCACCGCCCGGTTACCCGACCGGAACGCCGCTTCGGCCTTGATGAACTGCAGCTGGCTGTACGTCATGATCGGGAACCGGGTCCGATCGGCGAACAGATACCGCGACGGCTGACCGGCGCCTGCCGTACCAACGTAGCCGAACAGGTTGTTGGGCTGCTGGGCCGCCGGCAACGCCGTCGTCCCGACCTGATTATCTCGCCCGCGGAAGAGGCCGTCGGGTGAGGGGGCGAGCATGCGGCTCATGCGCGGATCCACCACACCACCCGTCGCCGTCCCGTTCATCAGATTCACGATGAAGTTGGTCTGGCGATAGTTCGTGAGGTTGTTGCGGCGCGGTCCCCAGAAGTTGGCGTCGGCGTTGTCAGCGCTCGTCCCGCTGTAGGCGAGCAGGGCATCATCCGCATTGCTCGCGAACGACAGGTCGACCGCCGCGATCACGTCCTGCGGACGGTAGCCTCCCTTGTTGCTGTAGTGGTTGAGCGTCATGGCCTTGAGGCCGTACGCGAAGCGCAACCACTTCACACGATCACCACCGTACACGCGATCGAAGCGGGCCAGGAACTGCTGGTTCACGGCGCCGTCGGTGCGCTGCAGGTTCTTGATCGCCTCGTCGAGCAAGCGGAGCGTTTCCTGGTAGGCGAACTCCTGCGAGTCGTAATCGAAGGTGAACCGGGTCTGATCGAACGCCTGCTTGATGATCAGCTCCCCGTGCACATCCGTCACCTTGAGCCAGCCCCAGGCCTGAATCGCCTGGCCGATTCCGAGCAGATCCCAGCGCTGCTCCGTCTCGGCGATCCTGATCATATCCACCAGGTTCTGCCCGATGGCCCAGTACACGTCGCGCCAGAGCTGGCCGCCGTTGTCGGAGCTCGGGTCGTACCCCATGCGGTCCCAGGTGCTGGCGAGCGTCGCCCCCGAGGGGAGCGTCCAGTTCTGGGTGTAGCGGCCGATGAAGCGGCCATCGAACTGTTCCGACGTGGCCACCCAATGCAGGATCGGCGGCA
>NZ_JBIJAW010000227.1:0-5424 GCF_044345575.1 Gemmatimonas sp.
TGATCGCGCGCCTTCGCCGCCTTCGCGGTGGCCACCTCGCCGTCCTTGTGGAAGCCCTTCTGGCTGCCAAGCGGGTTCACCACGATGGGGGAGGCATAGCGCGAACCGAAGATGGAGAGGTGGCTGTCCACCTTGCTCACGTCGATCAGTCGCCGCGGCTTGAGTACCCATCGATCGAAGCCGGCACGATTGGCGGCGATGGTGGCATCGTCGTCGGTGCCGGTCATCAGGTAGCCCCAGTGCGCCACCGGGATGTTCTGCCTGGCGACCGCCTCGAAGTCGAACACGTCGAGGGCGTCGGCGGCCTTCGCGATGAGCGGCGGTTGCGCCTGAGGCAGTACCGGGTGTTTGCCGTACCGGGCTAGTTCATCGGCCGCGTGCAACAGGGCGTCGCCCTGCTGCTGGCCACTCAGAGAGGCTAGCCAATCGGCATCGAGGCCGGCGGTGGCGAGCAGCGGACTGCCGGCGAGAAAGGCGAGAAACTGGCGGCGGGAATTCGGATCGATAGGCATGCCGACAATCGGCAGGAATTTCGCCCCGTTGTCCAGTCGCCCGCTCTCCGCGTTCGCGCGCCGAACGCTCGGCCCCCGGCACGCGTATTTTGGGGAGTCCCCGCCCCCCTTTTCCGTTTCAGATGCGACTTTTCCGCGTTCCCCGCGCCGCCGTTTTCGGCCGCACTCTGGCCGCGCTCTGCCTTGGCGGCGCGCCGTTCACCGCGACGGCCCAGCCGGCCCGTCCTGCCGGCGGCATGCGCCTCGATGCCGCGGTGGCCGATTCGTTCGCCCGCATTGCCCGCGCCCGTCCGCGCCCCACCGTGAACATCATCAAGCTCGAGGGCGCCGAGCCGGTGATCGATGGCCGGCTCGATGAGGGCGTCTGGAAGCAGGGGAGCCCGGTGAGTGAGTTCGTGCAGCGCGAGCTCAACGAGGGCGTGCCCGCCTCCGAACGGACCGAGGTGCGGTTCGCCAGCGACGGCAAGTATCTGTTCATCGGCGCGCGCATGTACGACCGCGAGCCGTCGTTGATCATTCCCGGCGAAAAGATCCGCGACGTGACACTGGCCAACAGTGACTACGTGGCGTTCATCTTCGATACGTATCACGATCACCAGAACGGGTTCGTGTTCGGCACGACCCCCGCGGGCGTCGAGTACGACGGCCAGGTGATTCGGGAAGGCGAAGGGGGCGGCGCCATGGTCGCTGGGCAGAACCGCATGCAGGCGGGCGCCATGGGCGGCTTCAATGTCAACTGGGATGCCAGCTGGACGGTGGCCACCACCGTCGACTCGCTCGGCTGGACGGCGGAGTTCCGCATTCCGTTCTCCACGATCCGGTATCAGTCGGCGAACGGCGAGCAGACCTGGGGGCTCAACGTCGCCCGCATGATCCGCCGCAAGAACGAGGAACTGTACTGGTCGTTCATTCCGCGGCAGTTCAACCTGTACCGCCTGTCACTCGCGGGCAATCTCGCGAAGCTCACCCCACCGGTGCGACGCATCCAGACGGTGACGCCGTACGTGTTGTCGTCGAGCCAGGAGCGCTGGAACAAGGGGATCAAGACCAGCACCACACCCACCGAAATCGGTGGTGAAATCAAGTACGGGGTCACCCCGGCGCTCACGCTCGATCTCACCGTGAACACCGACTTCGCGCAGGTGGAGGTCGACGATCAGCGCGTGAACCTCACGCGCTTCCCGATCTTCTTCCCGGAAAAGCGGCCGTTCTTCCTCGAGAACGCGGGGGTGTTCTCGGCGGGGACGCCGCAGGCAGTGGATCTCTTCTTCTCTCGCCGTATCGGCATCTCCAACACCGGCACGCCGCAACCCATTCTGGGGGGCGGACGCCTGTCGGGACGTGTGGGAGGCACCACGGTGGGGCTGTTGCAGATGGTCACCGATGCGCCAGAGCAGGGGACGTCGGGGCAGTCGTACTCCGTGGCGCGCGCGACGCGTGAAGTGGGAGCGCGTTCGCGTTTCGGCGTCATGGCGGTGCAGCGCATGGCTACCGACACCAGCGCCAACGTGAACCGCACCTTCGCAGTGGACGGCCGGCTCGGGGTCGGCCAGAAGTGGACCAGCGATCTGTGGGCGGCGAAGACGACGACACCCGGTCGCACCGGGGATGATCTTGCCTACAGCGCGCGCGTCGCATACGCGACCAACGTGTTCAACGCGAACGCGCGCGTGGCGCAGATCGGTGAGGATTTCAATCCGGAAGTGGGCTTCATGAGCCGACCGGCCGGCTATCGGGCGATGGATGCCACAGCGATGTACCTGTGGCGCAAGCCGGAGTGGGGCTGGTTCCGGCAGTGGAACCCGCACGTGAGTTACCGTGGCTTCTACGACATCGAAGACGGCTTCAAGCAGACCGGATACTGGCACCTCGACCTCACCGAGATCGAGTTCGCCAACAGTACGAAGTTCGGTCCCGAGTGGAACATCTCGCAGGAAGGGCTCAAGGTGCCCTTCGAGATCTCGCCCGGTGTGGTGCTGCCGGCTGGTGAATACCAGTGGGGGACGCTCGGGTTCGACTACACCACGGACCCGAGCGAGAACATCACCGCCACCGGCCGTTTCGATTTCGGCAACTTCTGGACGGGCACGCGCAACGGCGGCAGTGGCACGCTCACCATGCGACGCGGGGCGACCTTCTCCGGCTCGCTCACCGTCGATCACAACGATGTGCGACTGCCACAGGGGAACTTCAAGCGCACGCTGCAGGCGGTGCGCCTCAACTACTTCTTCACGCCGCGCATCTTCGTCCAGACGCTCACGCAGTACAACAATCAGCAGCGCATCTGGTCGGCGAACGTGCGCTTCGGCTGGCTCAACACGGCCGGTACCGGCCTCTTCGTGGTGCTCAACGACGGACGTGATGCCACTGGCTTCTTCAACTGGGTCCAGCCGCAACAGCGGAGTCTGTTCGTGAAGTTCACGCGGCAGTTCGGGACGGGTGGCTGACGCACTCGAGATACGGAGTAGAGGAGGCGCGGAGGTACGGGTTTCCCCTATGGTGCGACCGTTCCGTTCTTCGCATGTTGATCCCGCAGAGTGAGGGCGATGCCAACACGATGCTTCGGCGGGTCGGGGATCGATCCCGATTCCTCGGAGACACCGAGGCTGAGCGAGAGAGCACCGCGCGCACCGACCCGCTGCCACATTCCACCTTCGTGTGGAACGCACCGTTGATCGGGCGCTAGCGTCCGGACAATCGGGTGTCGGCGCGGACTCAGACGGCAGCAGGCGCCGTCACGACCACAGGTCGACGTTCTCCGCGGACGGCACAAGGAAGCGCCGGGTCCACCAGACCCGGCGCTTTCTGCTGTCTATGGCCCTCGAACGTGTTGTCAGTGCCCGGTGCCGGGTGTGTATGTTCCACGCATGCGAGACCACGCCGCCGACATTCGCGCTCTGCGCAAGCAATCCAACGCCGCCATCGCGGCGCTCGACCCCCAGTACGTGGCCAGCTTCATGAGCGACGAGGTGGAGGTCGCGGTGGCTGGCGGTCCCGTGTTGCGCGGCCGCGCCGCCAACATCGACGCCTGGGAGGCGCAGATGCGCGCCAAGGGCTTTGGCGGCTACGTGCGCACGCCCGAACAGGTCACTGTGGACCCGTCCGGTATCTCAGCTCGCGAGGTGGGGCACTGGGTTGGCCGATGGCGCGTGAACGGCCGAGCCCACGAGCAGGAGGGGCGCTACACGGCGGAGTGGAAGCTCGGTGCCATGGGGTGGGAAATCGTGCGCGAGTCGTTCACCGAGGCCGGCGACTGACCATGCTGCGCGTACGGCGGAGCGCACGCCCTGCCTGCACCCGGGTCACCTTGCCGTCCCGCATCGCGAAGACGCCGTTCAGCAGGACCTGTTCGATGCCAAGCGATGGTGCGGTGGGCTGCGTATACGTGGCCTGATCGATCACCGTTGCACTGTCGAACACGACCACATCAGCGAGCATTCCCGGCGCCAGGCGTCCGCGATCAGGCAACCCCATGAGCGACGCCGGTAGCCACGTCATCTTGCGAATGGCGGCCTGCCAACTCAACACGCGCTGCTCGCGCACGTAGCGGCCAAGCACGCGAGGGAAGGTGCCGAAGTAGCGCGGGTGCGACACCCGTTCAGGGAGTGCGGCGTCGCAGTCGCACGCAATGGCTACGTCGGGGTCGGCGATGAGTTGGACGAGGTCCGCCTCGGCGCCGAATCCGAGAATGGCACTTGGCATCCGGCGTTCGAGCACGCGCACCACCGCCTCGCCTGCGGACATGATCTGCTCGCGGTCCATGAACTGCTGCAGGGTGGTGCCGTCATCGTTGAGCAGGATGCCGGCGGCCCCGGTGAACCGGGCGGCGATGGCCTCGTCGGCCTCGGTGACGATCCGGGCGCGCACCGCGGGGTCGCGAAAGCGCTCACGCATGGCGTCCACGCCACCGTCCTGCGCCCATCCCGGGATGATGAGCGCGGCGAGCATCGTCTGTCCCGAGAGATAGGGGTACACGTCGCCCGCCACCCAGCGCCCGCGCCGGGTCTCGGCGTGCATGGTGTCGAGCATGCCCTTGGCGCGTCCCTGTTCACGACCCTGCAGCTTCATGTGCGTGAACACCGGGACCATGCCGGTGGCAAAGCCGATGCGCATGGTTTCCTGCATGCCGGCCACCGAGCTGTAGCCGCTCTCCGGTGTCACCCGATCATGGTTGGTGAAGAACGTCCCCCACGGCTTCGCCACGGCAAGGATGCGATTGACTTCGTCCACCGTGGCGAAGTAGGCCGGCTTGTAGTCCAGCCCGGCCGAGACGCCGAAGGCGCCGGCTTCGAGGGCGGCCAGTACCAACGCCTGCATGCGGGCGATCTGGTCATCGGTGGGGCGGACATCACGCGGCCCGACCACCGTGCTCCAGATGCTGTTGAACGGCACACTCGCAGCGGCGTTGATGGCGAGCCCGCGGGCCGCAAGCGTGTCGAGTTGAGCACCGACTGCCACCGCACCGTTGCCGTCGGCGTTCATCAAGACGGTGGTCACGCCCTGCGACAGGAGATTGGCGGCGGTGGGCAGGCCGCCGCGGTCGGCGTGACTGTGCACGTTGATGAATCCCGGCGCCACGATCTTGCCGCGTGCGTCGATCACGTCACGCCCCTGTGCGCGGCTCAAATCACCGACGCGCACGATGCGATCGCCGCGAATGCCGACGTCAGCGCGCCGTGGCATGGCACCGGTGCCGTCGATCACCATGCCGCCACGCACAATCACATCGTAGCGGTCGCTCTGCGCCTCGAGTGCGCCGGCACTGAGCAGCGCCGCCACAAGGGTAATCGTGCTGGTGATACGGGAAGGCGACGGCATCGGGGCTCCGAAATCAGGGAATGCGCAGGTAGGTCGCGAAGGTCACGCCGGTCGTGCGGCCCTGTGCATCTTCACGCATGTAGATCACGGCGAT
>NZ_JBIJAW010000228.1:0-5420 GCF_044345575.1 Gemmatimonas sp.
CGACAGAAGAAGATCGGGCGGAACTCCTGCATCGTGCGCTCGCCCTGTTGCCGATCGAGGAGCGAGCGGTACTCACCCTGCGGGAGCTCGACGGATTGAGCGGCGAAGAAACTGCGGCGGCGATGCACCTCTCGCTCGCCGCGATGAAGAGTCGGTTACACCGCGCGCGCATCCATCTGGCGGCGCTCACGCGACAGCTCGCGGCCGACGAGCAGCGTGAGACCAGCCGTCCCCGGGCACGAATCGGAGGTACGCCATGATCAACACCGCACTCGAGACCATCGTCGCCGGTGTGCGATGCCGCGAGGTACTGGCCGACCTGTCGGAGTATCTCGATGGCACGCTCCCATCGTCTCGTGTGGAAGCGTTGCAGGCGCACTTGGCTGGCTGTGACAACTGCGCCGGGTTCGGTGGGCACATCGCCGACACGCTCGCGGCCCTGCGGCAGAACGATGCACCATTCGCGCGCGACCTGACCACCCTAGTCCTCGCACGCATCGGAGGTGGACTTTCACCCTGAGCGTCGCAAGGCGAGCTTTAGGGGTTGGCTTCTCCTACCCCTTTCCCTACGATGCGTCGCTCAGTCCTCCTGACCGCCGTCGCGGTTATCGCGCCTTTCACGGTAGCCCAGGCGCAGTCGCGCGTGATCACGGCCGCCGACTACGCCCGCGCTGAGAAGTTCCTCGGCTTCAATACGCAAACGCTCGTCTCCAACACCGGTGTGCAGCCGTCGTGGCTGCCCGATGGCCGGTTCACCTATCGCGTCCGGCAGCCCGATGGCTCGCAGCCGATCATGCTGGTGAACGCGAAGGGCGTGAAGACGAATTGCGCGACGGCCAACGCCCAGTGCCCTGCGGCGCCCGCCGCATCCACGGCACGCAACCGGACGCGCGCGCCGGAAGTCCTGTCACCCGACGGGAGCAAGGCGGCGTTCATTCGCGACTGGAATCTCTGGGTGCGCGACGTCGCCACGAACGCCGAAACGCAAGTCACCACCGACGGCGTGAAGGACTTCGGCTACGCCACCGACAACGCCGGTTGGGTGCACAGTGACCGTGCGGTGCTGCTCTGGTCGCCCGATTCGAAGAAGATCGCCACGTTCCAGCAGGACCAGCGCAAGACGGGGGAGATGTACCTCGTGCGCTACAAGGTGGGACACCCCGAGTTGATGCAGTGGAAGTACCCGCTCCCGGGCGACAGTGCGGTCACGATGATCGAACGGGTCGTCGTCGACCTGTCGGGGACAACGCCGAAAGTCGTGCGCTTCAAGATGGCGCCCGATCAGCATCGCAGCTCGGTGTGCGACCACATCAACTGCGGTGGCAAGCTCGCGGACACCGAGTGGTTCCCCAACGGGAGCATGGTGGCGTTCCTCAGCAACTCGCGCGACCACAAGGTGGCCACGCTGCGTGTAGCCGATGCCGCAACGGGCGACGTGCGCGATGTGTTGCGTGAGGAAGTGGCCACGCAGTTCGAAAGCGGCGATGGCGAGCAGAACTGGCGCGTACTCCCCGGCAGCAACGAGGTCCTCTGGTTCTCTGAGCGTGACGATTGGGGACAGCTGTATCTGTACGATCTCACCACGGGCAAGCTGAAGAACCAGATCACGACGGGCGAGGGCACAGTGCTCGACGTCGTGCGCATCGACGAGAAGACGCGTACGGTGTGGTTCAACGCGGCCGGCAAGGAGAAGGGGCGTGATCCGTACTTCCGCCACCTCTACCGCGTGGGCTTCGACGGGAAGGGCCTCACGCTGCTCACCCCCGAAGATGGTGATCACGTCGTCTCGCTGTCTCCCACGGGGACGCACTTCGTGGATAGCTGGTCGCGTCCGGATGCACCGCAGACGGCGGTGCTGCGCGACGCGAAGAGCGGCAAACTCATCGCGACGCTCGAACAGGGAGACATCAGCCGTCTGCTCGCCACCGGCTGGAAGGCGCCCACGCGCATCACCGTGAAGGATCGTGACGGCAAGTGGGACCTATATGGCCTCATGTGGACGCCCACCACGCTTGATTCGACCAAGAGGTACCCGATCATCAACTACATCTACCCCGGCCCGCAGGGTGGATCGGTGGGTAGCCGGCAGTTCACCGCGGCCACGCGCGACAACCAGGCGCTCGCCGAGCTCGGGTTCATCGTCGTGGCCATCGACGGTACCGGGAATCCCACCCGCTCCAAGTCGTTCCACGATGCCTACTACGCCCGTATGGGGGACAACACGCTCCCCGATCAGATCGCGGGCATGAAGCAGCTCGCGCAGCGCTACCCGTTCATCGATCTCGACAAGGTGGGGATCTGGGGACACTCGGGCGGTGGCTTCGCCACGGCGGGCGCGCTGTTCCGCTATCCCGACTTTTTCAAGGTGGGCATTTCGGAGTCGGGCAATCACGACAACCGCAATTACGAAGACGACTGGGGTGAGCGCTATCATGGCCTGCTCACCAGGAACGGCACGAGCGACAACTACGATGCCGAGGCCAATCAGACGCTCGCGAAGAACCTGAAGGGCAAGCTGCTGCTCGCCCATGGCACGCTCGACGATAACGTGCCGCCCGACAACACCTATCTGGTGGTCGACGCGCTGATCAAGGCCGGCAAGGACTTCGACCTGCTGATGATCCCCAACGCGGCCCACGGCTTCGGGGCGGCAACGAACTACATGATGCGCCGACGCTGGGACTACTTCGTCCAGCACCTCCTCGGTGCCACGCCACCGAAAGAATACCAGATCGGCCCGAAATGATACGGGCGGCGACGCCGCGCATCCTCCAAACCATTGCTCGTTCTTCCGTGTCCACCACGCCGTCATTTCCGCTTCTGGAGCAGGTGCTCGCACGGGTCGATGATGTTGTCCTGATCACCGAGGCCGAACCCAGCCTGCGGCCGGGGCCGCGTATCGTGTTCGTCAACGCCGCCTTCGAGCGGATGACGGGATATGCAGCGACGGAGGTCATCGGGCAGACCCCGCGCGTCCTGCAAGGGGAGCGCACCAACCCGGCGATGCTCTACCAGCTGCACACGGCACTCAAGGCGTGGAAATCGACCCGCGTGCGGCTCACGAACTACCGCAAGAACGGTGTCCCGTTCGACGTGGAGTTCGACATCACGCCCATTGCCAACGAGACAGGCTGGTACACGCACTGGGTCTCCATTCAGCGCGACATCACCCACAGCAACGTGGCTGCCACGGTGATCGCCGAGAGCCAATCGCTCGAGGAGCTGCGCGCGGGGGTCTGCGCTGAGTTACGTGAATACACGGGCGCATGGGCCGTCTCGTGGTGCACCCGCCTGCCGGGCGATCGTCAGTGGCACGTGCACACCGAGGGCGAGATGCACATCGCGAATGCCGAGAGCCTCGAAACGGGGAACGCGGTATTCGTGCAGCGCGTCCCCACGACGGGCGGGCTGCTGGTCAAGCTCGCCGTGCGCACCAGTGGTGCGCCGCTCGACGAGTACAGTCGCGAACTCGTGGCCGCCGTCGCCGAACGTGCCGCGTCTGCGGCCGATCGTTTGTACGCCGTGATGCAGCGCGAGCGGGTGGAGCTGGCGCTCCGCAGGGCGGAGAAGCTCGAAGCCATCGGTCGCCTCGCCGGCGGCGTTGCGCATGACTTCAACAATCTGCTCACCGTCGTCGTGGGCAATGTGGAATACATCAAGTCGGTACTCCCGCCGTCGCGGGATACTGATCCGTTCTTTGCGGAGACGTTGCGCGCCACGTCGCGCGCGCGCGATCTGATTCAACATCTGCTGTCGTTCGGGCGCCGTCGTCAGCTGACCCGTCAGCCATTCGAAGTTGGCACGGTGATTCAAGCCGTCGAATCACTCATGACACAGCAGACATCGAATGCCATGCGCATCACGACGGCGATCGAGGCGCCTGCTCCGGTGGTGACCGGTGATCCCGCCATGCTCGAGCAGGTCCTGATCAACGTCATCTCCAACGCGAACGAAGCCATCAGCAAGTCGGCGCGCCGCGGCCTCGGCGAGTTGCGCATTATCGCGTCCCGCACCACGCTCGACACGCCATTGGAAGACCGTATGGGCACGGTGCTGGCCCCTGGTCGCTATGTCGCCATCGACCTTATCGACGATGGGCCCGGCATGTCAGAGGAAGTGCGGGAACGCGCCATCGATCCGTTCTATACGACCAAGTCGGTGGGCGAAGGATCCGGACTCGGACTCTCCTCAGCCTATGGGCTCGTGGCCATCATGGGGGGCACGCTCCTGCTCGACGACGCCTCACCCCACGGTACGTGGGTGAGAGTGCTGCTGCCGGCATCCTGACACCTCCCGAAACGTCGAAACCCGAACCCGCGACCCGAAACTGATCAGTTCCGGGCCACGGGTTCGGGTTTTGCGTTTCGGGTGATGCCTTACGGACGAATGCCCGCGCCAGCGGTGGGTACCGTGTAGCTCCACGGCTGCTTCGGCATCGTCTTCTGACGCGGATGCAGCTCATCGAGCGTGTTCGCATCGAACAGGCGACCGTTCACCATTACCATACGCAGCGTGTTGGTGTTGCGGATGTTCACCAGCGGATCCTGATCGAGCACGAGCAGGTCGGCGAACTTGCCCGCCTCGAGGGAGCCGATCTCACCACCGAGCCCAATGGCTTCCGCTCCGACGATCGTCGCCGAACGCAGTGCCTCGTGGGTGCTCATGCCGCCGGCCTGCACCAGCCAGAGCTCCCAGTGCATGCCGAGTCCCTGCAGCTGGCCGTGACTGCCGACGCCGATGCGCCCGCCGCGCTCCACCGTCTTGGCAAGATCCTCGGCGTGCTGCCACATGGCATACTCCTCCTTCACGGCGAAGCCTGCAGGTCCGGGAGCATTACCGCTTCCACGACGGCGCACCTTGCTGTCGAAATCCACCGGATGCGTGAAGCGTCGCAGCTTGGCGTCGTTCAGCAGGTCCTCGGTCTGATAAAACCAGCCTTCGCCGAACGGACCACCGTACTCCACAATAAGCGTGGGGGAGTTGGTCACCTGCGTCGCCTTGTACCACTCGAACACGTCGTCGAACTTCGGCGTGATGGGCAATGTGTGCTCGATGCCCGGGTAGCCGTCGACGCCGTGGGTGATGTTGAGCTTCTGATCGAGCCCGCCCTCGGTCGTCGGCATGATGCCGAGTTCCTTCGCCGCCATAATGATCCACTGACGCTGCTGACGGTTGCCCGACATGTACATCTTGAGCGTCTTGGTGTCGTAATACTTGGCGTAGCGCGTGAGGATCTCCTTCGCGTGTTCGAGATCCCGTACCGGCTCGGCGCTGAAGACACCGGGGCCGGTCGTGTAGATGCGCGGCCCGATCATCTCGCCGTTCTCCACCCGATCACTGTACGAGAGGAAGTCGGTTGTGGCGGTCTGCGGATCACGCGTGGTGGTCGTGCCGTACGCGAGCGTGGCGAGGTACTGCCA
>NZ_JBIJAW010000041.1:0-17265 GCF_044345575.1 Gemmatimonas sp.
GCGGCATGCCCGACTGGCCGCTGCCATACTGTCCGCCACCCTGCTGGCCGCCGCCCTGCTGACCACCGCCGTGCTGGCCGCCGCCATGCTGCGGGGGCCCGCCGGCGCCGGGGCGCCGGTCATCACGGCGCTGGCCCTGCGAGAGGCCGCCGCCGGGGGCCGCGGACGCGATGGGGCGGGCCGACCCGAAGTTGGGCGCGGCACTGGCGACCGGACGGGGACGCGGAGCGCCCGGCACGACCGGACGGGGACGCGGGCGATCGGGCGGGAGCGATGCCGTGGGCGACGGGGCCGGGGCGGGCGCTGCGGGAGCGGCCGGAGGCGCACTGGGCGATTCCGGGGCCGGCGCAGCCGCTACGGGCGCTGCCACTACGGGTGCTGCCGCCACGGGCGCTGCTACCACGGGCGCTGCCGCCACGGGAGCCGGCGCCGCCGCGGGTGTCGCCGCCGGCGGCGACACGACAGCAGGCGTCACGATCGGCGCTGGCGCCGGCGCCGCTGCTTCGGGCGTCCGCGTGACCACCGGCTCGGGGACGCTGGGCACGGGCGCGGGCGATGCCGCCGGTTCCGCCACGGGCGCGGCAACGACCGGTTCCGGGGCCCGCTCGGCCACCGGCGCGGGTTCCGCTTCGGGGGCGACCGGCGCGTGATCCACATCGGCATGGTCGTGATGATCGGCCACGTCGGCGGCGCGGCGACGCCGCACAGCCGGCGCGGGCGCGACCGTCGTCTCAGGCTCGGGCGCGGCCGGTGCTTCGGCCGCCGTCGTCCGGCGACGCCGTGGGGCAGCCGCCGGCGCGGGCTGCGCCTTCTCCTGGCGCACCCGCTTCTCGCGCTCCCATCGGGCGCGAATGCGTGAAACCTGATCGTCGGTCAGCAGCGACAAATGGCTGCGAACCGGCACGTCCATCTGGCGCAGCAGCGCGATCACCTCGTCAGCCGAGATGCCGAACTCACCCGCCATGTCATGCACACGAAGCTTGCTCAAACCCGTCCTCCTACCGCGAAACGCGCGTCGCGTCGCCCGCCGGGGCTGCCCCGGCCACGGCGCCACGGATACCGCGCGCCAGCGCCTGATCTACGATCCCGATCGCCGCCGTGGTCTCCCGCCCCACCGCGCCGCCCAACTCGGCCGCACTCGGCCACTCCACCATCTCCACGCGCCGAGCCCGAAGGACCGGCACGACCTTCTCGAGCGAGTGGCGCGAGACATCCTGCGCCACGAGCACCAGTACCAATTTCCCTTTCTGCGCGGCGATCCGCACCTGTTCCGTACCAATCACCACGAGCCGGCCACGCGCCCCGAGCCCTACCAAGCCGAGCACCTTGCGGCGCACGGCCTCGTCGAGCGCCGGTGTCACGCGCCCCTCGTCACTCACGCGCCGCGACCACCCTCGTCATCCTCGGTCGTCAGCTCGTCGATAATGGCCATGATGCGATCGGCTTCTTCCGGCGCAATGCCGGGGAGCCGCAACAGGTCATCCCGATCAAGATCGAGGATGTCATTGAGCGTACGGTAGCCGGCCTCGGCGAGCACCGCGACCGTAGCCGTCTCGAGTCCGTCGATCTCGTTGAGCGGCACATCGGCCTCCGCGTCCTCACCGGGGAGCGGCGCGAAGAGCGGCGAATCGCCACCCTTCTCCATCCACTCACGGCTCGAATAGAGATCGATCTTCCACCCGGTGAGCTCGGACGCGAGACGGACGTTCTGACCGTTCCGCCCGATGGCCAGCGAAAGCTGGTCCTCGTCGACGACCGCCTGAATGGTACGCGAAATCGCATCACTGAACACGCGCGCCACACGGGCCGGAGCCAGCGCGAGCTTCGCGAAGCGTTCAGGATCTGGCGACCACGGCACGATGTCGATACGCTCGCCGCCCAGCTCGTTGACCACCGCTTGTACACGCGCCCCCTTGAGGCCGACACACGCGCCAACCGGATCGACCGCTTCATCACGGGAGGTCACGGCGATCTTGGTCCGGCTACCCACTTCGCGGGCAGCGGCCTTGATCTCCACGATCCCCTGCTGGATTTCGGGCACCTCGAGCTTGAAGAGCGCCTGCACGAACAGCGCATCGGCCCGGCTCAGAATGAGTCGCGGTCCCTTGGGGGTATCCTCGACCCGCTTGAGCACCGCGCGCACCGGCTCGCCCTGGTGGTAATGCTCGCGATGGTTCTGTTCGCGATACGGAATGATGGCTTCCGCCTCACGGAACTTATTGAGCATGACCACGAGCTTGCCGCGCTCGATCTGCTGCACTTCACCCGAGAGGAGATCCCCCACGCGCCCCGCGAACTCGTCACGGATGCGGCTACGCTCTCCTTCCCGAACGCGCTGGATGATGCGCTGCTTGGCTGCCTGCACCGCCGTGCGGCCAAACTCCATGAAGTCGACCGGGATTTCCATGACGTCGCCGACCTGGAATTCCGGATCCATGAAGCGCGCTTCCTCGACGGTCACTTCACGCGACTCGTCGGTGACCTCATCCACGACCGTCTTGAGCAGCACGATGCGAATGTCGCCCTTGGCTTCATCGATTTCGATTTCGGCCTGCACGTTCGTCCCGTGCTTCTTGGCCAGTGCGGCAAGGATGCCGTCCTGGAGAAGCCCGTGGAGCTCTTCGCGCGTGATCTGCTTCAGGTTCGACAGCTCACGTAACGCTGTGAGAATTTCCGCCGATCCGGCCATCCGTCTCCCCTATCGTTTCCAGTGAAACGCCAGTCGCGCCTGCGTGACCTCGCGGAGCGGCACCTGCACTTCCCGCCCCTTCGGATCACGCACCGACGCGACCTCGGCGCCTGCCTCGCCCTCGAGCGCGAGGATCTCGACTTCCTGCTTCCCACCTGCCAACAGCCCACTCGTCACGGTGGCCCGACGCCCCACGAACCGTCGCCAATCGGCAGCGGTGCGCAACGGCCGGTCGGCTCCCGGCGACGACACTTCCAACACGTACTGCTCGGCGACCAACGCGTCTGCCTCGAGCCGGGCTTCGAGCGCCCGCGATGCCCGCGCACAATCGTCGATCGTCACTTTCTCGCCGTCCCGGCGATCGATACGGATTTCCAGCACCGGGCGCGCCCGCGAGCCGCCCCGCCGAAGCTCGACCAACTCGAAGCCCAGGCCGTCAAGCTCCTGTGCGACAATGGGTTCGATGGACTCGCTCACCTGCTGCCCTCCGTTCGACCGCGAAACGCCTAACCGCCGGCACCACCTCGGGCCACCATCTCCCGACTAGGCACCGCCACAAATGAAGAACACGCACCCCCCAGAGAACAAAAAAGTGTGGGGGCCATCCCCACACTTCTTCCACCCGCGCGGGGCGGGCGAGGTCACGAAGAGGTTACGTCTCAGACTGTCAACCTAGGGACCGGGGAGGGCCGGGTCAAGATGACCTAACCACGTTTGCCCGATCCGTGCCAGCCGACTCATCCCTCCAGCGCCACAATACCGAGCATCCGCCCGGCATCCCCCGCCCGATGGGAGAAATACCGCTCGCGGTGGCAGCGCGAGCACCCGTCAGCGGTCGTCACCCGCGCCACGCGGCGGGCGCGTGCCTGCTCGGCGAGCACGGCACGCACGTCGACATACCCCTTCCCGTCGAAGCAGGTGCCGTGCACCGCGGACAGTACCTCGGGACCGACCTCATAGCAGGCGCCGCAGATGGCCGGCCCGAGCCACACGTTGCATTCCTCGGCGGGAAACCCCAGGGCCTCGAGCGCGGACACGCCGGCGTCGAGGATGCGGGCCGCCGTCCCACGCCACCCGGCGTGGAGGGCGGCGATCCCGCCGCGCGGGTGCCAGACGAGCACCGGCGTACAGTCCGCGACCGTGACCGAAAGAGCCGTTCCCGGGGTGGCCGTCACGTGTCCGTCGACGCCCATCCCCCGGAGCCAGCCGCGCCAGCCACCGGTGTGGGTGACGACGTCGGCCCCGTGCACCTGATGGGCGCAGACCAACCGCTCGATACCGTACTCGGCCAGGTCGGCCTGGAGGTGATTCCAGCGGTCGAACACCGCGGCGACCGGCTCGGAGGACCCGAACCCGAATGATCCCATCGCGCGGGTGGTCATCCATCCCCGCACCCCCACGGGGAGGCCGGGCACGGACTCCGCCAACTGCAGCAGCGTCGGCGCCATCAGTGCGCGCTGAGCACCACGCGCTGGATGCGCGCACCGAGCGTGCCCAAACGCTGTTCGATCCGCTCGTACCCCCGTTCGATCTGCTGCGCATTGTTGATCACGCTCGTGCCGTCGGCGCAGAGTGCCGCCAGCAGCATGGCCATACCGGCACGAATGTCGGGCGACTCGACGGTGCCGCCCCGCAATTGCGTGGGACCGGAGACGATCGCCCGATGGGGATCACAGAGCACGATGCGGGCCCCCATGCCGACGAGCTTGTCGGTGAAGTACAAGCGCGACTCGAACATCTTCTCGTGGAAGAGAATCATCCCCTCGCACTGTGTGGCCGCGACGATGGCGATGGACATGGTGTCAGCGGGAAACGCCGGCCACGGCTGATCTTCGAGCTTGGCGACATGTCCCCCGAGGTCGGTTTGCATGCGACGGGACTGCTCGGCGGGCACGATGAGATCGTCGCCATCGATTTGGCAGGTGATCCCCAGCTTCTCGAAGCCAAGCAAGGTGCTGCGCAGGTGCTCGACGCCAGCCCGCTCGATGCGGATCGTGGAGCGGGTCACCGCCGCCAACCCGATGAACGAGCCGACCTCGATGTGATCGGGCCCGATCTCATGCGTCGCCCCGCCGAGGGGGAGCCCGCCTTCGATGGTGTACACGTTCGATCCGATCCCCTCGATGCGCGCGCCGAGCGCGACGAGGAAGCGGGCGAGGTCCTGCACGTGCGGTTCGCTGGCCGCATTGCGCAGGACGGTGCGTCCCTTGGCCGCCACGGCCGCCACGAGCGCGTTCTCGGTGGCGGTCACGCTAGGCTCATCAAGAAACACATCGGCACCCACCAGACCGGCCGTATCGAAGCGAAAGCGTGCACCGAGCTCATACGTGGCCCCGAGCGCCTGCAGCACATGGAAGTGCGTGTCAAGGCGCCGACGGCCGATGACATCACCGCCCGGCGGTGACAGCGTCACGGTGCCGCAGCGGGCGAGCAATGGCGCGGCCAGCAGAATGGAGGCCCGGATGCGCGCGCACATGGCTGGATCGAGATCCGCCGCACGGACGTCCTGCGCATGAATGCGCAGGGAGTTCTCCCCATTCCACTCGCAATCAGCCCCGGTGGTACGAATGAGCTCGACCAGCGTCTCGATGTCCCGGATGCGCGGCACGTTGTGCAATTGCACCGGCTGGTCCGTAATGAGCGCCGCGGCCACGATGGGCAGCGCGGCATTCTTGTTGCCCGCGGGGCGAATGGAGCCCTGCAGGCGCTGACCGCCTTCGACGATGTATTGAACCGCTGACATGGAAACGGGGCGAGACGCGGAAAACGAGGGACCGTGTGCTTCAAGCTTAGTCACCTATCGGCATGGACACGAGCCTCGTGAGCCTTTAGATCAGACGTATGGTCATCATCGATGTCCTCCCTCGCGTCGTTTCGTGGCCCCTCCTGCAGTCGGTCACTCTGCCGGACACGATCATCGCGCGTACGATCCCCGACCGGGGGGTGCTCGAGTGGACCGGTGGGGTGCTCGAGATTCTGGTCCTCCTGCTGGCCGTCGGCGCGCTTGCGAGCCTGATCCTCCTGCTTGCCGCTATGCGAGACGGTGTGCGGAAGCTCAACGCCACGCTCGACCGCTTGACGACCGACACGCGCCCCATGCTGTCGAGTGCGCGGGCCATGGTGGAAGATGCCCGCGAAATGGTGGCGACGGTGAAGCGCGATGTGGGCAGCGTCAGCGGTGCGGCCGCCGCCATGGGCGACACGATCCACGAGGCCGTCGACGTGACCGCTCAGCGCATCGACGAAGTAAACGCGGTGCTCGATGTGGTGCAGGATGAACTGGAGGACGCCGCGATCACCGCGATCACGGCGGTCCGGGGGGTTCGCCTCGGGGCGCGGGAGCTGCTGTCCCATCTGCCGCGCCGCCGGCGCAAGAAGCGTCGTCGCAGTGAAGAGCGAGCGCGCGATGACGCCCAGCCGCGGCACGACCATCCGGAGCACGACCCGGACTCGTGAGCGGGCGCACCGTGGTGCCGTGGGGGGCGTGCGTGCTCGCCGCCATGATGGTCCTGCTGCTCACGCCGAGCGAGGCGTGGGCGTGGACGCCGGGCACGCACGTGTTTCTGGGTGATGCCCTGCTCCGTAATCTCACGCTGATTCCCCACACGATCGCCGACCTGCTCGCCGCTCATCCGGCCGACTTCCTGTACGGCTCGATCGCAGCGGACACGAGCATCGCGAAGAAGTACGCGGAGGTGGGGCGCCACTGTCATTCGTGGCATGTGGGGCTGGAGATCCACGACGAGGCAGACTCGCCCGCCCTGCGCAGCTTTGCCCTCGGGTATCTCGCGCACCTCGCGGCCGATGTGGTCGCCCACAATTTCTTCGTGCCGCGGCAGCTCGCCGTGACGTCGAGCACGAGTGCGCTGGGGCACAGCTACTGGGAGAGTCGCATCGACACCCATATCGGCGATGCGTGGCCCCGTCGGGCCAGAGAGCTGTTACGCCTCGACCACGCCGCGGCCGATCAGCATCTCGATCGCATTCTCAGCCCGACGCTCTTTGGAACCCCGACCAATCGGCGGATCTTCCGCGGCATGGTGTACGTCACCGACACGGAATCGTGGCAGCGCATCTTCCAGCTGGTTTCGGAGAACAGCCGCTGGGACCTGAGCGACGGCGATGTCGGCCGATACATGGCACGGGCGTTCGACTACATCGTGGATCTGTTCACGCACTGGGACACGAGCGAACCATTCGCGTACGATCCGTCGGGTGACCGGCGGCTCCGCGAGGCGAAGAAAGTGCGACGCCAGGCGAAGCGTGAAGGTGGTGACATGCGGGCGGCTCTCGAGGCCGATCGCATGTTCGGGATGCCAACCACTCCGCTGCGTCACGCCGCGGAGTTGTCGGTCCCGCTGTTCATCCCGCGCGAGCGGCCAGCAGCTGATTGACCTTCTTGGGGTCGGCCGATCCCTTGGACTTTTTCATCACCAGGCCAACCAGCACGCCCTGCAGCTTCTGCTCGCCACCGAGGAAGCGGGCCGCTTCCGCCGGATTCTCCGCGAGCACCTCATCGATCCATCCCACCAGGGCGCCATCGTCGCGCACCTGCAGCAGCCCCGCCGCTCGCGCGAGCTCGAGTGGCTCGCCATCCTGCTGCTCGAGCATGGTGAACAACTGGCGCGCCGCCGTGTTGGACACCTCACCCGCGACCTCGAGTCTGATGAGCGCGGCCAAGCGAGCGACCGACACCGGATGCGCGCTCAGTGCGAGCCCCGACGCGTTCACCGATGCGAGCAGGGGCCCGAGCATCCAATTGGCGGCCCGCTTCGCATCCCCCGATGCTGACGCCACCGCCTCGAAGCGATCGGCCAGCTCACGCGTGGCCAGCAGCTGTTCGACATCATTCTCGGGGAGGCCGTACTGGACCAACAACCGGGAGCGACGCGCCGGCGGCAGTTCGGGGAGCGCCTCTGCCTGCTGCGCGACGAACGATGCAGACAGGCGGAGCGGCGGCAAGTCGGGATCGGGAAAGTACCGGTAATCATGACTGCCTTCCTTGCTCCGCGCGGGACGCACCTCGTTGCGCTTGTCATCGTAGAGCATGGTCTGCTGCTCCACGACGCCGCCCTCGGTGAGCACACGACACTGCCGCACGAACTCGATCTCCACGGCACGCTCAATAGCGGAGAACGAGTTGAGATTCTTGATCTCGGTCTTGGTACCGAGCGCCGCGTCGCCGTGACGACGGATCGAAATGTTCACGTCCACGCGAAGTGAGCCTTCCTCCATGTTCGCGTCGGACACGTCGGCGTACTCGAGCATCTGCTTCATGCGACGCGCGTAGGCGCCCGCCTCGGCAGCGCTGCGAATGTCCGGCTCCGACACGATTTCCACGAGGGGCGTTCCGGCGCGATTGAGATCGATGGCCGACATGTCGGCGAACCGATCGTGTACGGACTTGCCGGCATCTTCTTCCATGTGCACGCGATGCACACGAATCACGCGCGGCGTCCCGTCCGGCTGCACACCGACCGCGATAGCGCCGGCCGTGGCCAGCGGGCGGTCGAATTGCGAGATCTGGTAGCCCTTGGGCAGATCCGGATAGAAGTAATTCTTGCGGGCGAAGATCGACGTGTCGTGCACCGTGCAGCCCAGCGCGAGCGAGGCACGTGTGGCAAGCTCGACGGCATGGGCATTGAGCACCGGCAGCGCCCCCGGCAGTCCGAGGCAGACCGGACACGTATTGGCGTTGGGCGCGTCGCCAAAGGAGGTGGCGCAGCCGCAGAAGATCTTGCTGCGGGTCTTGAGCTGGCAGTGCACCTCGAGCCCAATGACCAACTCCCATCCGTGCGTGATGGTCTCCGTGGTCATGACATCCTCTCTGCGCGCTGGGCGTGTTCGAGCGCGGCCGCCACACGCAGCATCGTGGCCTCTCCGAAATGGGGGGCCATGAGCTGTCCACCCACCGGCAGGCCGTCGACGGTCCCGATGGGCTGCGACATGGCCGGCACCCCCGCGAGGTTCGCGGTGACGGTGAAGATGTCGCTGAGATACATCTCGTACGGATCTGACACTTCACCCAACCGGAACGCGGTGGTGGGTGCCGTTGGCGTAAACAGCACGTGCACACCCGACGCGAACACCTGCGCGAACTCCTGGGCGATGAGCGTGCGCACCGCCTGCGCGCGCCGGTAGTACGCGTCGTAGTAGCCGGCGCTCAGCACATAGGTGCCAAGCAGAATACGTCGCGTGACTTCGTCCCCGAAACCTCCGGAGCGCGTGCGCTCGTACATCGCGCCCAGATCGTCGGCCGCCGCGCGCACCCCGAATCGCACGCCATCGTATCGCGCGAGATTACTCGACGCCTCGGCCGGCGCGATGATGTAGTACACGGGGATCGCAAGGTCGGTACTGGGCAGCGACACGTCGCGCACCTCGGCACCGAGTTCGCGCAATTGCTGCAGCGCCCGCTCACAGTGTGCCGCAATGCGGGCATCGAGGGTGGCAGGGAAGTATTCGACCGGACGTCCGATCACGAGCCCGGCCAATGGGCGCCCCTCGTTCACGGCGCTCATCGCTGCCGTGAGATCGGGAACCGCCACCGCGGCGCTGGTGGCATCGAAGCGGTCGTGTCCCGCGATGATTTCGAGTCCGAGTGCCGCTTCCGCGACGGATGCGCCGAACACGCCCACGTTGTCGAGCGACGAGGCGTAGGCCACCAGTCCATACCGACTGACGCGCCCGTAGGTAGGCTTGATGCCGACGATGCCACAGAACGCCGCCGGCTGTCTCACGGAACCACCCGTTTCGGAGCCGAGGGCGATGCGTACCACACCGGATGCCACGGCGGCGGCAGAACCACCCGAGCTTCCCCCCGGCACGCGCTCGCGATCGAGCGGGTTGCGCACCGGGCCGAACGCGCTGTTTTCATTTGACGACCCCATGGCGAATTCGTCCATGTTGGTCTTGCCGATCACCGCCGCACCCGCCTCGCGCAGCCGGCGCACGGCTGTGGCCTCGAATGGGCTCACGTAACCGGCGAGCACCCGCGACGCGCAGGTGGTGGGCAATCCGAGCGTGGCGAGGTTGTCCTTTACGGCGACCGGGATACCGGCGAGCCGGCCCGTTTCGGCTCCGCGCGCGCTCCTATCGACCGAGAGGAATGCATTGAGTCCCTCCGGGCCCGCCTGCACCGCGTCGTAGGTGCGCCACGCCTCGTCGACGGTGTGCGCTCGCAAGCGGTCGAGCCACACGGGATCGCTCATGCCTCCTCCGAGGCGCTGGCCCCCAGCGCGCCGTGCGTGGCGAGTCGCGGTACCAGGAAGAATCCATCGCGCGATGCCGGGGCGAACGTCTCACGCGCGCGCTGCAGCGTGTCTGACGGCAGCGCGTCATCGCGCAGGGGCGCCGAAACCTCCGCCGCCGCCTCTGCCACGCCGCGAATATCGACCTGCTGTAGCACGTCCATGTGCGCGAGGATGCCGTTCAACTCGTTCACGAGCGACGGAATGCGCGCCTCGGTGAGTCCTACGCGCGCGAGCCGCGCCACGTGACGAACGTCGTTCGGCGTTACCGACATCAGTCCCACCCCTTTTCGAGTTTGGCCTGTGCAAGCACGAGGGTCTTGCGACCGATTTCCTCGTCATCGAAGTCGATTCGGACCTTCGCGTCCCGTCCACTGCCCGTGAGTTCGGCGATGGTACCGGAACCGAACTTCGCATGCTTCACACGTTCGCCCGGACGAAACGCCGGCATGTCCTGCGACTCGTCTTCCGGCTGCGACACATCCCGACGATTCGGCGTGCTGAAGCCGGCGGCAGGCCGCGTGGCATACGGGACATTGACCGGGCGCTGCGCATACGCATTGGAACCGTAGGGTCCCGCGGGACGTCGCGGCGCCGAGGCGCCCGTCCCGTCGGTACGGCCGAAACTGCTGCGTCCCCACGAATCGTCGCTGTTGCGTGCCGACCCATAGCCGCTCCCCATCCCGAGACTTCCCGCCCGCCCTTCGGCGCGCGCCCGGGCCGTCTTGCCACGCTCGGCGAGTGAAGGCGTAATGACCTTGAGGAAGCGCGACGGCATGGAGAACATCATCTCCCCGTTCCGACGCCGCTGTTCCGCGCAGGTGAGATAGAGTTTCTCCTCGGCGCGCGTGATGCCGACGTAGAACAGACGCCGCTCTTCTTCCAGCTGGGCGGGTTCCTCGGCGGCGCGGGCCAGTGGGAACAGGCCATCCTCGAGGCCACACACGAAGACCAGTGGAAACTCGAGGCCCTTGGCGTTGTGCATGGTCATGCATACGACGGCATCGGCGCTCGGATCGAGCTTGTCGACGCCCGCCACCAGCGTGGACGACTGCAGGAAGTGATCGAGCGGCGTGAGACCCACCTCGCCTCCCTCATCAGCCACCACTTCGGCGGCACCCGCAATGAGTTCGCGCACGTTCTCGATACGTTCGATGCCTTCGGGCCCCTCAGCGCGCAAATGGTCCGCGTACCGGATGGTATTCGCGAGGTCGCGGAGCAACTCATCGACCGCCGCATCGACGGCGGCAGTGCGCAACCGCTGCACCAGTCCCACAAAATCCGCGAGCGCTGTGCGGGCCGCTGGGCGTAGCGTGGCGGCCACGTCCGGGCGCGTAGCGATCTCGAGGAGGGGCTTGGCCTCGAGCGCCGCCTTTTCGGCCAGGAGCGCGATCGTCGCGTCACCGAGGCCGCGCTTGGGCACATTGACCGCCCGCAGGAAGGCCTCGTTGTCGGCGGGGTTGGCGATGAGCTTGAGATACGCCATGAGATCGCGGATTTCCCGCCGATCGTAGAAGCGCACGGCGCCGATGAGGCGATACGGGATATTGCGCCGGCGGAACGCGTCTTCGACGGCGCGGGACTGCGCGTTGGTGCGATAGAGTACGGCGCAGTCTCGACGCGCCAGATCGCTCTTCGCCATGCGCGTGAGGATGGTCTCGGCGATGAAGTCGGCTTCGTCCCGCTCATCGAGACACTCGATAAGCGTCACGGGCTCGCCGGCAGGCCGCGTCGCGCGCAGCGTCTTGCCGCGACGTTCGGTGTTTTCCGCGATGACGGTATTGGCCAACGCCAACACATTAGGCGTGGAGCGATAGTTCTCTTCGAGGCGCACGATGCGGGCGCCCGGGAAGTCACGTTCGAAATCGAGGATGTTGCGAATATCGGCCCCACGCCACCCGTAGATCGACTGATCGTCGTCGCCGACCACCATGACGTTGCGATGGAGCCCGCCGATGAGTTGCACGAACCGGTACTGGGCCGCGTTGGTGTCCTGATACTCGTCCACCAGTACGTAGCGGAACCGCCGCTGGTAGTGGTCACGCAGCTGCTGATCGGTTTCGAGGGCCCGCACCGGCAGCACGAGGAGGTCGTCGAACGTGACTGCATTGGCCTGCTGGAGCGCCACCTCGAGGTCGCTGTACACGCCGGCCACGGCGGTAGTGAACGTGTCGCGTGCGGTGCGCGCATACTCGGACGGCGACACGAGTGCATTCTTGGCGCTGGAGATCGCCGAGATGATGGCTTTCGGCGCGAACTGCGTGGGGCTCAACTTGCGCTTCTCCATCACGCGCTTGACGGCACCGAGGGTGTCGTCTTCGTCGTAGATGGTGAAGTTTTGCTCGCGGCCCACCAACGGAGCCACACCACGCAGCATGCGGGCCCCCAGCGAGTGGAAGGTACCGCACCACATGCCCTTGGGCTCGTGCCCGAGGAACTTGGCGATGCGCTCGCGCATCTCGCCGGCCGCCTTGTTGGTAAACGTGACGGCGAGGATTTCGTGTGGCGCCACATTGCGCGCGCCGATCAGACGCGCGATCCGCGTCGTCAGCACCCGCGTCTTGCCGGATCCCGCACCGGCCAGCACGAGCGCCGGCCCTTCATCATGAAATACCGATTCGCGTTGGCCCGGGTTGAGGCCGCGCGTGAGCGAATCGAGATCGAGCGCGGGTGCTGCCGGCACCGCGTCGAAAAGAGAACCTGACCAGCCCGTCGATGTCATCCGTGCAAGATAACGTCGAAGGCTGCTCCACGGTCGGTCTCGGCCAAGACCAACCGGCCATTGTGGTTTTCCTCGACGATGCGGCGCGCCAGCGACAGGCCGATCCCCCATCCCCGATCTTTGGTGGTGAAACCGGCATCGAAGATGCGCTTGCGCAGCTTGCGGGGAACGCCGGGGCCGTCGTCCTGCACGCGGATGCGGGCACCGCCCTCAGGGCTCGGGGTGACCGACACCACCACTTCGCCATTGCGGCCGCCGAGCGCGTCCATGGCGTTCTTGATGAGCACCTCGAGCACCCATTCGAGGAGTACCTGGTCGCCATGCACCATGACCGGCGCACCCGGATGTTCACTGCGGATGGTGACCGTGCGCGCCAGTGTGGGGGCGCGTGCCGCGAAGTAGTCAGCGAGTCGCCGCACGAGCGCCGTGGCGTCCACCTTCTCGTCGCGCGGAGGGCGGCCAATGCGCTCGAAACGATGTGATACCCGCTCGAGCCGCTGGACATCCTGCGCCATGGCGTCGACGGCCCGCGTCGCGGTGGCCCCAGTGACGGTGTCGGCGAGCAGTTCGATCCACCCGGTGAGCGCCGACAAAGGAGTGCCCAGCTGATGAGCGGCCTCCCGCGCCATGCCGGCCCACACTTTCTCCCGTTCGGCGCGCCCGCGCTCAACCAGGGCGTAGATGCCGAAACCGACGAGCAGGGTGATACCCAACGCCTGCAGGACGGGAATGAATCGCAGCCCGCTGACAATGGCGCTATCGCCGAAGTGCACAGCACCGACGGCGGGCTGCACGATGGGCGGATTCTGCCGGTCGAGCTCCATGAGATAGCGCCAGAACCGCACACTATCCGACGGCTCGATGTCCGGCGGCAGATTGGCGGTGGCGGAAACACGGCCGTTCTTGTCGGTCAGTACGAGCGGCAGCCCCGACTCTTTGATCTGCGTGGAGAGATCGAGCAGGGCGATGGTGGGGTCAGCGTTGAGACTGGTGTCCTGCAGCGCTTCGTAAATGCGGGCATACATGCGCCCCTGCCCGGCCGCCGCGCCGCGGAGTTGCGTGACCACGTGCTGGGTGTACGCCACGTACCACACGAGCAGCCCGATGACCCCGAGCACCATGGCGACGACCGGCCAACGGCGACGGCGCATGACAGGGAGTGGTGTCGCGTGAGGACGAACTGGCGGAGTGCTGCGCGTCAGCGCAACTCCGCCCGTCCGAAATAGGGTCGCAACGCCTCGGGGATGCGCACCGAGCCGTCAGCCTGCTGGTGATGCTCGAGCAAGCAGGCGATGATGCGAGAAAACGCCAGCGCAGACCCGTTGAGCGTGTGCACGAAGCGCGGCTTTTCCCCCGCAGCCGGCCGGTACCGGATATTTGCCCGACGCGCCTGGAAGTCGGTGAACACGCTGCAACTCGAGACCTCGAGCCACTTGCCGACGGCCGGCGCGAACACCTCAAGGTCGTAGGTCATCGCGCTCGAGAACCCGGTATCGCCGGCGGCAAGCAACAGCCGACGGTAGGGCAACTCGAGCAGCTCCAGCACCGTCTCCGCGTGGCGGGTGAGCATCTCCAGCTGCTCACGCGAGTTCTCCGGCGTCGCGTACCGCACCAGTTCGACCTTGTCGAACTGGTGTACGCGCAGCAGCCCGCGGGTATCCTTGCCCGCAGACCCCGCTTCGCGACGGAAGCAGGCGCTGTAGCCGCACAAGCCCTTGGGGAGGTCCGCGAGCTCGAGAATTTCGTCGCGGTACAGGTTGGTGACCGGCACCTCCGCCGTGGGGATGAGAAAGAGATCCTCATCGGGCACGGCGTACATGTCGTCCTCGAACTTGGGCAGCTGCCCCGTGCCGGTCATGCTGGCCCGGTTCACCACGAGTGGGACCCACGCCTCCTCATACCCATGCTGCTCGGTGTGCAGGTCGAGCATCATGTTCATGAGGGCACGCACCAACTTGGCACCGGCTCCGCGGTACACGATGAAGCCGGATCCCGTGATCTTGGCACCGCGCGGGAGGTCGAGCATGCCGAGCGCCGCGCCCTTCTCCCAGTGCGGCATCACCGACGCGGCGTCCTCGCGAGGCGTGCCCCACGACTTCACGACGGTGTTGTTGGACTCATCGCCCTCGGGCACTTCGGGCAGCGTGATGTTGGGGAGTTCGTACAGCATCGCCTGCACCGCCGCTTCGGCATCGTTGCGCCGCTGCTCGAGCGCGCCGATGGCCTCGCCGATTACACGACTTTCGGCAATGAGTCCGGTCGCGTCTTCCCCGGCCTTCCGCTTCTGGGCGACCTCCTGGGTCACCTTGTTGCGACGCGCCTGCTGGGCTTCGAGCTCCGTGATGGCCGCGCGGCGCTCCTTCTCGAGCGACTCGGCGCGATCGAGCAGCGGCGCGAACTCCTCGAGCTTGCCGCGACGCCGCATGCCGTCTCGAAGATGATCGAGCTGGTCCCGCAGCAGACGAATATCGTGCATACCAGTTGAGAAAAATCAGGTAGTAGGAAGGCCTTCGGTCAGCGCGCGATAGCCGCAGTTGCGATTGACCAGCGTGCGCAGCACGATCCGGCGCTCACTCGCGATGATGCTGTCGACCGCGACCTTCGCATAGTACGGCTCGCCGTAGATGCAGCCGGCGCTCGCGAGCCGCACCAGCACGAGCTCGTTCACGCCAACGACCATCGTGGAGTCGTCGGTGTAGCCACGCTCGGGAGCCCGGGTGAGTGCACTGAAGGCGCTGTTGGAGCGCAGCAAGCCGACGATGGGTGCGCCGGCCGGCGACTGCGGGACGAGCGCCCGGGCCGGAATGACTCGCACCTTGCCATCGCCCGTGAGGTCGAACGCCACCTCGAAGTTCACGGAGCCGTTCGACAGCACCTGCGGGCGTTCGGGGGTGAGGTTGGTGAACAGCATGGCGGCCGGCAACGACGGATTTGATCCGGTGAGCGTCCACACGCTGAACGTACGGACCACGTTTTCGCGTGTGGCCGGCGACAGGAACGGATTTTCGTCGCTGCACGCCGCCGACCCACCGGCGAAGAGCAGAGCGGCACAAAACGAGAGGGCGCGCCGAGCAATGCGGGGCGCGCCGAGGCGACGAGCGTTCGGGGTGAAGCTCATGACGATTCCAGAGGTGATCCGGCCAATTGGCCGGTGTCCGACACGATGCGGAGGTTACCGCCCAACTCGTGTCCGGGCAAGCGGTTCGGACACGTTCCTGTCGCTTGACTTCACCCCGTGGGGCCGCCAGCGTTCCGCCATGCCCACCATTCGTGATCTGGTCAGTGCGCTGCGGCGCCGGGACGGTGTCGATGCCGCGGTCGTCCTCGGCCGTGACGGCCTCCTCATCGACGGCAGCTCGGCCACTCCTCTCGATCCGGAAAGCGTAGCGGCGTTCGTCCCGCCGATGGCGCTGGCGGCCGCTGATCTGGGGCTTGCTGCACAGCGGGGAGATTTCGGTCTGCTGGTGCTGGAGTACGACGCCGGGAGCGCGGTGGTGTCAGCGCTCTCGCACGATGTCTATCTGCTCGTGCTCCTCCAGCCGACAGCGAATTTGGCCGGCCTACTCTACGATCTGCGACGCTACCGTACGCAGCTGTCGGCGCTGGTCTGACCGGTTGACGGGATCGTGACCGCCCCCCCATCTGTGGGCGTATCGGTGTTGATCGTCGATGATGAGCCCCATATCGGCCGCATCATCCGTACGCGGCTCGAGCAGGATGGCTTTATCGTGTACCTTGCCGAGCAGGGGCAGGAGGCGCTCGCCATACTGCATCAGCATCCGTCCATTGCGCTCGTTCTGCTCGATCTCATGATGCCCGGCATGTCAGGGATCGACGTGTTACGCGTGATGCGTGCCGACGTGCGATGGGCCACCCTGCCCTGTATTGTACTCACCGCTGCCGGTCAGGATGCGCAGTTGCGCGAGGCGGAAGCGCTCGGGGTGTCCGAGATCATGACCAAACCGTTCAGTCCGCGCCGGCTGTTGTCGCGCGTGCAGGCGTACACCGCGCCGGCCGCCGCGCTGTCCGCGGATCCTTCCCAATGCTGATGCTTGCGCACAACAGTGGCCGTTGCCTTCAGGTGATCTCATGATTCGCTGGAACGTCGTGTTGGCCGGTGGCGTCGGCTCGCGATTCTGGCCGTTGTCGACGCCGGAGCGCCCCAAGCAGCTCCTGCCGCTCATCACGGACGCGCCGATGCTCTGCGATACCATCGAACGGCTGCGGCCCTCCGCTCCGCCCGAGCGCACGATGGTGCTTACCAACGCGTCGCTGCGGAGTGCCGTGCTGCAGCTCGACCCATCGCTCCCCCCGGAAAACGTGATCGCCGAGCCGCGTCCAGCCGGCACCTGTGCCGCGCTCGCGTGGGCCGCCAAGCTGATCGCCGAGCGTGACGGCCGAGAGGCCGTGATGGTGTGCACCCACGCGGACTGGGCCATCGGTGACGTGCCGACGTTCCGCGCCACGCTCGACCGGGCGGCGCAGGTGGCACTCGACGAGCGCGCGCTCGTGACCGTTGGGATCGTGCCGTCGCGGCCCGATCCGGGGTTCGGCTACATCCAGCCCGGTGACCTCCTCCGGGACGGCGTACGCAAGGTGGCCCG
>NZ_JBIJAW010000042.1:0-17201 GCF_044345575.1 Gemmatimonas sp.
TGCCCGCTGGCAAGCGCAGGCCGCAGCCGCACGCGACAGACACCGCCGGCTCATCTGGCTGCACGCACCGAGCGTCGGGGAGGGACTGCAGGCACGTCCAGTGGCCCACGCGTTGCGCCATGCGCTCCCCGAGGCACAGCAGGCGTACTCATTTTTTTCGCCCAGCGCCGAGCGTTTCGCCGCTTCCGTGGGCGCGGACTTCACCGATTACCTGCCATTCGACTCGGCAGCCGACGCTGACGCGCTGCTGGATGCGCTGCAGCCCAGCGTGCTGGTGTTCGTGAAGCTCGATGTGTGGCCCATACTCGTGGAGCGCGCCACGCGCCGCGGCATTCCGGTGATGATGCTGAGTGCCACACTGGCCGAAGGGTCAGGTCGACGCGGGACCGTGTCGCGCGCGCTGCTACGCGACGCGTACGCGGCCATGACAGCGGTGGGCGTGATCGATGCATCGCATGGTGCGCGGTTGGTCGAACTTGGTGTGAACGCGTCGTGCATTCACCATACGGGGGACACGCGCTTCGACCAGGTATGGGAGCGAGCGCAACGAGTCGACCGTATGGCGCCGTTGCTGCGCGCGACGGCGAGTGCGCGACCGACGTTGGTCGCCGGCTCCACCTGGCCCGCCGACGAATCCGTGCTGCTGCCGGCGTGGGAATCGCTTCGCGTGTCGGTGCCGTCGGCGCGGATCGTCATTGCCCCTCACGAGCCCACCCGCGCCCATCTCGCTCCACTCACCGCGTGGGCGGAGCGTGCTTCCCTACGGTACGCCATGCTTGGGCAGGTCGAGCGCGGAGAGCGCCATGCGGACGAGACCGATGTGCTCATCGTGGACCGCGTGGGCGTGCTGGGCGATCTCTATGCGCACGCCACGGCAGCCTTCGTGGGTGGGGGCTTTCACAAGGCCGGACTGCACTCGGCTATCGAGCCGGCGGCCTTCGGTGCCCCGGTGCTGTTCGGCCCGGGACATCACATGAGCCGTGAAGCCGGACTGTTGCTCGCGGCAGGGGCGGCACGCAGCGTCGATACAGCGAAAGCGCTGATCAACGCCCTCAGCGGGTGGCTCGGTAATGACGAGCAGGCGCAGGCCGCACGCGTGCAGGCCGGCGATGGCGCGCGCGCCGTGGTGCAGCAGGAACTCGGCGCCACCGAGCGCAGCGTGGCGCTCGTACGAGAGGTCCTGACGCTGAACCGATCAACGACCGATCAACGACTCTGACCCCTTGATCGCCTAAAGCGACGGCGGCGGATCCTTGTCGAAGGTGATCTTGTCGCCGGCCGCGCGGGTGTGAATCATGAGCGCGCCATTGGGTCCGCGATCACCGAACTGCAGCATCGCCTGATTGGGCGTGAGCAGGGCCATGAAGTATACGTCGCGCGGATTGATATTCGGATAGCTGCCGCCGAGCGGCTGGCCATCCAGCACGATGAGCAGGCAGCGGTTGGTTCGGGTCGTCCTGATGCAGTCCTCACGACGCGGGGAAATGATGAGCCCCGGATACCCCGTGGAGCGCAGCATGTCCTCGAAGCTCATCACGCGGTCACGGATGCTCGCCACGTCTTTCGGATGGAAGACCTTCCATCCGCGCCGTTCGGCTTCACGCAGGCGGATCTCGTTGAGGCCAGGGGCGGCACGAACGCGCACCGTGTCGGTTCGTACCGCCTCTTCCGACACGCTGAAGTCCACATCGAGCGTGTCGCGCGGGCCAAGATCGAGCATCCCCGACAGCGTGGGCTTCATGCCGATGCGCATCACGGAAATCGCGAACGGCTCCCGGCGTGCATTCACCGTGAGCAGGAACCGGCCGTCGTCACCGGAATAGGTCTCACCGATCGAGCGGCCATCGAGCGACAGCGCCATGATGCGCGCCCGCGGCAAGGGGCTTTCGGTGTCGGCGCGGCGCGCCGTCCCACGGATCACCTGCGCCACGAGCGAGACCGGCGCGAAAGACGCGCCGATCATCAGGAGCACTGCGCTGACACGCAGGCGTGAAGCGGTGAATGCGGGGATGTTGCGCACAATGAGTAATGGGACGGGTACGTCGAAGGGGGAAGTCCGCGAGGACTCCCCCCTTCTCTACCACCTGCCCTCGCCAAAGTTACGGCGTGGTGCGCGGCGGCTGCTTGTCGAGATAGTAGACGATGCCAGGCGCGGCGAAGCGCGCACCCGCCGAGTTCGCCGGCGAGGCGGGGTATGCGATGGCCGTGATGATCGAGCCACCGATGGTGGAGCCACCGATCGGATCGACCGACGTCGTACCGGCCGTACCGGCCGGCGCCGCCGCAGCGACGAGCGCCGTGAAGGCACCCGGCGCCGTCACGGCCGCCGCGAGCGGACCAACCGCGGCCGTCACGTACGGCGACACCGCCGCTTCAGCGAAGTTGGGCACCAGACGCGTGGCCGAGGAAAGCGTGGCCGTCGCGCTGGGCGCCGCGTGCAGATCGACCGCACCCACGCCGAACGCCTGGTGAATGGCGCGGAGCGCGATGTTGGCGCCGGTCACCGTGGGGAACACGTCGTTCAGGACCACGATGCGCTGACGCGGCGACGCGCCCGCCCGGGCAAAGCCCGAGTGCAGCAGCGTGTAGTACTTGCCCGCTTCGAATGTGATGGTCGTATCCACCAGAACGGTGGTGTTACCAGCGGCGCTGAAGTTTACGGCGTCAGCCGTGAACACGCGGAACTTGCGTGACCCGGCGGCGGTGGGCTGGTAGTTGCCCTGACCAAGCGCACGGAACGCGACGTTCACGAACGTCATAGGCGAATACTCCACCTGATCGATGAAGCGCACCGTGGTGTTCAGTGTGTCGGGCACCGCGTTGATGTACCGAACGTAGGCCAGTGGCGGGATGTTCGGCGTAGTGGGCGCATCGCTGGGCTCACTGCAGCCGACCATCGTCATCACTGCTGTGACAAGACCTGCAAGTCGGGAGAACCGCATAAGGCAAGGACTCCGAGAAGAAGCGAATCTGAAACGTTGAGCGAGACGGCCACGCGAATGCGTAGCCGCTCAGGACTGTTGCGGCCCCTCGCCGGGACGCTCGGCAAGCTCGTCTCCGAAGAGATCGAGGCTCTTGCCAAGCGTTCCGATGATGGCCGACGCGATAATACCAACCAGCAGGAGCGTCTTGAACGCGGAGAACTTGCGAGCGCGATACCCCGCGATCGCTTCCTCGGGAATCGAGACCCGTTCTCCCGTCCACGTAGCCGTGCTACCGCGTAAGTCGGTCACGCGATACACGTCGAGCACCAGAAATCCGCCTTGCCGGCTGATCACTTTTCCTTCGATCCGGTCGACACTGGCGCCGACCCGTTCCCCCAGCAGGACGCGACCGCGATCATTGATCACGACCCCGACCTGTTGGGCCACGACGGGGGGCGCGGACTGCATCGGGCGATACGAAAAGCACCCGAGTTGCAGCGCCAGCGCCAGCGCACACAGAACGCTCACGGACCGCTGCGCAATCACGTCCGATCGCGAGCGAGACGGGAGGCTCCGGTGCCCTCGCATCTTAGAACCCGTACGTCCCGCGCGGCGCGCGGTTCGTGCCGTTGTAGTAGGGCTTCTGCCGGGCCTGCATTTCCTGGTAGGGCACCGGCCATTCCACGACCGTCCCTTCCACTAGATCACCCCAGCCACGGTTGTCCGCCATCCAGATGAAGTAACCGGTATACGCCGTTTCCATGCGCTTCTCGTACTTCATCGCTTCCAGCAGGCTGCCACACGCCGTCGACGTGAAATTCGGTGCCACGGGCACTCGCGGCACGCACTTCGTCAGGTCGGTCGAATACGGTGCCGTCGCGCTCGCGACGGTGCCGATCGGATCGAGACCGTTCTTCAGGCGCGTGACGTTCACCAGCGCGGCCGCAGCCGAAAGGTTACCCCCGCGGATATGGCCCTCGGCAGCGAGCATGTCCATTTCCGTCTTGGACATATCGGTGTACGGGCCCTGTACGGAGTTGAGCCATTGCGCGCCGTAGCGACGATGATCGTACTGTGAATCACCGGGACCCACGAGCGGCACGTCTTCGCCGGTCGGACGGTTGCGGAAGTACACGCCCGTCGGGAGCGCCAGCGTCGGCGCGGTGGCCTGCTGCGCCGCACGGGTGTTGCCGCGCGGCCAACGCGTGTCGGGCGTCACGACCGTGAAGTCACTGCGTGAATCACGTGCCGTGGCCAACCAGGCGTCGTACGAGCCGGAGACGTCGGCCATGCCGTAGTAGTAGTACGGCACGGCATGCCAGCCACCAACCACATACATCTGGTTGAAGTCGTACGCGGCCGACCACCCCGTGGTGCCGCCGAGGGTGATGTTGTGATCCGCCGTGATGCCATTCGTCGCATCGTCGATGACCAGCGGCCAGTTCACCGCGGCGCGCTGCGCCGCATTGCGGGCCACACCAGCGCGGAAGCGTGCCTTGAACGACCGGGCAAGGCGCACGAACCCGTCACGCGTCACTGCCACGCCGCTGATCCACGTGGTCGGCAGCGGGAATCCGTTCGCACCGGTGGTTGCCGCCGGCGAGTTCGCAATGGCGATGGCCGAGTCCAGCATCTGCAGCGCGGCGGCATTGACCTGGGCCGCGCTGGAGAGCCCCGGCACCACGTCACTGGGTGTGGCCGGCGTCACGATCGCCGCGGAGTCGTAGGCGAGCGAGAGGTTCCCGAGGGATTGGCCAAGGATGAAGAACGCAAAGGCCTTCGCCCTGGCGTCTTGCGCCGGACTGCCGATGGTGACGCCGGCCGTCAGCAGGCGGTTCACCGCCGCGATGGCATTGGACGCCGTTCGCGAGACGCGGGAGAACTGGTTGAAGTTCGCGAGGTTACCCGACTGGTTGTCATTCCCGAGTTCATTCGAGATGATCGAGCGGGGAATCTGCGACCGCGCCGCCATACCGAAGTTGGCGACCGACGCGATGTTTTCGCCGGAAAGAATGCGCGCCTGGGTGTTGACCGATTCGGTCGCGCGCTGGGTGTTGTTCAACTGCACCCCGAGTCCGGCCACGACCGCTTCCACACCCGCAGGTGTAGAGTAGGCTCGGGCCACGTCCGGATCGTTGACATTGACGACGTTCAGTGAGTCGCCGCTGCAGGCGATGAGCCCCAGCAGCATCCCACCGCCCGCGATGCACTGCGAAACGTGCTTACGCATCGATTCTCCTCTAAAGGCTGTCCACGCGCGTGAGGGTCTTGCACGCCTCACGCGCCATGGACTCCAGGGTCAGAAGCTGGTGCTGAGCGAAATCGTAAACTGCCGCAAGTTCGGGAAGGTGTAGCCGTCGTTGGCGTTGAGCACCGCCGAACCGAGCTGGCCACCCCCCAAGCCTACTTCGGGATCGAAGCCCGTATACTTGGTGAACGTGAGCAGGTTGCGACCGATGAGGGCGAGGTTCCAGTTGCCCACGCCGGCAATCGAGCCGATCCGGTAGCCCACCGACAGTTCACGCAGCTTCACGAAGCTGGCGTCTTCGACCGTGTTATTGTTGGGGCCGAGCACGTCGTAGAGACCACCGATGCCGCCCGTCGAAACCGCGCGGAAGTAGTAGCCCAACGGCTTGGCGTCGGCGACGGACTTGCCCTGCTGGTCCGTATCGCGGTGCATGAAGTCGCCGAGCGACCACTGGCGTCCCTGGTTCCAGACATCCTTCCCGATCGTGGCGTCGAGCAGGCCGTAGGCGGTGAACCGCTTGTAGCGGAAGTTCTGCGCCGCCGACCAGCGGAAGCGCGGAAGGGCCTGACCCACCGGCAACACGGGCACGGCGCCGTTGGCGTCGCGCTCGAGGATCGGCATGCCCCAGTTCAACGGCTCGCCCGAGGTACCGCCCTTCCACGGAGCCTGCGCCGCCGGGACGCGGGTCATCCACAGATTCTTCGTGATGCCGTCGGCAAGCGTGTTGCCCTGTCCGACGTACACGATGAATCCATCCGAATTCCGCTGGTAGTCGAGGCCGGAGCCGCAGCGTGCCTGGAAGTCGGCCGGCAGCTGCGCGCAGTCCTTCACGAAACGGCGGCCATAGATCTGCCCCATGGAGCCGCCCTGGACGATCTTGAACATCGTCCCTTCCACGAAGTACTCCGGAATATCGAGGCGCGTAATGACCGACGTGGTGCGATCGAGGTTGAACCGGACCGAGTAGTCGACCGCGCGGGTCGCGATGATCGGAATGTTGAGTGAGGCTTCGAACGTGTTGTTCGTGAGCTGCCCGGCGTTCGTCCACTGGCTCGCGAAACCGGCGGCCGCGGGCGGCGGCGGCTGCAGCAGCTGGTCGTCGATGACATTTCGCGACCTCGTCAGCGTCAGGCCATACTTACCGAACAGCTCCATGTCCATGCCGTACTCGGTCTCCGTGGACACTTCGGGACGGAGGTTCTTGTTGCCGAGCTGACTCGGATTGAGCGCGCCACCGGCACCGATCGTGAACGTTTCGTACTGGGCCGTGAAGTTGGGACGATTGCCCGCCTGGCCGACGGAGTAGCGGAACTTGAGATCGGAAATCTGGTTCAGGTTGAACCACGGCTCGTCCGACAGACGCCAGGCGAACGAGGCGCGGCCGTAGGTCTGCCAGCGGTTGGCCGCACCGAACAACGAGGCGGCATCGCGACGGACGAGGGCGCCGACGATGTAGCGGCCCTTGTAGTCAAGGTCGAGGTTCGTGAAGAACCCGAGCTGACGGACGGTCGACGTCCCACCGGAAGTGAAGAAATCCGTGATTGCCGCATCGGGGTCCTGCAGGCCCGGCACGGCGAGATTGTTACCACCGGTGCTCTGCGACCGCGAGTCCTGCGTTTCGTACAGGTAACGCAGCGTCAGGCGTGACGAGAGAGCGTCGGAGAACCAGTTGCGGCGCGCCGACAGGTTACCGGAGGCGTTGAGGGAGTAGGAGCGGCCGGCGCTGCGGCTGATCGAGCCGAGGTTGGTGGAGCTGAGCGCCGAGGTGCGGTACCCGCGATCCTGCTGCGATTCCTGGAAGTTGTTCCGGCCGTCAAACCCGAAGTTGAACTCGCCGTCCAGCCACGAAAGCGGCGTCCACCGCGCCGTGGCATTGCCGACGAAACGGTCGATGCGGTTGAGCGGCTGAAAGTTCTGTGAGTTGTACGCCGGGTTCACATTCTGCGCACCCTGGTTCTGCGCCACGGTGCGGATGTACAGGCGGCCCTTGGAGTCGGTGGCGAACAGCTGCGCGTTGGCAGGCTGACGCGTGAGGCCGAACCAGCCGACACCGTTGTTGTAGTCGTTGGCCGTCGAGTAGTTGGAACGCAGCGAGAAGTTGATGTTGCCACCCAACTGCTGATCGACGTTCAATCGCATTGAGTTACGCGTGTACCCCGGCACCAACTTGACCGAGCCTTCCTGACGAAGCTGGTTCAACGAGGCGAAGAAGTTGGTGCGACCCACACGGCCCGTGGCGTCCAGCGTGGAATTGACCACCTGACCGTTCGTCAGGAACTGCTCGATGGGATTGAAGGTCTGCGGGAACTGATTGACCTGGTACAACGCACGGGACCCCACGGCACCCGGATTCCGCGAAATCCCGCCATCGTTGGCAAACGTCACCGGCGGCAGCGAGAAGTCCCCGCCGTCGTTGTTGATGCGATACGCCTCTTTGTAGATATCGACCGTGCGCGAGCAGTCGGCGACACCGGAAACCGTGACGCAGAACCGGGAGGCCGTCTCGTCCATCAGCATGAAGTGCGTAGTGGGGTACTTATACTCACGCTCGATGTCCGACTGCCCGTATTCCACCTGCGCGCGGAAGCGCACGCCTTCCGACTGGTTCTTGCCGGAGCGGGTGGTGATCTGAATGACGCCGTTACCAGCGCGCGAGCCATACAGCGACGAGGCGGCAGCACCCTTCACGACCTCGATGTTCTCGATGTCCTGCGGATTGATGTCCTGCAGACCGCCCTGCGAGATCACGCCGTCGATGATGTAGAGCGGGTCCTGGCCACGGCCGGACGCGTTGATCGACTGGGGACCACGGAGGATGATGGCGGGCGCCGTACCCGGCCGACCCGACGCCGACACGATGTTGGCACCCGCGACCTTACCCTGCAGCTGCGCGAGGGGGTTGGAGCCGGGAACCGGCATGTCCTTGTCGCTCACTTGGGCCACCGAGAACGCGAGCTTCTTCTGCTCCGTCGCGCCCGTCACGCCCGTGGTGACGATTTCCTGCAGACGGTTCACGTCCTTCTGCAGCGAGAAGTCGATCGTCTGGTTGCCGGCCCGAATCGTCAGCGGCTTCAGCTCGGCCTTGTAGCCGATCGCGCGGGCGCGCAGCTGCAGCGCCTGTCCGCGGACACGGTCGGCCGGGATCGTGAGCGTGTACTTGCCCGTCGCGCTGGTTCCCACCGAAATGGCGAGTTCCACGATGTAGACGTTGGCGTTCTCGAGCGGATCACCAAATTCGCTCTTGACTTGGCCCGTGATAATAGCAGGCCCCTGCGCCTGTGCCATGCTCGGCAACAGAAACAACAGGACCGCCGCGGGGAACCGGTACAACCACCGCATCAGTCTCGACATGCTCAGCCCTCGGCGCACATATGCCGGAAACGGGGGAGATAGACCCCACGCCGCGACAGCAGGCGGGTGCGCTGCGTCGCGACCTGGGGAGTTCCCGATCGGACAGCTGTGGGGGCTGCCAACGACCGGGAGTTCCGATGGCTCCGGTTGCTTCGGGGCCGGAGACACCGGGACTGCATAGTGCCGGACGCGCCCATCACGGGGGACGGGAAACGCGTCGCGGCATGTTGTTCAGATACTGGTTCCTTCACTTCACGGACAAGGTAGGACGAAACGCAGCCATCGGACCCTCGGCGCGTCGCGCGGTACCCACCTCGGCAGTGCGAACAGCAATGGTACCGAATTCGTCACTGAAATCAATCCCGATCATCACACTCAGGTACGTCCTGTACGTATTTGCACCGATTCGTAGCGCGTAGTTTCCGAACCGTGGATTGGACTCGCAGACCGAACCGGGTGAGCGAAATGAAAAAACGCGGCCGTCGGCCGCGTTTCCCCACGCTTCGGCTTGCCTTCACGTGCGCCGGTGACTAACGGCGGGACAGCCCCGCAGGCGACCAGCTGAACCCGATGGCCACCGTCTCATCGGTGCCGACCAGATCCGACCCGCTGAACGAAGCCGACGCGCGCACCCCGAACTGGCGGTTCACCTGCCAGTGCGCACCGAGGTCGAAATTGGCGCTCAGATTGCTCCGCGACGTGGTGTTGCTACCGCAACGGCCGCAGGCATCGACCGACAACCGCGGATGCACGAACGGCGTGATGGTCATCCCCTCCTCGAGGTCGAACGTGTGCCCCACGCTGATCCCCACCGGCAAGCGGAACACCGTGGCATTCCCACCGAACGCGGCACCGGCCCCGACCGTGAGCAGCATATCCAGCGGCTGATCCGCGCGGGCGCGCGTGAGCTCCTTGCCGAGACTGCCCCCCACGAAGAACAACGGATCGACCCCGCCCTCAGGGTCGGCGAAGCCGGCGTCGATCTGCCAATGCAGCGTCTTGCTCAACCCCTCACGCCACTGGAACAGGAACGTGGATCCGGCACCGCCCACGATCCCGGCGGTGTAATCGCGAGTACTCGCCCGTGGGGTCTGCATGGACGGGTAGTTGTACGCCTGCGCGTCGACCACGCGAGGGGCAGCCACCACGAGACCAACCATCGCCGCGGCAACAGCGACAGCCATACGACTCCACGGGGAACACGCCATGATACGATCTCCAGTCGAAAGAGAATGGGTTCAGGCCGCACATTAGCCTGAATCGATCGTGGCTTGTACCACTGGGGGCGCGTTGGGGATCCGCGGGGGCGCGAACTTGGTGAGGCGGGTCACCGGGGGGATGACTGATGACTGAAAACCGAAGACTGAAAGCTCCCCCTGGCATCGCGTGATATCGGGGGGAGCTTTCAGTCTGCAGCCTTCAGCTTTCGGTCACCGCTCTCACCGCACCCGCGACCGATACGTCCGCGAGAGGCGCAGCGTGGAGCCGTCGCCAAGCACCAGCAAACCATCGCCACCGGGGAGCGGGCTCATTTCGCGCACGCGGTCCATGTTCACGACAACGCGACGGTGAATGCGGACGAACTGCCGTGGGTCGAGCGCCGCCTCGATGGCCGTGATCGTGCCACGCGTGCGGTACTTCTCGCCACCGGCGTGCACCCGGATGTAGTTGCCGTCGGCTTCGAACCAATCGACATCCACGAGGGGCACAAAGCGGGTGCGGCGCCCTTCGCGCACGAGCACGCGCAACGGGCGGCCCTCGGTTTCCCCCCGGCCGCCGTCTTCCTGCGAGAGGTCCAGCACCCCTTCCTCACCGTCGCGGCCGCCCTTGGCGCGCACGTCACCGGTACGCCCCGTCGCACGCCAGGGCGACGAGGCGATAAGCGTGCCCGTCGATGCCCCGCCCGCCGCCCGACGCCGACGGACCGTGTCTCCACCGGTGGCCGCGACCGTCGACTCGCTGCGCCCGCGGAAGAGGCCGGCGAGGTCAAGGCCACTGCTCCCACCCGCTTCCGTGAGCAACCGCTGCAGTTCGTCCGCCGTCCGCAACAGCGACAGCTGCAGCACCTGCTGTTTCGCGCGCACGAGCGCATCACGCAGGCGCCCCTCCGCCGCCGGCCACAACAGGAAGTCCGTGGCCTGCAACTCGAAGGCAGTCACCGCCTCATCTTCACGCGCGCCCACGAACACGAGACCAACGGGGCGTTGCCCGGCGGGGAGCTCACGCACGAAGCTGAAGCCGGTTCCATCGCTGAACGTGGTACTGACGACGGCGATATCGGGGATGGAGTGCGACAGCGCCGACGCGGCAGCGCGGGTGTCGGGCGCCTGCCCGAGCACCACCAAATCCATCGAAACGGCCAGATCGGTAAGCTGCGCGAGCAGCGTGCCGGGGAGTTGGCCGAGAGCGGCAACACGGAGGGGCATGGAGAGCTGGGGATGACGCGAGCAGACACGCTGCGACCTGCACCGTGCATATCGGCGGTGGTGCGCCGCACTTGCGTGCCCTACCTACGCCCTATGCTTCGCGACCGTTGCGCTCCCGTGCGTTTCGGTGACGAACATTTCGCATTTCGGGACCAACGGTGATGACCGTGCGGCTCATCCCATGGCGCCAGCCCCAAATGACAAACGCCGCCCGACGTGACCGTCGAACGGCGTTGGCGCTTGATCTTTCGGTCGGCGCGGTGGCTCGTCGGGCACCGCTCCTGCACGACGAGCCCCGCGGCGACACGCGCGCCACGCAGATGGGGCGCGCAATCCTCCAACTACACACTCACAACTCGGAACCAAGAACTGCGGCCGTCAGGCCGCCGTCGCCTGCTCCGTCACCACGCGCACAGCGTCATCCACCACCTGCAAGAATCCGCCGTCCACCTGGAAGCGCTGCTCGCCCTCGGCAGTGTCCACGCGCAGTGTCCCGCGACCCAGCAGCGTCATGAGCGGCGCATGCATGGGCAGAATGCCCACTTCACCGTCGAACGCCGGAGCGATCACCCCGCGCGCCGTGCCTTCGTACAGCACGCGCTCGGGGGAGATCACCGACACCTTGAGATCGGCCACGGATCAGCCCTGGAGCTTCTTCGCGTTGGCCACCACGTCTTCCACGCCACCGGCCATGAAGAAGGCCTGCTCGGGAAGAGTATCGAACTCACCGGCGCAGATGCGCTCGAAGCTGGAGATCGTCTCCTCGAGCTTCACGTACTTGCCGGGGATACCCGTGAACTGTTCGGCCACGGCGAACGGCTGCGACATGAAACGCTGCAGACGACGGGCACGGCCCACGATCTTCTTGTCGTCTTCCGAAAGCTCGTCCATGCCAAGGATGGCGATGATGTCCTGAAGCTCCTTGTAGCGCTGCAGGATGCGCTGCGTGGTCGTCGCGGCATTGTAGTGACGCTCGCCCACGTACTGCGCGTCGAGAATGCGCGACGTCGAGTCGAGCGGGTCCACGGCGGGGTAGATGCCGAGCTCGGTGATCTTGCGGTTGAGCACGACCGTGGCATCAAGGTGCGCGAACGCCGTGGCCGGCGCGGGGTCCGTCAGGTCGTCGGCCGGCACGTAAATGGCCTGCACCGAGGTGATCGAGCCGTTGCGCGTGGAGGTGATGCGCTCCTGCAGCTCACCCATTTCCGTCGCCAGCGTGGGCTGGTACCCCACGGCGCTGGGCATGCGGCCCAGAAGCGCGGACACTTCGGAACCGGCCTGCGTGAAGCGGAAGATGTTGTCGACGAACACGAGCACGTCGGCGTTCTCCATGTCGCGGAAATACTCGGCGACCGTGAGACCGGCGAGGGCCACGCGCAGACGCGCACCTGGCGGCTCGTTCATCTGACCGTAGATCAGCGCGACCTTGTCGAGAATGCCAGCTTCCTGGAATTCGAGATAGAGGTCGTTGCCTTCACGCGTGCGCTCACCCACGCCGCAGAACACGGACTTACCGCCGTGGCCCTTCGCGACGTTGTTGATGAGCTCCTGAATGATGACCGTCTTGCCCACGCCGGCGCCGCCGAAGAGACCGATCTTGCCACCCTTCACGAACGGGGCGACGAGGTCGACGACCTTGATGCCCGTTTCGAAGACTTCCGTCTTCGGCTCGAGGTTGACGAAGTCGGGGCGCTTGCGGTGGATCGGCCAACGCTCGGCGTTCGCCGGAATCGGCGCACCGTCGTCCACCGGATCACCAAGCACGTTGAGGATGCGGCCGAGAGCCGGCGCGCCCACGGGAACCGTGATGGCGCTGCCGGTATCGACCACGTCCATGCCGCGCGTGATGCCGTCGGTCGACGACATGGCGACAGCACGCACCTGGTTGCGGCCGATGTGCTGCTGCACTTCGGCGGTCACTTTGATCGTCTGTCCGTCGGGCGTGATGGCCGAAACGGTGACGGCGTTGTAGAGCTCGGGCAGGTGATCGTTCTCGAACGCCACGTCGATGACGGGCCCGATGACCTGAACGATCTTGCCGACAGTGGTCGGCGCGGCAGTGGTAGCCATGATTGCGTACTGGATATGGTGAAACGTCAGCCCTGCAGTGCCGATGCACCGCCGACGATTTCGGCGATTTCCTGCGTGATCTGCGCCTGACGCGCCGAGTTGTACGTGCGCTTGAGCAGCTGCAGCATCTCGGTAGCGTTGTCGGTCGCATTCTTCATGGCCGTCCGGCGCGCGCCCTGCTCGCCGGCAGCCGTTTCCACGAGCGCCCGGTACACGGTGTTGCGCACATAGAGCGGCAACAGCGCTTCGAGGATCTCGTTGGCCGACGGCGCGAGGATGAAGTCGCGCGCGACGGTGCTCTCGCCCGTCGAGCCGGGGGCCACGACCGGCAGCACCTGTTCGGTGGCCGGCGGCGTGGACAGCGCCGACTTGTACTTGGCGTAGGTGATGAACACGGCGTCGAGGTCGCCCGCCGCATACCGTGCCATCAGCTCGTCGATGAGCGACGACGCATCGGCCGACGTGGGCCGATCACCGATGTCGGCGCGCGAGCTCGCGAGCGTACGGCCGAGGTACTTGTAGAAGCCGATACCTTTGCGCCCCACGATGTGGAGCTCGACGGACACGCCCTGTCCTTCCCACTCGGCGAGTCGTGCACGCGACTCGCGAAGCAGGTTGGTGTTGAACGCGCCGCAGAGTCCACGATTCGCCGTGAGTACCACCAGTGCCGCGCGCTTGATCTGCGCGGGGCGCCGGAGCAACGGAAACTGTTCCGCGAGCTCCGGCGTGTACACGTGCGACAGGACTTCGCCGAGCGCCAGCGCGTACGGCCGCGCAGCACTCACGCGGTCCGCCGCGCGCTTCATCTTGGAAGTGGCCACCATTTCCATCGTGCGCGTGATCTTGCGCGTGTTCTCGACGGACTTGATGCGCCCCTTCAGTTCCCGGCCCTTGGCCATGAGTCAGTTACCCGGGGCTCAGGCGGCGAACGACTTCGTGTACTGCTCGATGGCGCGCTTCAGTTCGGCCTCGGCGTCCTTCGCCAGCGCCTTGCTGCTGCGCATGCCGTCGAGGATCTGCGGGAACTGCGCGCGCAGGTACTCGAGGAAGCCCTTCTCCCACGCCCGCACCTTGCCGGTGTCGATGGTGTCGAGGAAGCCGTTGGTCACCGCATAGATGACCGCGACCTGCTCTTCGAACGGCAGCGGCGAGTACTGGCCCTGCTTGAGGATTTCGACCGTGCGCGCGCCACGCTCGAGCTGGCGCTTCGTGGCGGCGTCGAGGTCCGACGCGAACGCGGCGAAGGCTTCGAGTTCGCGGAACTGCGCGAGGTCGAGACGGAGACGGCCAGCCACGCTCTTCATGGCCTTCGTCTGCGCCGAGCCACCGACGCGCGACACCGAGATGCCGACGTTCACGGCCGGGCGGATGCCGGCGTTGAACAGGTCGGTCTCGAGGAAGATCTGGCCGTCGGTGATGGAGATGACGTTCGTCGGGATGTAGGCCGACACGTCACCGGCCTGCGTCTCGATGATGGGGAGCGCGGTAAGCGAGCCACCCGGCTTGAGGATGTTCTTGCCATCCACCACGCCTTCGTCTTCACGCAGCTTGGCCGCGCGCTCGAGGAGACGGCTGTGGAGATAGAACACGTCACCCGGATACGCTTCGCGGCCCGGCGGACGACGGAGCACGAGCGACAGCTGGCGATACGCCGCGGCCTGCTTCGACAGGTCGTCGTACACGCACAGCGTGGGCTTGCCCTCGTTGTACATGAAGTACTCGGCCATCGAGCAGCCCGAGTAGGGCGCGATGTAGAGCATCGGGGCCGGGTCGGACGCCGAGGCGGCGACGACGATGGTGTACTCGAGCGCGCCGGCCTGGCGCAGCTTCTCGACCACCGAGGCGATCGTGGACGCCTTCTGCCCGATGGCGACGTACACGCAGATGACGCCCTGGCCCTTCTGGTTGATGATCGTGTCGATCGCGACGGCAGTCTTGCCCGTGGAGCGGTCGCCGATGATGAGCTCGCGCTGGCCGCGGCCGATCGGGATCATGCTGTCGATGGCCTTGATACCCGTCTGGAGCGGCTCCTTCACGGGCTGGCGCACGATGATGCCGGGGGCCGGCGACTCGACCTTGCGGAAATGGGTCGCGCGGATCTCGCCGAGTCCGTCGATCGGACGGCCAAGGGGATCGACGACGCGGCCGATGAGTTCCGGGCCGACGGGCACTTCGAGCACGCGCGCGGTGCGGCGGACTTCGTCGCCTTCCTTGAGCTGCAGGTAGTCGCCCAGGATGACGGCGCCGATGTTGTCCTCTTCGAGGTTCAGCGCCATGCCGGTGATGACCTGCTTGGTCTCCGACGACGTGAACTCGAGCATTTCGCCGGCCATGCACTTGCCGAGGCCGTAGATGCGGGCGATGCCGTCCTTCACCTCGAGGACGGTACCGACTTCCTCAACGTTGAGATCGGCGAGGTCGGCGGCCTCGATCTCACGGAGGAGGATGTCCTTGATTTCGCCGGGACGCAGGGCGGTCTGGGTGGCCATGATGCTGGGCGTGTATATGCAGTGAAAATGCGCGGGAGCACGCGTGACGCGCGCGGGCGATGCGAATTCAGAAAACCGCGGGACGAACCGAAGTGGAGGCGGTTCGGGTACAGCTTGTGAAAATTATCACAAGGGGTGGGGTGGGGCAACCCGTCCCGCCAGCGGCGAGCGGGCGGACGGCAGATTTGTGAGGGGGGTGTTGAAAGCTGAGAACCGACAGCTGAGAGCTCCGCCCGACGATCACGCGAACGTCGGGCGGAGTCGTCAGTCGTCAGCTTTCGGCTGTCGGTTGGAACCGCCCCCAACCCCTACCCCTGCTCCCGACTCCCCCTCATCCGTGTCCGGAACAGTGGCATAACGCTGGAACCGGTCCAGCAGGTCCATGGCCCGCAACCGGCTCAGGCTGGAAGCCTTCGCCCCCACCAGGCGCTGGGTCGTACTGCTCAGGTGCGACGAACTCGCAAATCCCAGCACCTCGGCCACATCGCGCACGTCGTAGCCCGCGTTCTTGGACAACTCCGCCGCGGCCAGCACCCGCACGAGGTCGATGACCTTCTTGAGCGTAGGCGCCTGCCCCACGGCGAAGCTGCGCGAGAGATGCTCACGCGACACGCTCAGCTCCTTCGCCAGCTGGTCGGTGCGCACCGGCCGGCCGGCGCGCTTCACCACACTCTGCCAGACGGCGATCTGTAGCGGCGTTTCGAGGTGCAGCACCGGTGGCGGACTGCTCAGCGCGCGCTCGAATCGCGTCGAGAACGCCCGACGCGACACGAGATCGCGCGCGGTGGCGTCATCCACCCCTTCGATGAGCACCTCACACACGCCCGATTCGGCGGCACGCGCCACGAGCGGCGCGTCGGCGGGAAGCAACGTGGTGACGAGCACGAACGGCACACTCTGAAACTCATCGGCGCGCGCGATCAGACGCTGGGCATCATCCCCCGCGCCGGCATCGATGATGACCGCATCGACGAGCGCCTTCACCAGCTGCTCTTCCACCTCGGTCGCGCTCTTGGCCGACACGACGTGCGCCCGCCGGCGCGGGAACGCCGTGCGCACCAGCTGCCGCGCACGGTCGCGCTTGCACAGCGCCACGATACTGAGCATGGGCGTCGCATGGTCCGAACTCTTCACGGCGGGAGGCATGGACGCGCTCAGGCGGAACGAAACGGGTCGGACGGCGACGGCGTGACGATGGCCTGCATCGACCGTGGCGGGGTGAGGCGGCGCGGCGGCTCGGCCGGATCGGCGTTCACATCGACGCCCTGCACCATGGCATTCGCCCGCAACAACACATCGCGCGCATTCGCATAACTCACCAGCTCCGTGGCCTCGTCGAACGAGGCCCACCGGCACGCCGTGATCCCCTCGGCGCGCTGCGGCGTGGTGTTCTCGACCTCGGTGCGCATGAGGAAGAAGTGACAGACCTTGTGCACGAGCTTGCCCCGGAAGCGGAAGAACCAGTCGATGGTATCGATCTCGCCGTCCAGCAGGACGTCGGCGAGCCCCGTTTCCTCGCGCACCTCGCGCACCGCCGCGGCGTCGGGCGCCTCGTCGGTTTCGAGGTGCCCCTTGGGAAACCCCCAGTTCTTGTAGCTGTCGCGAATGAGGAGGAACAGCGGCTCGCCGTTGTGCAGGCGATACACGACCCCGCCGGCCGACGTTTCGAGCTTCGCGCGCGGGCGCTTGCGCC
>NZ_JBIJAW010000043.1:0-17191 GCF_044345575.1 Gemmatimonas sp.
ACCTCGCCGCGCACGGTCACTTCGATCTCACCGCAGCTCCACACGGTCTTGAGCGGGCCGCCCGCGTGGCCGAAACATCGGACATCAACCCGGTGCAGACCGACCCGATCGAATAGGGGCACAGCCGAATACGACTCACGAGCACCCGCAAGGAGCGCAGCATCACTCGTGCGCACCACGTGCCAGCCTTCGGGCACGCGCGTCACGCGCGGGCCGCTCTTCACGAGGACCACCTGACGATGCACGCCAGCGCGCGACGAGAGCGTGCGTACCTCTGCCACGGTGCCACCGACCGAAGCGCCGGCGTCGGCAGCCGGGGCCTCGAATCCCAGACCATCGCCGACGGACACCGGGCGCGACACCTCGATGATCAGCGACTGGCCCTCGCCACCGGTGACCATCCCGATGGGCAGGCCGCGATTGTCGGGTTGCGTGCGCGTGATGTATTCGCGCCCCTGCCGCCCGCCGTACATGCCGCCGGTGTTGCCGCGGCTGAAGATCTGCACCAGCGGTTCCACTTCCTCCGGCCGTGGTGCACGTCCGCTCTCGCCGCGCGCGATGCCGTCGAGCCACCCGCGATAGGCTTTCGTCACCGTAGCCACGTACTCGGGCTTCTTCTTCCGCCCTTCGACCTTGAGGCATCCCACGCCGAGCTTGGCGATCTCCTCAAGGTGATCGTGCGCGGCCAGATCCTTGGTGGAAATGAGATAGCCGCTGTCGAGCGTGGCCTTCGTGTTCTCGTCGGTCAGCGTGTAATCCTTTCGACACGACTGGGCACAGGAGCCGCGGTTCGCGGAGCGCTCACTGATCATCCCCGACATGAAGCACTGGCCGGAGTACGAGATGCAGAGCGCGCCATGGACGAACGTCTCGAGGCTGAGATCCGGCACCGCCTCGCGAATGGCGCGAATGTCCTCGAGCGTGTTCTCGCGGGCGAGCACGACGCGCTCCACACCAAGCTCGCGCATCACGCGCGCTCCCGACTCGTCGTGCACGGTCATCTGCGTGGAGCCGTGCACCTCGAGCTGTGGGTACACCTGCTGGATGAGGCGTACCACGCCGAGGTCCTGCACGATGGCGGCGTCGATGCCGCGGTCGATACACTCCCCGAGGTACTTCAATGCTTCGGGCAGCTCGTGCGGCTTGATCAGCACGTTGAACGTGAGATACACCCGCACGCCACGAGAATGCGCGATGGCGCACGCCTGCCCGAGTTCATCCAGCGACAGCTGCGCCCCTTCGTCGCGGGCGTTGTACATGGACGCGCCGAGGTACACCGCGTTGGCCCCATTCGCGACAGCCGCGCGAACGGCGTCGAGGGTACCGGCCGGAGCAAGCAATTCGGGGACAAATGGGCGAGTCATCCCTGAATCATAACGGGGGGCGGAACCACCGATTTGGGACCGGGGTGGGAAACCGCTCTCGCGGAAGCGCAGAGCCGGCGGCGGGCGCGGAGCGGTACCCGCGCGCCCCCCGCGTCAGCCCAGTGAGCGCTTCGCGAACCGAAGGAAGAATGCGACCGCGACCAGCGCCACGCCCACCCAGCGCAGCCATTCCCGGCCCGTCTGCTGCGCGATCGTGAATGCGATGACGCCCAAGGCGATGAGCGCGATGCGGACGCGTTGGATCATGACGCGGCGGGCAACCCGAGTGTGGCCGCCTCGGCGTCGGGAACATCCACCACCAGACGCAGCAGCGCCGTCGAGTAGACCTTGCCCTGCGCGTCGGTCTTGAGCGACAGCGTGCCGCCGCCATCGAGCGCGCCATGCAACAGGAAGTTGAGCGCCTGCAGGTTGGGAAGTTCGAAGCGGATCACGCTACCGGTGATCTGCCCTTCAAAGTGCTTCGCCACGGCGTCTCGCGTGACATAGCGATCGAGCACGGTGTACCACTCCGGACGGAGGGCGATCAGCCCCACATTGGCAGTGTCACCCTTGTCGCCGCTGCGGGCGTGTGCGATATCGAGCAGACGAACTTTCACGACACTCACTCCACGATGGTGACAGCGGTGGACACGGCGCGCTTGTCGAGCAGTGCGGGCCAGTAGGCCACGATTTCCTCGACCTTGGGGCGACCGCCGGCGAAGCCCGTCACGCTTGGCGGGCCATTGAGTACGAGCGGCGCGATTTCCCGCGTGAAGCGTTCGACCGCCGCACGATCGCCACCGCGGACGCCGATACGGTACTGCACTTCCGGCGCGTCACGACCGTCACCCGCCAGCGGACCATGCGTGGAGGTGGCGCCAACGAACTCACTGAGGACCTGATCGAACCTGAGCCCCAGACGGTCGAGGCGTTCGCGCAGCACGCGGTCGGCCAGCTGCGCCTTCTCCATGGCGTCCGGCCATGAATAGACCAGCGAGCCGACGGCCTTGAAGCCGGCCCGATAGGCGATGGACACCTTGAGGAACGGCGTGGGCGGCGCCCCCGTGATCCCGTGCACGCGCACCCGGTTCTCTCCGTCTGCGGCTAGCTGGATACTGGTGAAATCGGCGACGACGTCGGGCGTGATATAGGCGTGCGGATCCCCCATTTCGTACACGAGCTGTTCCGTCACACTGGGGATGCTCACGCGGCCGCCCGTCCCCGGATGCTTCGTGATGACGAACGACCCGTCGGCGCGCGCCTCCGCGATGGGATACCCGACGTTCGCGAGATCGGGGATGTTGCGCCAGTCGTGCAGGCAGTTGCCACCGCTGCACTGCGCCCCGCACTCGAGGATGTGGCCGGCCACGATCCCAGCGGCCAGTGCGTTCCAATCGTCCGCCGCCCAGCCGAACTCGTGCCGCAGCGGAGCCATCGTGAGCGAGGTGTCGGTGCTGCGCCCGGTCACCACCACATTGGCGCCGCGCTGCAACGCCTCCACGATCGGCGTCGACCCGATGTAGGCGTTCGCCGAGAGCACGCGATCACGGATCCCGGCGAGTGGCTCGCCTGTATCCATATTCTTGAGTTCGTGCCCGTCTGCGAGCAGGGTGTCGAGACGATCGAGAATGTCGTCACCCGTAACCACGCCGATGCGAATCTTGCCGCGCACGCCGGCCTTGTCGGCCGCCGCGAGCACCGCATCGGCGCACGCCATGGGGTTCACACCGCCGGCGTTGGCGATGACCTTCACGCCCCGCTCCGCCACGGCCGGGAAGACGCTCTCCATGGCGCCGATGAAGTCGCGCGCGTACCCCATGCGCGGGTCGCGCTCCTTCTGCTTCTGCACGATGGACATCGTGACTTCGGCGAGATAGTCGAGCATGAGGTAGTCGACCGGACCACCTTCCACCTGCCGGCGCGGCGCTTCAAGCCAGTCACCCCAGAACCCCTGGCCGCTCGCGACCCGCACCACCTTGTCCTGCTTCGCCTCCGACATCACTCGCCTCCGACGGGCGGCATCGGCGGCAGCACGAAGGCGCCGAGATGCGGACCGCGATTCTGGTTGGCTGCCCGCAGTGCCATCGCGAGCAGATCACGGGTGTCTTCCGGGTATACGATGGTATCGACAAAACCGCGGGCGGCCGCGTAGCGCGCGTCGAGTTGCTCTTCATAGTCCGCGCGCATGGCCTCGACCGCTTCGATCACGTCGGCTGACGGTGCCGCACCGGCCTTCTTCGCGGCATCGAGCGCCGGCCCATGCACGGCCTGCACGGCCGCCTCTCCCTCCATCACCGCCATGCGCCCGGTCGGCCACGAGAAGATGAAGTCGGGATCGAAGCCCTGCCCGGCCATGGCATAGTATCCAGCACCGCTCGCGTGGTTCACGGTGAGGACGATCTTCGGCACGCGCGCGCACGCCATCGCTTCGACGAAGTGCGCGCCGGCGCGAATGATGCCATCGTGTTCGGCGTCCGGGCCGACCATGAACCCCGACACGTCCTGCACGAACAGGATCGGAATGCCCTGTTTGTCACACCGTTCGATGAAATAGGCGACCTTTTCGGCGCTTTCGGCATAGATGATCCCCCCGAAGCGCGGACGTTCGCCGGGCCGGCCCTTGATCAGGCCGCGCTGATTGGCGATGACCCCGACCGGGATACCCTCGATGCGCGCATCGCCGCAGATCATCTCCTTGGCGAGATTCGGCTGAAACTCGTCGAGCGCGCCGTCGTCGAGCACGGTGCGCAACAGCGCATGCATGTCGTACTGCATGCGGTGATCAGCCGGGAGCAAATCGTACAGCGCCGAGGGCGGTTCGGCCGGCGGGCGCCAGGTCGTCTCACGCTGCTGCGGTCGCGGGAGCCGCGCGACGAGTTCGCGCAGCTTGTCGAGACACGCGGCGTCGTCGTCGAGGGCATAGTGGGCCACCCCCGAGATCTCGGTGTGCGTGATGGCCCCCCCGAGCGTTTCACCATCGACGCTCTGTCCGGTGGCGCCCTTCACGAGATTGGGGCCGCCGAGGCCCATGAACGATGTGCCCTTCACCATGAGGATCACGTCGCTCAGGGCCGGGAGATACGCACCGCCTGCCACGCACTGCCCCATCACCGCCGCGAACTGCGGAATGCGCAGGTACCGACGCATGATGGAGTTGTAGTAGAAGATGCGTGCCGCCCCGTACTGCCCGGGGAACACTCCACCCTGATACGGGAGGTTCACGCCGGCGGAATCGACGAGATAGAGGATGGGGATGCGGCACCGCATCGCGACTTCCTGCGCGCGCAGAATCTTCGTGATGGTCTCAGGCCACCACGAGCCGGCCTTCACGGTGGCGTCGTTGGCCACCACCACCACTTCGCGCCCCTCGACCATGATGAGGCCGGTGATCACCCCGGCGGCTGGGGCCTGCCCGTCGTAACGATCATGGGCAACGAGAAGGCCGATCTCGAGGAAGGGAGTCCCGGGATCGGCCAAACGCTCGACGCGCTCACGTGCCGTGAGCTTTCCCTGCTTGTGCTGCTTCTCGATCTTGTCTGGCCCGCCGCCGAGTCGGAGGCGGGCTTCCAGCGCGCGAACCTCGTCGGCGAGCTGGCGGAGTCGGCCGCTCACGCGCCCTGCTCTTCGCGAGAGGCGAACCACTCGCGGATGTAATCGACGAGCTCTTGCGTGCTTGTACCCGGGCCGAACAGCCGCGCCACGCCTCGTGCCTGCAGCGCGTCCATGTCTTCCTTGGGAATGATGCCGCCCCCCGTCAGGAGGATGTCATCACGACCCGCCTCGAGCAGGAGATCGCGCACCCGCGGAAAGAGCGTCATGTGGGCGCCGGAGAGGATGGAGAGGCCAACCACATCGACATCTTCCTGGACGGCCGCCGTGGCGATCATCTCGGGTGTCTGGTGGAGGCCGGTGTAGATCACTTCCATGCCGGCGTCGCGCAGCGCGGCCGCCACCACCTTGGCGCCACGGTCGTGTCCATCGAGGCCGGGTTTGGCCACCAGTACGCGAATCGGTCGAGTCATCGGTTGGATAATCGGGAGGGTTCTGCGAACGGGCACTTGGTCCGATGGTCCGGAAGCCCTGTGCCCTGTGCAAAGTTACTCAGCCGTCCTTGCGCGCCACCAGCAGCATTTCGCTGGATTTGCGTGTGAGCGGACGGGCGCTCCAGGAATCGAACGCCTGTTCCACCACGAGCCCCACGTCACGCAGCCGCATCGCGAGTTCGGACGCCGTGTAGAGCCGAATGCGATGCGAACGCTCGCCATGGCCCTTGGGGCCACGCCACGTCGACGTGATTTCCAGAAACCCCGAGAGCGGATCGAAGGAACGCTCCTGGCCGAACATGGTGCCGTCGGCGCTCGACCACCAATCGCGTGTGAGGAACTTCGCCATCACCCCATCTCGCGCGCCGCCGTGCCAGATCAATACGCCGCCGGGCTTGAGAACGCGGGAAAATTGGGACAACACGCGCAAATCATCGTTCGGATCGTCAAAGAAACCGAACGACGTGAACAGATTGACTACCGCGTCGAAACGACCCGTCCAGCGACCCGGGAGTTTCCGCATATCCCCCTGCGTGAAGCGCAACGTCTTGCCGGACCCGCGCTTCCGGGCCACGGCGAGGAGGTCCTCCGAGTAGTCGAGGGCGTCCACATCGAAACCAGCTTCCGCGAGGAGGTGGGCATGTCGCCCCTGTCCACAAGGACAGTCGAGCACCCGGGCACCGGACGGCAATGCCAGCACGTCCAGCAGGCGGGCGACCTCTTTCCGGTCCTGGACCCGGTCAAAAAGGGGCTCGTACTCGTGGAGGTACTGTTTATCGAACTGGGTGGCCCACCAAGGGCTGTCGGTGTTCATCCGGAGACGCTAGATACTGTGACGAAGCCGCACAAGCCGCATGCCCCGGATCTCCGCGGTCCTGCCGCCGAATTCCGGGCCACGACCCCTTTCTCGCTGCATCGGATCCTGTGCCCGACATCCGTCTTCTCTACTCCAGCGCGGCCAGCGCCGATAAGTCATACGGCGCCCTGGTCGAAATCATGAACCACGCCCAGACGCGCAATATCGAGCGCGGCATCACGGGTATCCTCTGCTACGGCTCCGGCCAGTTCCTGCAGGCTCTGGAAGGTGAGCGGCGGGCCGTGAATGCACTCTACCACCGCATCGCGCAGGACGCGCGCCATGCCGATTGCCAGTTGATCGATGTGGCGGAGATCGAGTCGCGCGCCTTCCCCGAGTGGACGATGAAGGTCGTGAACTGGGAAACCGGTGACACCGCGCGCCGCCGCGCTGTCCTTCAGGCCGATACGGGATCCGATGTGTTCGATCCCGCCGTCATGACGGCGGCTCAGGCGACGACGTTCCTCCTGCATCTCGCGGCGCTCGAACGCGAACTCGCCGCCGACTGACCCAGTCGGCGGCGAGCGCGGCACCACGCGGCGTGGCGGTAAGCTAGAAGAACACCGGTTCGCGATAGGCGCCGAACACGTCTTCGAGTGCCGCCCGGATTTCGTAGAGCGTGCAGTAGGAACGGGCGCAGTCGAGAATGTGCGGCACCACGTTTTCGGTCCCACGCGCGGCGACTCGAAGCGCCTCGAGATGCCGCGCGCAGAGGGCGTTGTCACGTGATGCCCGCAGCGCCGCCATCTTGGCCTTCTGCTCCTCCTCCGCCTCCTGTCCGATGCGCAGGATGGGAATGGTGAGTTCCGGCTCCTCCGTGACGAAGTCGTTGACGCCCACCACAAGTTTGCGGCGCTGTTCGATCTCCCACTGCTGCCGCGCGGCGCTTTCGGCGATCCGCTTCTGGAACCAGCCGTCTTCCAACCCCTTCACCACGCCGCCGATTTCGTCGATCTGCGCGAACAGTTGCTCGGCCTCGCGCTCGAGCTGGTCGGTGAGCGCCTCGATGTAGTAGGAGCCCCCCAGCGGGTCCATCACGTTCGGCACGCCGGTCTCGTAGGCGAGAATCTGCTGCGTGCGCAGCGCGACCTGCACGGCCGCCTCGGTCGGTAGCGAGAGCGTTTCGTCCATCGAGTTGGTGTGCAGCGATTGCGTGCCACCGAGGACCGCGGCCAGCGCCTGATACGCGACGCGAACCACATTGTTCATCGGCTGCTGCGCCGTGAGCGTCACGCCGGCCGTTTGCGAGTGAAAGCGCATCATCCACGAGCGTGGATTCTTCGCGCCGTAGCGCTCCTTCATGTGACGCGCCCAAATGCGACGCGCGGCACGCAGCTTGGCGATCTCTTCGAAGAAATCGTTATGGATATCCCAGAAGAACGACAATCGCGGGCCGAACTCGTCCACGTCGAGCCCACGGGCAATCCCGCGCTCCACATAGGTGAATCCATCGGCGAGCGTGAATGCGAGTTCCTGCGCGGCCGTCGAGCCCGCCTCACGGATGTGATAGCCGGAGATGGAGATCGTATTCCAATTCGGCGCGTGCTTGGCACACCAATCGAAACCATCCACGATGAGCCGCAGCGCCGGTTCGATGGGGAAGCACCAGGCGTGCTGCGCCATGTACTCCTTCAGGATGTCGTTCTGCACCGTGCCTTGGAGCTTCGACGCATCCACTCCCTGCTTCTCTGCTGCCGCGATGTAAAAGCACAGCAGAATGATCGCCGGCCCGTTGATCGTCATGCTTGTAGACACCTTGTCGAGGGGGATGCCCTCGAACAGCGTCTCCATGTCGGCAAGCGACGAGATGGCGACGCCGCACTTGCCCACTTCCCCTTCCGAACGAGGATGGTCGCTGTCGTAGCCCATCAGTGTCGGGAAGTCGAAGGCCACCGACAGCCCGGTCTGCCCCTGCGACAGCAAGAACTTGTATCGCTGATTGGTTTCGCGCGCCGTCCCGAAGCCGGCGAACTGGCGCATCGTCCAAAGCTTGCCGCGATAGCCCGTGGGATGAATGCCACGCGTGAACGGCCACGTGCCCGGTGTTTCGAAGGCGGTGCCAGCCGAATCCTCGAGGTCGAGCGCCGTAAACAGCGGCGGGACTTCCTGCGCCGAGTTGGTGTAGGCGATATCGCGCTTGCGGCCACCGTCGTACTGGCCCTTCCACCGCGCCACCTCCTGGCGCAGGGCGTCCAGCTCCTCCTGCTGCTGGCGGACGACGTCTTCGAGTTCGCGGATACTGGTCATGCGCTGGTCCCCTTGGGGTGCGACAACGGCGCGTAGGCGGCGCCGGTCAGGAGGGAGCTGCTACGGGCACGCAGGGCGTCCGCCACGGCGAACGGGACCAGCGTACCTGCTTCGAGGGCATCGAGTTGGGCGTCGAGCCAGGCGAGCGTGTCGGCGTCGTGCCAGAGCCGCTGCCGGATCTGCTGTTCCACCACTTCCATCACCCGCTCCCGAAGGCGGGCGCGGCGGCGTTGGCGCAGCTCACCACTAGCGTCAAGATAGCGGAAGTGCCGTGAGAGCGCGTCCGCCACTTCGGCCACGCCTTCGTTCTGCGCGGCGACAGACCGGAGCACCGGCGGTGTCCACAGTTCGGGGTGCTCTTCCTGCGCCGCGGCGCGGGCTGCCCGCGCCGGGTTCATGGCATCACGCAGCGCGTCCCGATCGGCGTCGGCCATTCCGCGCAGGTCGACACCATGATGCGCCGGCATGTTCTTCATCGTGGCGCCCGATCGTAAACCAAGCATGAGCTCGATGTCGTTGCGCAACCGATCCGCACCGGGGCGATCGGCCTTGTTCACCGTATACACATCGGCGATCTCCATCACGCCCGCCTTGAGCGTCTGGATGGAGTCCCCCGACTCGGGTACAAGCACCACGAGCGTCGAATCCGCAGCGCGGGACACGTCGAGCTCACTCTGCCCGACGCCGACGGTCTCGATGAGGATGATGTCCTTGCCGAATCCGTCGAGCACATCGCAGACCTCGCGCGTGGCCGTGGCGAGACCGCCAAGCGAGCCACGGGTTGCCATGGAGCGGATGAACACGCCGGGATCGAGCGCCACGTCCTCCATGCGGATGCGGTCGCCGAGCAGCGCCCCGCCCGTAAATGGTGATGTGGGATCGACCGCGACGATGCCGACGGTGAGTCCGGCGTCACGGTAGTACCGCGCAAGACGCGTGGTGAGCGTGCTCTTTCCTGCGCCCGGCGGACCCGTAATGCCGATGCGTCGGGCGCGTCCGAGCAGCGCGTGCTGCGCGGCCAGAATCTGTTCGAAACCGGCGCGATGGTTCTCGACGATACTCACCGCGCGCGCCAGCGCGGCGGCCTTACCGGCACGAAACTGCGTGAGAAGACGCGCCACGGGAGTGGTCGTCGTCACCAACTCTGCCGCCAGGTCGCTGTCCGGTTCCCTACTCGCTGCCATCATCGTGTTCGTCGCGGATGTCACCAACCAATTCCTCGAGGAGATCTTCCAATGTGACCAGCCCCGTCACCGCACCGCCATCCTGTACGATCGCCAGTTGACGCCGCGAGCGCAGCATTTCGAACAGGAGATCCTTGGCCGACTTTTCGGGGCGCGTGAACGCGACGGGACGCACCGCCGGCACCGCTTCACCGCGGCGTCGAAAAACGTCGAACACGTGGACCATCCCGCTGATCTGGTCGGGTGAGTCACGATAGACCGGTACGCGACTGTAGCCGGCCGTGGCCACCTGTCGTGCGAGCTCAGCGGCCGTAAGGTCATCCCGCAATAGAAACATGTCGGGTCGCGGTGTCATGACGTCGCGCACCGTCTTGTCGCCGAACTGCACGACGCCGGTGATGATCGCCATTTCCTCGGTGGCCCCGATGTCGTGGAATGTGCCATCGCGCAGAAGTTCCTCCAGCCCATCGCGCATATCGTCACCGTTCGTGGTCTCAGGTCTGGTGACGAGGCGTCGGACGATGTCCGCGAGGGCGTGAAACGGCGCGAGGATGAGATCCGTCAGGCGAAGCACGGGCACCAGCACCGGCACCAACTGGGGGGCCCACCGCCGACCGACGGCCCGCGGCAGCAACTGTCCGAACACCAGCAACAGCCCGAGGAAGAGCACGACGTCGCGCACGAATATCCACGCCTGTACCCCGTCGTTCATCGCAATGACGGAGCCGGTGGCGAACACCACCAACATGCTCGCCGTCCCGGCGGTGTGGACCAGACGGGACGGACGTTCGAGGTAGCGGGCCATCGCGCCCATGCCACCAACGCGATGTTCAATCCAATGACGCAGCCACAGGCGGCTCACCGCACGAACGGCAGTCGCGGACAGCGTGAGCAGCGCGACCGCGGCGACGGCCATGATTATCGTAAGGGCCGTCATTGTTCGCGGTCCTCGTCATCTGCGGCGCTCGGGTCTTCCATCGGGAGGCGCTCGAGATAGACGCGCTCGATCTTGCGACGAATCACGCGCTCGACGATGACCTTGAACGGGCCGATGCTCAGAGACTCGCCGGCGCGCGGCACGCGGCCAAGGAGTTCCATGACGAGGCCGCCAACGGTAGAAACGTCGTCACGGCCGAAGTCGTAGCCGAGCGCGGAGGAGAGGTCGTCGAGCGTCAGACGCCCCGTCACCCAGAACCGCAGGTCATCTTCGCTCTCGACCAGTCGCTCCTCATCGTCGTACTCGTCACGGATCTCACCGACGAGTTCCTCGAGGATGTCCTCGATCGTCACAAGGCCCGCGGTGCCGCCATACTCGTCCGCCACGATGGCGATATGACGGCGGCTCTGGCGAAACTCCCTGAGCAGGTCGGCGATGCGCTTCGAAGCGGGAATGAACACCGGCGGGCGCATCAGCGTCGTCCAGCCCCCCGCGGGCTCCTCGTCTGCAAGAACGGCCGGCAAGAGATCCTTGACGTAGAGGATGCCCACGATCTCATCGATCGACTCCTCGAACACGGGGACGCGCGAATGCTGGAGACTCCGCACCCGATCGATCATCTCCGACCATGAGGTGTCTCGTTCGATGCCCAGCATATCGACGCGCGGTACCATGACCTCTTCCGCGGTCGTCTCGCCGAAATCGAACACACCGAGCAACAGCTCGCGCTCCTCGCCGGTGACGTCCGACTCGCTGGTCACGACATCGCGGAACTGCTGCGCGGCCTCTTCGCGACGCTCCTGCGTCGCTTCCGACTCCGACACGACCTCCGCAAAAAGCCCGTCCACCCAATCGCCGAGCGCGACGATGGGCCACAGGACTTTCTCCACGAGACCCGTGAACCACGCCAGCCGTTCGGCCGCATGATCGCCAAGGGCATCCCCCAACACACGTGCGACGCTCTCCGCCACCAGCACAGTCGCCAGGCCGACCAGCAGCAAGAGGGCGAGAAGCGAGAGCGTGGCGTGTCCGGCGAGATCGAGGGCCACGGCCAGCCCGCTCCCCGCCACGAGGTGGCCGGCGACGCGCGCGAACGCCAGGGCCCGGTGCGACTGCTCGCGCCCAGGGATCGAGCGCGGCACCGCCGGCGACGGCACCCCGAAGCTCCCGCGATCGGTGTTTACGGGAAGCGCGCTCTCCGACAGCAGGGCCCCGTCGGCCACGGCCGACAAGGCCGCGACGGCTGCACCAGCAGCCGCCAGTCCCCACGCCATTGCGCTCATGCGAGGCGAGACGGGGTGATCCAGAAGCGGCGCAACAGCTGCTCCTGGCGTCGCCACATCGGCGACGTCGTGCGTGCATCGTCTTCCGGATGCTCCCAGCCACAGGCGTGAAGCGTCCCATGCACCACGAGGCGTGCAAGTTCCTCTCGCACCCCGACCCCATGTGCGCGCGCCTGCGCTCGCGCCACGTCGGGGCAGATATACACGTCGCCGATCACCGTACCGGCAGGATCAGCGCCAAGCGCGAAGGTGATCACGTCCGTCGGTCCCGCGTGACCCAGATGACGCCGGTTGAGCGTCGCGCTCGCGCGCGACGACACGAACGTGATCGAGAGCATCGCGCGCGGGACCTTCAGCGCACGCAGCACCTGCCGGCAAAGCTCGGCGAGTTTCTCGGTGGCCACCGGAATCCGCGTGCCGTCGCATTCCACGGCGACGACCCGCGGTTCCGGTTTAGGCAATCGACCCTTTGTCATCCTCCACCCGCTGCGTCTTCGTTGTACGCCCGGATAATGTCTCGCACGAGCCGGTGCCGAACGACGTCGGACTCGTTGAAGTAATGAAACGCGATGCCTTCGATGCCGTGCAGGATGCGTTCGATCTGCATGAGCCCCGAGTCCTCGCGGCGCGGCAGATCCACCTGTGTCTTGTCGCCGGTGATCACGATCTTCGAGTTCACGCCGAGACGCGTGAGGAACATCTTCATCTGCGCGCCAGTCGCGTTCTGCGCTTCATCCAGAATCACGAACGCGTCACCCAGAGTGCGACCGCGCATGAACGCGAGGGGTGCGACTTCGATGGTGCGAGACTCGATCAGCTTCTGGATACGCTCGAAGGGGATGAGATCGTCGAGCGAATCGTACAACGGCCGGAGGTAGGGATCGACCTTCGCCTGCATGTCGCCGGGGAGGAAACCGAGACTCTCCCCCGCTTCCACGGCTGGTCTGGCCAGGACGATGCGGCGCACGCGCTTGCGCATGAGTGCGTCGACGGCCGCGGCGACCGCGAGATACGTCTTGCCCGTTCCGGCCGGTCCGATCCCGACGACGATGTCGTTCTCGGCAATCTTCTTGAGATACTCGGCCTGCCCCGGCGTCTTGGGCTGCACGCCACGCCGCGCGCCGGGGAGGACCAAGCTCCCGCTCGTCGCACCCGGGGTATCGGCGGGACGCTCCGTGAGCGAGAGGCGGAGGACATCATCGGCGGTGACTGATTTGCCATCCCGCACGAGGGCCACGAGCGCCGAGGCCACCGATTCGGCCCGCCCGATGGCGTCGGCGTCTCCAGCGAGCGACAGGTGATCACCGCGCAGGGCCACTCGGGCGCCCGTGGCGCGCTCAAGTTCCTTGAGATTGCCATCATTGACGCCGGCCAGCATCTGGAGATCGGCGCCCTCGACGGATACCCGCGCGGTCGCCACTTCGCCTCGCTCGGCGCGCGGATCGCTCACGAACGCGCCTCGCGTTCGGCCGCGTGTACGGCAATGTGCAACTCCGCGAGGTCATCGGCCGGAACCGCCACCGGCGCCCCTTCATACAACGAGCGCGCAGCCGTGGTCTTGGGAAAGGCGATCACGTCGCGCAGAGAGGGAGCACCGGAGAGGAGCATCGCAATGCGATCGAAGCCGAATGCGATCCCGCCGTGCGGCGGCGCGCCGGCGCGTAGTCCCTCGAGGAGAAAGCCAAAGCGCCGCTCCTGCTCCTCCACATCACCGATCCCGAGGAGCGCGAACATACGCGACTGTGTGGCTGGATCGCTGGTGCGGATGCTGCCACCGCCAAGTTCGGTGCCATTGAGCACGACGTCGTACGCGAGGGCGCGCCAGCGAGCCGGTTCGTCCGGATACGCGGCCATATCGTCGGGATTCGGCGCCGTGAACGGATGGTGCACCGCCGCGAGCGCGCCGGACTCGGGATCCTGTTCGAACATGGGAAAGTCGAGAACCCAGAGGAAACGCTGCGCCTGTTCGTCCACCAGGTCGAGGCGCCGTGCACATTCCTGACGGACGCGATCGAGCGCGGGACTGCTCACGCGATCGGCCGCCGCGACAAACAGCGCGAGGTCTCCATCCTCGAGGGCGAACTGCGCCTTGGCATTCTCGGTGAGGAACTTGGCGAGCGGTCCATCGTACTCGCCGTCGGCCTTCCGCAGGCGGAGGAGTCCACCGGCCCCCGCCCCCTTGGCCAACGCTTCGAGCTCGTCCACCTGCTTGCGACTCCACGCAGCGCCACCGGGCACGACGAGCCCACGGACGCGAGCACCATTCGCCATAGCCGTCGTGGTCACGGCGAAGTCGAGACCGGCGAACACGGCACTGTAGTCGCGCAGACGTAGCCCGTACCGCAGATCGGGGCGGTCACAGCCGTAGAACTCCATCGCATCGGCGTAGGTCATGCGCTCGAATTGCGCCGGCACATCGTGATGCCCCGCTTCGCGCCACAGCGCCCCGATGAGACCTTCGGCCAGTGTCATGATGTCCTGCCGGCCGATGAAGGAGGCTTCGATATCGATCTGTGTGAACTCGGGCTGACGATCCGCCCGGAGATCCTCATCGCGGAAGCAGCGCGCGATCTGGAAGTAGCGATCGAAGCCACAGCACATGAACAGTTGCTTGTAGATCTGCGGCGACTGCGGCAGCGCGTAAAACTCACCCGGGTGCACACGGCTGGGCACGAGATAGTCGCGTGCCCCCTCCGGTGTGGGTTTCGTGAGGATGGGTGTCTCGAGCTCGAGATACCCGCCATCGCTCAGGAATCGGCGCGTGACCTGCAGCAGCCGATGACGGAGCACGAGATTCTCCTGCAGCTCCGGACGACGCAGGTCGAGGTACCGATGCCGGAGGCGCAATTCCTCGGCCGGCATCTTGTCGCCACGCCCGCGGGCCACCGGCAGGGCCGGTGTGACCGCCGGGCCGACGACGGTGAGCGCGCGCACACGCACTTCGACCTCGCCCGTTCCCATGTCGGGATTGATGCGGTCGGTTTCCCGCGCGATCACTTCGCCTTCGCACAACACCACCGATTCCACACCGACGGCGGCGGCGAGTGTCTGGACATCAGCGGGGCTCCACGCGGGGCCGAAGGCCAGCTGCACCAGTCCCGTACGGTCGCGCAAGTCGATGAACACGAGCCCACCAAGGTCGCGGCTGCGATGCACCCAACCGCCCAGGCGGACGGTGCGGCCGACATCGTCTCGGCGCAGCAGGCCGCACGGGTCGGAGCGCATGGACGTGGAGAGCACGGACGACTGTGGCGTGGACGACATCAGGGACGGAACTCCGAGCACGGGAGCGAGAGAGGCACTGGCGACCGCCGGTGCCGACCAACGACCATCGATTGGCGCAAACGTTGAAAAGTAAATGCGTTACGTGACTCGGGGTAGGATTTTCGACGTCGGTTTCGCTTGACCTCGCCTTCCGGCGACGTTTAGTCTCCCATATGCGCCGCATGCTCATCTGCGGGCTTGCCGCGTTCGGCTGGGCCACCACTGGGCTCCGTGCGCAGCCGGTGCCCGCGCGCGACCTTTGGGAGTTCCCGCTCGGGGCCATCTTCGAGCCACCGGCCTTGGCATCCGAGGCGGGCGCTGGTCTGTGGAACCCTGCCACGGTCGCGCTGCCCACGGGCGACCGGTTCCGGTTCGGGGTGGCGTCGCTGAGTACCGGAAGCGCTCAGGGCGTCGACGGCCAACTGCTGGCTGCCGCGTGGCGGCGGGGCGGCGGCACGACGGTTGGGCTGTCGGTGGCGCGGAGCGCTGTTGGCGGTCTGGTGCGCACCGAGTCGGACCCGCAATCGCTCGGCAACATCCCCTACCAGAGCACCCTCACGAGCTTCACGGTCGCCCGTGCGCTGGTGCCTCATCTCACGGCGGGGCTCGCGGCGCGTTGGCGTAACGGCCGCGCCGATCAACTCACCCGCCATGCGGTCGCCGCGGATCTTGGCGTGGTCCTGCACGACCTGCCGTGGCGTGACGCCCGGGTCGCGGTGTCGAGCTTCCTGTGGCGCCCCGGCCGCGAGGTGGAAGACCGGCCGGCGCTTGTGGCGGCGGCCGACGTCAGGCTCGCTGGCGCCTCGCGCGCTCGTGAAGCGCGTCTGGGGTACACGGAGAGCGCGGTGAATCGTGGCGCCCGTGAACGTGGCCCGTTCGTTTCGGGTCGCTGGGACCGCGTGGAAGCACGTGCGGCACTCGTCCGTGCCACCGCGGGGGCCGGCGCCGCCACCCGCGTCCGCAGCGGGCTGGCGCTGTATTACGCGCGCTACGCCGTAGGCGTAGCGCGCGAAGAGGGCATTGCCGGCCTGGGGCCGGTCTATCAGTTCACGCTCAGTTCACTCCTCAAGTGACCAGTACCGATATCGCCGTTCTGCCGGACCTGCTCGACCTCGATCCCGATGCCGCGATCGCCACCCTGCGATCGTGGATGGAGGAACGCGGCGAACCGCCATACCGCGCGACACAGGTGTTCGGGCGACTCTGGCAGCGACCGGTGGCGTCGTTCGAGGAGATGAGCGAGCTCCCGAAAGGGCTACGAGAGGCGCTCGCCGGCGCGTTCCGTATTTCCTCCCTCGAGCTGGCCACCCGTCAACGCTCGGTAGACGGCACGGAGAAGTTCCTGTTCCGCCTGCACGACGGACAGTTCATCGAAACGGTAGCCATTCCTGATGGCGATCGGATGACGTTCTGTATCTCGTCTCAGGCCGGTTGCGCGCTCAAATGTGCGTTCTGCGCCACCGGCGTCATGGGATTTCAGCGGAACCTGCAGCCGTCGGAGATCGCCGGGCAAGTGCGTGCCCTGCGCATGCTTGAACCGCCCATCATCCCCACGAACATCGTGTTCATGGGAATGGGTGAACCGTTGATGAACTGGAAGGCCGTAAGTCCGTCGCTTACGCTCCTCAACGATCAGCGAGCGCTCGGCATCGGTGCGCGGCATATCACCATATCAACCGTCGGCATTCTTCCCGGCATCGTTGCCCTGGGCGAACGTCCCGAGCAATTCCGTCTCGCGATTTCGATCCACGCCCCGTCGGACGCGCTGCGCCAGACGTTGATGCCAGTGAACACGAAGTATCCGCTCGCGGAGGTCGTCGAGGCCGCGAAACAGTTCGATCGCCGTGTCACTTTTGAGTACGTGATGCTCGGCGGCGTGAATGATCAGCCCGAACATGCCGCGCAACTCGCTCAGCTCGCTCGCGAGTGTCGGGCGTTCGTGAACCTCATTCCGCTGCATCCTGGTGGTGCCATGGGCTTCTCGCCGACTCCCGCGCCGGTGATCACCGCATT
>NZ_JBIJAW010000229.1:0-5355 GCF_044345575.1 Gemmatimonas sp.
CCTCGGGCGCGCCACGAAGGCGGGAGCCGAGGTTCGGGTGTTCCGTGCGGGTACGCGACGTCTGCTCGGCATGGCGCTCGTCGATGCCGGATCGGGGTACGATTCGCAGTCGGTGGCGCCGGTGCACATCGGGCTCGCGTCGTCGGATCGCGTGGATATCGAGGTCACCTGGCCAGCCAACGGTACGCGGCAGGCGACGACGCGTCGCGGTGTGGCGGTGGACGGCCGGCACGTCACCGTCGTGCGGCTGCCTCGTTAGCTCGCGCGCGGCGACTTCAATACGCTGTCCCGTCCTCGCCCCGAAACCCGCTGGGGAATCGGGGCATCGTCGTATCAGTGCGGCTGCACCAACACCACTGGCGTAGTGGCGCGCGAGGGATTTCTCACGCGGTAGCGCTCACCGGCCTTGATCACGGTGAACGCTCCGGGCATCGACAGCCCGGTGGTTTCACTGCCCTCCCGCTCGATGAGCATGTGGCCGTCGAAGGGCAGGATCGCCACCATGGTCCGGGATGTGCGCAGCCACGCGGTGGAGTCAGCGGGCGTCAGCGTCACGCGCGTCTGCCGGAACCACGATGACGTCATCTCACGCACCCCTGGCATTTCGCTCTCGATCGCCGTCGTGAACGGACGCGGCGTGCCGTCCATCGTCACCACCCCGATGAGCCGGAACAGCCGGTCGCCGATATTGGTCACGCGGTGCGCCTTGGGACGTACGGTGTAGATCGTGTCCGACAACGTGCCACCGGCCACCCACCGCAGAATCGGCGGCGTACCCGGCGGCGGCCAGTCACCACTCACCAACTGCTCGATGGTGCGCGATGGCGAGATGTTCGTATAGAGAATCGGCGTGGCGTGCAGGTGATACAGCGACGTGTCGCCCGGGGCGATCTGCACATCGAGCACGCGCAGGCCGCCACCCTCGTACACCAGCTTGTGCCGCGGCTCCTCGTGCACGGGGATGACGCGCTGCGCGCCAAGCGTCGAAGCGCCGGCCAGCGCACACATGGCATACGCAGCGGCGAGCAGAGTAGAACGGAACATGTATGCTACCAGTCGGTCGGCTTGTAATCCTTCAGGAACTGCCCCCACACATGGGTGCCCGTCGCGATGCCATCAATGATGGGATCCACGATGCGCGCCGCCCCGTCCACGATATCCAGCGGCGGATGGAAGCGGTGGCGTGCCTGCTTTCGCTCGGCGAGCGCGACCACATCCTCGTCGGTGACCCACCCGGTATCCACACTGTTCATGTGGATGCCGCTCTGCTGATAATCGGCCGCCGACGTGCGCGTCATCATGTTGAGCGCCGCCTTGGCCATGTTCGTGTGCGGATGGCGTGTGGTCTTGTTGTTGCGATAGAACTGCCCCTCCATCGCCGACACGTTCACGACGTGCTTGTCGTGGTTGTCGGTGCGCAGCATCAAGGGCTTGAGGCGCGCGTTGATCAGGAACGGCGCGACGGCATTCACCAGCTGCACCTCGAGCAGCTCGATGCTCGGCACCTCGTCGAGCAGCAGCCGCCAGGAGTTCCGATCGCGTAAATCGACCTGCTGGAGATCCTGATCGTAGCGGCCGGCCGGGAAGAGCGGCTGCGCCGGATCGTGATCCTCGGGGAGAAGCGGCACCTGCGACAGCGCGGCGGCGTGCGTGAGGCCGAGCGAGTCGAGCGCCATGGCGTCGGGCGACGTCATGGAGTGGGAGTCCCCCGCCGGCAGTGCTCTCGCACCGCCCGACGCGCGCAGATCCTCGTAGCGCTCGACCAGCTTGCGCGCAGCGGGCGGGAGCACATTCGCCGCGGCCTGCTCGCCGGCCATCATGTGCGCGTAGAACGCCGGCGGGCGGCGCACGGTCTGACACGCGTTGTTCACGATGAAGTCGAGGCGCGCCTCCGACTCGAGCAACTGCGCGCAGAACGTTTCCACGCTCGGCGTGTGCCGCAGATCGAGCCCGAAGATCACCAGCCGGTCGCGCCACTCCGCGAAGTCGGGTTCCATCGCGTACCGCATGGCCGAGTCACGCGGAAAGCGCGTGGTGACCAGCAGCGCGGCGCCGCACCGGAGCAGCTTGAGCCCGGCCTGATAGCCGATCTTCACGCGTCCGCCGGTGAGCAGTGCCGTGCGCCCCGTGAGGTCCACCAACTCGGTGCGCTTCCGGAAATTGAAGTCGCCGCAGTCCCCGCACATCTGGTCGTAGAAGTGATGCACGGTCGTGAACTTCTGCTTGCAGATGTAGCAGTGCTGCGGGATGAGCGTTTCCTCGGGCGCGTCGTCGGACGCCGCCGACGAGGTCCCGGCTTCGACCTCCCCCTCGATATACATGTTGGGGGTCGTGAACACCGGCTTACGGCGGAGGGTGCGGATCCCGGTCGCCTGGAGTCGTTCCTCGTCCCGCTGCGCGGCCGCGAGTTTGCGTTCGCGCGCCGTGGCCTTCACCATGACCCGCCGCGCCCGCGGGTCGGGATGGAATACGCCAGCCACCGCCGCGTCGAACCGACGGCGCTCCTCGGGGGGCATCACCATCAACAGGCTGCGATCGGCGATGATGCGCTCGAACAGCAGGGTGGCCGTACGCAGTTCGTCCCGCAGGGCTGCCACGACCTCGGGGCCGAGAGGGGCCGGTGCCTCGCTCATGAATTCACCATGCCCAAGGATAGCGGGTGCGGGCACCGACGGCTCTCCCAGAGAACGTCCGGGTCGAACGTCCGGCCCCCTCCGCCCGTTTGATTACGGACGCGTTCGACCGCATTGTTGAGTGTGCCCGGTCGGGCCAGCCGCGCCACGACCGGACCGTCCCCTTTCCTCCCCTCCGTCTTCGACAGGGCATCCGTGCCCCGTCCCAGGAGCCTTTCGTGAAAGTCGTTCGCTCATTGCTGAGCCTGGCCGTTCTAGGGGCCAGCTCACTCGGGGCCCAACAGTCGAGTCGCACCGAGCCGGTCGCCGGCCTGCGTGCCAACGGCACGGGATTCCATGCCCTCGTGGGCGCCCGGGTCGTCACCGCCCCCGGGCAGGTGCTCGACAACGCCACCATCGTGGTGCGCAACGGGCTCATCACCGCGGTCGGCGCCGGGGCCCCCGCCCCGGCTGGCGCCCGAGTGTGGGACCTCAAGGGTCTCACCGTGTACCCCGGCTTCATCGACGCGCACGCCGACCTCGGTGGCGACACGCCACAGCAAGGAGGCGACGTCGGTCCCACCCACTGGAATCCGCAGGTACGCGCGTGGTTCAGCACCACCGCCAACGCGAAGGACGACTCCACCCGCCGTCAGGCGCTCCGCTCCCTCGGCTTCGGGGCAGCGCTCGCCGTGCCGCGTCAGGGCATCTTCCGCGGCACGGCCTCGGTGGTCCAGCTCGGTGAGGTGGGCGTGCGTGAGCGCGTCCTGCGCCCCGACCTGGCGCAGACCATCGGTTTCTCGCGATCCTTCGCGCTCGGCGGCACCTACCCCAATTCGAGCATGGGGACGATCGCCCTCATGAAGCAGACGCTGCTCGACGCGGAGTGGTACGGCCGCGCCTGGGGGGCCTACGAGACGAGCGGCCGCTCCATCCTGCCGCCAGAAACGAGCGAAGCGCTCGCGGCGCTCGGCAAGGCTGTGAAGGGACAGCAGCCGGTACTCTTCCAGACCAACAACGAAGAAGAGTACCTGCGCGCGTTCAAGCTCGCGAACGAGTACAAGCTCACGCCGTGGTTCCGCGGCAGCGGCCAGGAGTACCGTCTCGTCGACGTGCTCAAGGGACGCACGCAGCCGCTGATCGTGCCGCTGAACTTTCCGGACGCGCCGAACGTGGCCAACCCGGAAGCGGCCAGCAACGTCGCCCTCACCGACTTGCGTCACTGGTACCTGGCGCCCACCAACCCGGCGCAGCTCGCCGCCAACAACATCCCGTTCGCCATCACGGCTGACGGGCTGTCATCACTCACCCAGTTCCTGCCCAACCTCCGCGTCGCCGTCTCCCGCGGACTGGCGGCCGACAAGGCGCTTGCGGCGCTCACCACCGTGCCCGCCGGCATTCTCGGTATCGAGAAGACGCATGGCACCATCGCCGTAGGCAAGGCGGCCAACCTCGTCGTGGCCGAAGGCGATCTCTTCACCGAAGAGGCGACCGTGCGCGACGTGTGGGTGCAGGGCGCCCGCTACGGCGTGACCCGTCCGCCGCAGGTGGATCCGCGCGGCACGTGGGCGATCACCTCCGATGACGCCGGCACCTTCAAGAGTGCCACACTGCGTCTCGAAGGACCGCTCAATCGCATTCGCGGCACCATCGAAATGCCGGGTCGCCGGCCGGTGAATCTCGCCGGCGTCCGCATCATCGCCGAAACCGGCCGCCTCGAAGCGACCTTCAACGGGGAACAGCTCGGGCTCGAAGGCTCGGTGCTGCTCGCGGGTTCCGTGCAGGACAATGGCTTCTTCGGCTGGATGTCGCTGCCTACGGGCACCGATGCCAACTACAAGGGCACGCGCACCGAGGCCTATCAGGGTCCCGCGCGCGGCGCCGTCGCCGTGAAGGTGCCGAAGATCGACCTGCCGTTCATTCGCCCCTCGATGGAGTTCGGCCGGTCGGCACCGCCGGCGCAGCCCGCGGCCGTACTCGTGCGCAACGCCACCGTGTGGACGTCGGGCCCGCAGGGCAAGCTCGAGAACGCGGACCTGCTCGTGCAGGCGGGCAAGATTGTGCGCGTGGGCAAGGGGCTCACCGCCCCCGCTGGCGCCACGGTGATCGACGCCACCGGCAAGCACGTCACGCCGGGGCTCATCGACCCGCACACGCACGGCGGTGTGACCGACATCAACGAGAGCGGCTTCGCGATCGTCCCCGAAGTGCAGATGGGCGACGTGGTCACGCACAACAACATCTGGTTCTACCGCCAGCTTGCCGGCGGCCTCACCACCACCATGATCAAGCACGGTTCCGCGAACCCGATCGGCGGCGAGAACGTGTTCGTGAAGACGCGCTGGGGCTCACTCCCCGACGAGTACAAGATCCAGGGCGCGCCGCGCACGGTGAAGTTCGCGCTGGGTGAGAACCCCAAGCGCAATCCCACCCGCTATCCCAACACGCGCATGGGTGTGCAGGAAATCATCCGCGACCATTTCCTGGCCGCGCGGGATTACGAAAAGGAGTGGAAGAACTGGGAGAAGACGAAGACGGGCATTCCCCCGCGCAAAGATCTGCGCATGGAATCGCTGCTCGACATCCTCAACCGGAAGCTGCTCATCTCGTCGCACGGCTACCGCGCCGATGAGTTCCTGGCGCTCGTGCGTCTCACCGAGGAGTTCGGCTTCAAGGTGCAGACGCTCCAGCACGGCGTGGAGGCGTACAAGATCGCCGACGAGCTGAAGAAGGCGGGGGTGGC
>NZ_JBIJAW010000230.1:0-5342 GCF_044345575.1 Gemmatimonas sp.
CATCCCAGACACTCGACTTCACCAGCGAGATGTTGTTGCCTTTCTGCACGGCCACCGTGACCCACATGGCCCGCTCGCCGTTGAAGCGACCAATGTGGACCGCGTCGCCGTCATTCCACTGCACCTGTGCCACATCCTGAACACGCATGACCTTGCCGTTCGCGCCGGCGATCACGGTGCGTCCGACTTCGTCGGCATTCCGATAGCGCCCGGCGGTGGCCACGTTGTACCGACGCGTGCCCACATCCACCGATCCACCCGGGATCTGCATGTTGTCGCTGCCCAGCGCCGCGAGGACCTGCGCCGGCGTGATGTTGCGCTGCGCCAGTTTGCCCAGGTCGAGCGTGACCTGCATCTCGCGCGGCGGTGCCGCCCACCGTTCGGCCCGTTTCACGCCCGGGACCCGCTCCAGCGCGTCTTCGAGGCGCTTCGCGACATCGTCCACCTGCGGATACGGTGCGGTAGGCGCGACCAGTGCGACCTGAAACACGGTGAGGTCGGAGTTCTCGTTTCGTTGCACATCGAGACGCTGCAGCGCCGACGGCAGCTCCGGACGCAGTGCGTTGACTTCGCGCACCACCTGATCGTACTTGCGCTCGGCATCCACATTCACGTCGAACTCGATACGCACGATCGACAATCCGTCAGAACTGGTGCTCTCCAGCTCCTTCACGTCCTCGAGTCCCTTCAGCTTCTTTTCGATGGGCTCGGTGACGAGCTGTTCCATATCCTCCGGGCTCGCACCGGGGTAGACCGCCACGGCGGTGTAGATGGGCACCGGGTAATCGGGGTCTTCGGCGCGAGCGATGTTCATCCAGCTCACGACACCGAGCGCCGCGAACATGAGGAAGACGAGGACCGTGAACTGCCAACGTTTCACGGAGAATTCGGTGAGGCTGCTCAGGAAGTTCACGGGGTGCTTCCTCCACGCAGCGCCACCGTGCGGGCGTCAGCGCGCGGCGGTGCCGCCGAGTCGAGCGTGGCCGGTGTGATCACGCGCAACGGCGCGCCAGGGGTGAGGTACGGGGCACCCTTGGCCACCACGGGCGTGCCGACGGCCAGTCCCTCCACCACGGCGCGGTCACCCTGCAGTTGCGACACGCGAACCCGCGCCGACCGCGCGCGCAGCGCCCCATCGGCATCTTTCTCGGCAGTGAATACGGTGGCCGAGTCGTGATCGGCTTCCAGCAAGGCATCCACCGGAATCGTCATCGCGAGCGTCGTGCCGCGTGTCGTGATGCGCATCTGCCCGACGAGGCCACTGGGCAGCGCCTCGGTGCCGTTGAGCGACACCTCTACACTGTAGGTCCCGGTACGCGGATCGGCCGATCGCCCAACGAGGAGGACCTTCCCTTCGAAGGTCTTGCCGGGGAGCGCATCGAAGGTCACGGTGGCCCGATCGTTCACGTGCACGCGTAGGGCGTCGCGGTCGGGGAGCCCCGCCCGCAGCACACGGCCGCGGCGCGTACCGCCGAGGATGAAGAGCGGTGTGCCGGGGCCTACGGTGGTGCCGGGGGTGATCATACGCTGTAACACCGTACCCGTCTCCGGCGCCGTGATGATGGCATAGTCGCGATTCATCGTGGCCGTGGCGAGATCGGCGCGTGCGGCGTCGAGTGCCGAGGTGGCGTCCTGCAACTGCGCGAGGGTGGCCACACTATCGGCCGCGAGTCGCTGCACGCGGGCCTGATCGCGTTGGGCCTTGTCCACGGCCACCTGCGCCTTGCTGACAGCGGCATCGATTTCACGCAGGTCGAGCGCGGCGAGCGTCTGTCCGCGCTGCACCGTGGCACCTTCATCGACCAGCACGCGCGTCACGACGCCGCCGATCTTGAAGCCCAGGGGGATTTCGTCGCGCGACACGAAGGTGCCGGTGGCGGTGACGGGTGCGGCCGCTTCGCTCTCACCGATGGTGGCGATGGTCACCGGTACGGGCGGCACTCGGAGCTCCGGTGCGGGTGTCTCGCTTTTGCCGCAGGCGGCAAGCAAGGGAAGCGATGTCGCAGCGAGGTAGATGGTCGGGCGCAGGGCGAATGACATGAGGAGTTTCCGGGGCAATTGGGAAAGGCGGAGTGGATGCGTTCAGTCGACGAAGGTGCGCAGCGCGGCCGCGCGCTCGAGCTCGACCTGTCTGGTGGCCACGGTGAAGCGCGTGATCACTTCGTTGAGCGCGGCTCCGGTATAGGCGGAGCGTGCACTCAGAAATTCGAGTTGCGTGGCGAGCCCTTCGGCGTAGCGACGCTGCACGAACGTGAAGGCGCGTTCGGCAGCGACGCGACGGTCGATGGCGGCGCTCAGAGCGGTCCGCGCGGCTTGCACGGCATCCCACGCGTTCTCCACGTCGATGCGTACCGCGCGTTCGGCTTCACGGCGGCGGTATTCGGCTTCGCTACGCGTTGCACGGGCCTGTTCGCGTCGGGCGGCATCCTGCGTGCCGTTGAAGAGATTCCAGCCCAGCACGACCGAGGCGAGTCCCACGTCGTTCTGGCGATCGAAGCGATAGCGGTTGCCCTGCACGCCGTAGCTTGCCGCGAGGGCCACGTTGGGCAGGAAGGCCGATTCGGCAATGCGCGTTTGCGCGTTGGCGAGCTCGATGAGATTGCCGGTCTGTACGAGTTCTTCGCGCCGGCGCAGGGCATTGGCAATGAGCGCGTCGCGATCACCGTCGATGGCCGTGGTCGCGAGCAGCGTGCTGTCGGCAACGAGCGAGAGCGGCGCGTCGTCGGGCGCATTGCGGAGAAGGTTCACGCTGCGCCGTGCGGCGTCGCGCTGCCGCCGGGTTTCCGCGAGCTGCTGTAGGAGTTCGCTCCGTTCGGCGCGTGCGCGCAGCAGCACGTCCGGGGTGGCCTGGCCGTTGGCGATGAGCCGTTCGCTCACGCGGACGTTTTCGTCGAGCACGGGGAGCGTGGCTTCGAGCGTTTCGACGGCGCGCACGGTGGTGGCATACCCCAGCCACGCGCGCTGCACGTCGGCGGCGAGCTGTCGCATGGCGGCGCGACGACCGCTCCCCACGAGATCGCGCTGCGCGCGGGCGGCCGCTCGCGCCCCGAAGAGCGCGTCGTTGAACAGAGGGAGCGTGAACTCGAGCTTGGTTTCCTGACGGAACGGCAGCGTGGCGCTGATGTCCGTGGGAAAGCGCGGCTGGCCGATGAGCTGATTGAGCGCGGCGTACGCGGGGTTGATGAAGTCGCCGATGTTCACAACGCCGCTGAATTCCGAGTAGCGGGCATTGAGTCCGACGCTCGGGAGGAATCGGCCATTGGCTTCGCGTACGCTGGCGTCGGCCCGTCGCTGGGCCGCACGCTGTTGGGCGAGGGCGAGGTTGGCCTGCAGCGCTTCGGCGACGTAGCCGTCGAGCACGGCGCGGGCGTTGGGCACCGTTGGCGGCGCGGGCTCCTGCGCCCGGAGCGGCGCCGCGACGGCCGCGAGGAGCACCGCGGCCGTCGCTTTGTAGAACAGCGGTTGAGTGTTAAACATCAGTCTCTGGAATAACAGTGTTAAGTGAATAGGCCTAAAAAATGGCGCCTAGGCGCCGGAGGTACTTCAGCCCCGATGGAAAGCGGTCAGGTCGGGCTTCGCAGTGCCCCGCGAATCAAGGTGTCGCACATGGTGCGGACCGTCTGCCGCGGGTCGTTGAGCGTGATGTGCGGGTCGCTGCGGTGGGTGAACCAGAGGGCAACCACGCCGTGGATCGAGCCCCAGAACATCTGGGCGAGCTCCACGGGGTCGGTGAGCTCCGGGCGATAGACGCCTCGACGAAGCCCTTCCTGGACCGTGTGCAGGAGGAACTGGTAGGCGTCCTCATCCGGGCTCTTCATGAGCTGACCAGACGGATCTATCCGTCTATGATCTAATACTGTCATGAACATGAACCGATACTGGCTCGGATTCTGCATCGCGAACTCGGTATACGCCATGCCCATCCGACGCAGCCGCTCCACCGGGTCCGCGATGCGCCCGATGTTGTACATCGCCTGGCCGAGGGCCGTGAAATCGGCGAGGCACAGCTCGGTGATGAGCGCGTCCTTGTCGAGGAAGTGGTGATAGATGGCCGTGGGGGTATAGCCGATCTTGGCGGCGATCGCCCGCATGGTGGTGGCCTCCACCCCCTCCGTCACGAACAGCTCCCGCGCCGCGTCCAGGATGGCCTGGCGCGTCTCGGCCTTCTGCCGTTCCCGGCGGGCCAGCGAGGCGGAGCGAATGGCGGAGGTGGTCACACGGGGACGATACGGAGTTCACCTAACGCTGTCAAGTGAATAGGCAACAGATCGGACGGTCGGAGGCTCGGAGAAACGGAGAAAAGGGGGAACTGACAATGGGAGAAAAGGGGAAAGGGAGAAACGGAGGTTCATTCAGTTCTCCTTTTCCCCCTTTCCCCTTTTCTCCCAATATAAGTTCCCCTCACGTCTCAAAACTCACCTCTCAACCCTCAATCCTGGCATCTCACGAACCCGCCGCGGCCTTTTGCTCCAGCCGCACGTTCCGCCGCCCCAGCCAGAAGGCCACACCGAGCCAGGCGAGACTCATGGGTGCGGCGGCAAGGGAGATCGTACTCGCGGCGAGGCCCACCGCCGACAGGCCGGCGTACGACCACGCGCCGATCTGGTCGCCGCCGCGGTACACGAACGTGTCGATGAAATTCTTGGCCTTGTACCGGTCTTCCGGCGGCACCACGGTGAACAGCACCTCGCGTGCAGGGCGGCCAAACGCATACTCACCGGCCCGGCGCAGCACCTGGAACACGACAAACACCGACAACGTGCCCCACGTGCCGAGTGCGGCAAAGCCCACCAGACTCAGAATGGGCATGATCGCCAGCGTGGCGCCCACACCCACCCACTTGATCACACGCCCCGTCACGAACAGCTGCGCAAGAATCGTCAGACTCTGCACCACCGTATCGATGGTGGCCAGAAACGCCGTCCGCGCCTCGCGGTCGGCGTAGCGCGCCCCCACGATCTCCGCCTGCTGGAAGTACAGGATCGTGGATCCGATGGTGAACAGCAGCATGTATGCGCAGATGCCGAGCAGATACGGACTCGTGAGCACATGGGTGATGCCCGCCAACGACGAGCCACCTACGGGCTTTTCGGCTTCGTCACGCGCGCGCGTATCGGCACGGAAGCTCGGCGGGAAACGCCGCGCCGCCTGCACCGCACATTCCAGCAGCACCACGCTCATCACCATGAGCACCGGCGTGCCCACCACCTCGGCGAGTCGCGAGGTGAGAAACGCGCCGACGAGCGCGCCGAGTGTACCACCCACGCTGATGAAGCCGAACAACCGCTTCCCCTGCTCCGGCCGGAACGTATCGGCCATGAATCCCCAGAATACCGAGGGGA
>NZ_JBIJAW010000231.1:0-5340 GCF_044345575.1 Gemmatimonas sp.
TGCGTGGTATCACGCTCAAGGACGGCGATGCCGTTGTGGCGTTGGCCGTCGGTCACGCCGGTCAGGTGGTGTGCGCCGGCACGTCGCAGGGATACGTGAAGCGCGTGAGCGTCGATGCCATCCCGCTCCAGGGACGTGGCGGGCAGGGGGTGCAGCTGCTCACGGCGGCCGAGAAGGCCGGGGCCGTGGTCGGGTTGGTCACGGCGAGCAGTGACAGTGAGGCCCGGTTCGTCACCGGCAGCGGCGCCACGGTGGAAGTGGACGAAGCGGAGGTGCCGGTGGTGGCGCGGGCGACGCGTGCGGTGCAGCTATCGGCATGGCCGGGTGGCCTCACGGCCGTTGCGTTGGTGGCTACGCCGACCGAATAGCGGCTCGGCGCGACGGCTCATTCCTCTCCATTACGGGTCCGCGCATGTCTCACGAATCTGTGGCGCTCGTGACCGGTGCCTCACGCGGCATCGGTCGCGCCATTGCGCTGCGGCTCGCTGAACAGCATCGGGTGATCGGGGCCGCGCGCGACGAACAGGCGCTGCAGGCGCTCGTGGCCGACATCGAGCAGCGTGGCGGCAGGGCAGAGGCGATGGCGCTCGACGTCGCCGACCCCGCACAGGTGGCCGCTCGTCTCGAGGGACACGCGGTGGATGTGCTCGTACACAATGCCGGCGTGGGGACGATGAAGCCGCTCCTGGACCTCACGCCAGCGGAATGGCAGCGCATGATGGACGTGAACGTGAACGCCCTCTTTCATGTCACGCGGGCCCTACTCCCGGGCATGGTGGCACGTGGGCGTGGCCACATCGTGATCATCGGCTCCATCGCCGGCCGAAGCGCGTTCGTGGGCGGCGCCGGTTATGCCACCACCAAGCATGCCGTCATGGGGTTCGCGGAGAACCTCATGCTGGAAGTGCGAGACGCGGGCGTGAAGGTGAGTGTGGTGAGCCCGGGATCGGTCGCCACCGACTTTTCGGGACGCGCCGAGCCCCGAGCCAGTGCGCAGCTGCTGGCGGATGACGTGGCCGCTGCGGTCATGAGTGTGGTGAATACCCCACCCGAAGTGCTGATGCACCGGGTGGAAGTGCGGATTCTTTCGCCCAAGCGCCCGAGGGGTACCGAATGACCATCACGCGACGGGAGCTGCTGCATCACCTGGGGATTGGCGCCGTGGCCTGCGCAGTGGGTATCCCTCGTACGGCGCTGGCGTTTCGCCACACGATGGCGCGCCCGCGCCCCACGGCGGCGCAACTCGCCTGGCAGCGTGACGAGCTGGCGCTTTTCGTGCACTTCGGCATCAACACCTTTACCGATCGTGAATGGGGCGACGGGACGGAGTCGCCCGCGCTGTTCGATCCCGTGGCACTCGATGCTCGGCAGTGGGCACGCGCCGCCCGCAGCGCGGGGGCGAAGGCTATGATCCTCACGGCGAAGCATCACGACGGGTTCTGCCTGTGGCCCACGGCCACCACGAAACACTCGGTGGCGTCGAGCCCATGGCGGAACGGGAAGGGCGATGTCGTGCGTGAGTTCGTGACGGCGTGCCGGGCCGAGGGGCTCAAGGTCGGGCTGTATTGCTCGCCGTGGGATCGCAATCATCCCGCCTACGGGGATACGCCGCGTTACAACGATGTGTTCATCGCGCAGCTCACCGAATTGTTCACCAACTACGGGGAGCTGAACGAGGTGTGGTTCGACGGTGCGAACGGCGAGGGGCCGAACGGCAAGCGGCAGGTATACGACTGGCCGCGCACGTGGGCGCTGGTGCGCGAACTGCAGCCGAATGCCGTGATCTTCTCCGACGCCGGTCCCGACGTGCGCTGGATCGGCAACGAGCGCGGGGTGGCTGGCGAAACGTGCTGGAGCACCATTCGATCGTCGGCGGTGCCGTACATCGGCGCGAGCGGCGACGACGTGATTACGGCGTTACAGCAGGGGCACGCCGACGGTGACGTGTGGCGACCGGGCGAAACCGATGTGTCCATTCGGCCGGGGTGGTTCTATCATGCGGCCGAGGACAGCGCGGTGCGTTCGGCGGAGAACCTGGTCGATCTGTTCTTTACGAGCGTGGGCCGGAACTCCAAGCTGCTGCTGAATGTCCCGCCCACGCGCAGCGGTCTGCTGCACGAAACCGATGTCGCCCGTCTGGCCGGTATGCGCGCGGCGCTCAACGCGTTGCAGGCGACGCGCATCCCGCTGTCGGCCACGGCACCACGTGCCGTTGGAAAGGCATGGCAGCGCACCTTCACGTTGCCCACGCCGCAACGCGTTACCGCCATCGATCTGGCCGAGCCCATCGAGCGTGGTCAGCACGTGGCGACATGGCGGGTCCGTGCCGACCGTGCCGACGGTCCCGTGCTCGCCTCGGGCACGACCATCGGCAATCGCCAACTCCGCAGAGTGACGGCGGCGGCCACCGTGCGGCGCCTCATCGTCGAGTACGAGGTGCTGGATGAGCCCGTTACCGTGAGCCTTCGCGCGTATCGGGGGTGACGCGGTTGCGCTCCTCCGCTTCGATCCCGATGCGAAGGACGGCAAGCCGCACGTGGCGTACGGGATGATCAAGCAGATCAGTGTGAAGTAGCGGAACCGGCGACCGAACGCTGATAGCCGATAGCTGAAAGCCGAAAACTCCCCCGCATCTCGAGAGAGGCCGGGGGAGTTTTCAGTCTTCCGCCATCAGTCTTCAGTCTTCCGAGGTCGGCAACAATGCTCAGCGCGACAGAAACAGCCACACGGCACTACCGATGCCGATGAACGAGACGGCGCCCCGGACCCACGCCTGCGGGACCTTCTGTGCGAGCCCGGACATCGCGTATCCGCCGACGCTCGAGCCTATGGCCATGACGAGCGCGATGGGCCAGTTCACGAGCCCCTTCACGGCGAACGTCGCTGCGGCGATGCCGTTGAAACAGATGCCATTGAAGTTCTTGAGGCCATTCATGCGATGGATGTTGGTCATCCCCATGAGGCCGAACGCCGCCAGCATCACGATGCCTGCACCGGCGCCGAAGTAGCCGCCGTAGATCGCCACAACGTATTGGCCCAGCATCATGCCGCGCGTGGGCTCCGTCGGCGTGGGACCATGTGGGACCTCGTCGATGTAATGGCGCAGCCACTTCATCACCCGCCCCTGAAAGGCGAACAGCAGCGTGGCACCGAACACCAGCCACGGCACGATTGCCCGGAACTGCTCGTCGCTCGTGGCCATCAGCAGGGCGGCACCTGTCAGTCCGCCAAGAAAACTCGGAATCGCAAGCTTCACCGCCCATTTCTCGGCGCCCTGCAACTCGCGCCGATAGCCCATCATGCTGGCAAACGAGCCGGGCCACAGCGCCACGGTACTGGTGGCATTGGCCGCGACCGGCGTCACCCCGAGCCCCAGCAGCGCCGGGAAGGTGAGCAGCGTCCCGCCGCCCGCGATGGCATTCACCGCACCGCTGATCGCGGACACGGCGGCGATGGCCGACAGCTGGGACAGAGAAGGCTGCGCGAGAAGCATCCCCAAAGGATCAGCTGCCTCGCGCCGTGAGGGCGAGACACACCCAGCCGGCGATGAAACACACGCCACCCAGCGGGGTGATGGCGCCAAGCGCGCGGATCCCGGTGAACGTCATGGCGTAGAGGGAGCCCGAGAAGAGCAGCGTGCCGGCCACGAAGAGCCACCCAGCTGCCGTGCTCAGGGTGCCGGGCGTGCGGCCCGCAATCCACGCCACCGCCAGCAGCGCCAGCGCGTGGTACATCTGATACCGCGCACCGGTCTCGAACACTTCGAGGAGTCTCGGTTCGACCCGTGCGCGCAGCGCGTGCGCCCCGAACGCGCCAGCGGCGACGGAGATGCCCCCCGAGAGGGCACCGATCATGAGAAAAAGTCGGTCCATTGTTGGAATCTAGTCTGCCAGGACGGTCCGCCTAGGGTGACAGCCGGCGTGGTGAGCCGGCTTGGGCTATCGGCACCCGCGAGCATGGCGTACCGTTGAAGGTTCGTACCCCTTTACGCGGAGTCTGCATGACCCCAGATCACCTTCGCCGCGCCGCATACACCCTGGCGCTCGCCCTCGGTGCGGCCAGCGCGTCAGCGGTGCCCGTGTCGGCGCAGGGCGCACCCGGTGGCCCAGGCGCCAACGCCGGCCTGCCGCTCAAGGCGGCCCGTACGCACACCTTCACGACCACGAAAGGCACGTGGATGAGCGTTGACGTCTCGCCCGACGGATCGACACTCGTCTTCGACCTGCTCGGCGACCTCTACACGCTACCCGTCGCCGGTGGTAAGGCCACGCGCCTGACGAGCGGCATGGCCTACGATGCGCAGCCGCGATTCTCCCCCGACGGCAAGTCGGTGGTGTTCGTGTCCGACCGCTCCGGCGGCGACAACTTGTGGACGCTGTCGCTCGCTGACCGCGACAGTACGCAGATCACGAAGGGCAACAACAACCTGTACGTGTCGCCGGAGTACACGCCCGACGGCAAGTACATCGTGGCCTCCCGCTCCGGTGGCCTTGGTGGTACCGCGAAACTGTGGATGTACCACGTCGATGGTGGTAACGGCGTGCCCCTCAGCACGCAGCCCGCTGCGGCGCCCAGCGTGAAGCAAATGGGGGCGGCCTTCGGCAATGATCCGCGCTACATGTGGTTCGCCACGCGGCAGGGCGACTGGCAGTACAACAGCATCGGTCCCCAGTACCAGCTCGCCGTATGGGATCGCGAATCCGGTCGCATCTCGCAGATGAGCACGCGGTACGGGTCCGGCGCGCGTCCGGCGCTGTCGCCCGACGGCAAGTGGCTCGTGTACGCCACGCGCTTCGAGACCAAGACCGGGCTGGTGCTGCGCAACCTGAATACGCAGCAGGAAGAGTGGCTCGCGTTCCCCGTGCAGCGTGACGATATGGAATCGCGGGCGCCGCTCGACGCGTATCCGGGATACTCGTTCACGCCTGACTCCAAGGCCATCGTCGTGACCTACGGCGGTGAACTGTGGCGGGTGCCGGTGGACAAAACGGCGCCCAGCAAGATTCCCTTCGAAGCCGAGGTGAAGCTCGAACTCGGCCCGGAAGTGAAGTTCGCGTACAAGGTGGACACGGCGCCCTCGTTCACCGCGCGCCAGATCCGCGACGTACAGCCGTCGCCCGATGGCAAGTCGCTCGCCTTCACCGCGCTCGATCGCGTGTACGTCATGGCGTTCGCCGACATGAAGCCCGCCCGCGTCTCCAGCGCGGCCATGGGCGAATTCAGCCCCGTCTGGTCGCCAGACGGCAAGTCGCTCGCGTACGTGACGTGGGAAGACGCGCGCGGTGGGCAGATCATGCGCGCTGATCGCGATACGAAGGGCGTGTGGCGCACGCGGGCCCT
>NZ_JBIJAW010000044.1:0-17067 GCF_044345575.1 Gemmatimonas sp.
AGTACACCGGGTTCTCTTCCGACTGGCTGCGGGCGAGATCCACATCGAACACCAGCTGCGAGTCACCCTTGCGCATGAGGTAGAAGTAGCGCACGGCATCGCGGCCCACCTCGTCGATCAGATCGCGCACGGTAACGTAGGAACCAGCGCGCTTGGAGATCTTCACCTCTTCGCCGCCCTTCATCACCGTCACCATCTGGTGCAGCACATAGTCGGGGTACCCCTGCGGAATCCCGATCCCGAGCGCTTGCAGCCCCGCGCGCACGCGCGTGGTGGTGCTGTGATGATCGGCACCCTGCACGTTAATGGCGCGCGCGTACCCGCGTTCCCACTTGGTCACGTGATAGGCGACGTCGGGGACGAAGTACGTGTAGTCGCCACCCTTGGCCGCGCTCTTCTTCATCACGCGGTCCTTGTCGTCACCGAAGGTGGTGGTGCGCAGAAACAGCGCGCCCTCCTCCTCATACGTGTGCCCGCTGGCCTTGAGCGCCTCCACGGTCTTTTCGACGCGACCGTCGGTGTAGAGCGAGCTCTCGAGGTAATACGTGTCGAACTTCACCCCGAAGGCCTGCATGTCGAGATCCTGCTCGTGACGCAGCGCGGCCACGGCAAACGCGCGCATCGCGTCGAGATCGTTGCCGTCACGATCGTCGGCGTGCTGCTGCACGTAACGCTCAGCGATCTCCTTGATGTACGCGCCGTGATAACCGCCCTCGGGGATCTCGAGCGGATGTCCGGCGAGCTCCCGCACACGCGCCTGTGTGCTCTTGGCAAGGTTGGCGATCTGCGCGCCGGCGTCGTTGTAGTAGAACTCGCGATCGACGTTCCAACCGGTCCACTCGAGCAGGGTGCTGATGGCATCGCCGAGCGCGGCTTGACGGCCGTGCCCCACGTGCAGCGGTCCCGTAGGATTGGCGGAGACGAACTCGACGCACACCTTCTGCTGCTTGCCGAGATCGAGCCGCCCCCACTGCTCGGGGGCCGCGAGAATCTGCAGCAGGCCACGCGCCTGGAATCCGGGGTCGAGGCGGATGTTCACGAACCCCGGCCCCGCGATCTCCGCCGACACAATGCCCACGCTCGACGTGTCGAGCGCGGCAATGAGCGCTTCGGCGATGTCGCGCGGCTTCTTGCCGAGCGGCTTCGCCAGCGTCATGGCGAGGTTGGTGGCCCAATCCCCGAAGGACGGATCACGCGGCCGCTCGAGGATGGGGGAAACGTCGTCGGGCGCACCGAGAGTGCGCGCCGCGCGCGCGAGTTCGGCGCGCAGGGCGTCGGCCTGGGTCACGTGTTGATCAGCAAGAGAAAAGACGGCACACGGCCGTCATGCACCGAAGGGTGCACAACGGCCGTGGTCACTCGGCCTTGGGCGCAGGAGACGCCGCCGGCTTGGTATCAGCCTTGGATTCGGTCGACGACGAGGCGGGGCGCTGATCCTTCTTGCCGTCCTTGCCGTAGTCGGTGATGTAGAAACCCGAACCCTTGAACAGCAGGCCCGCACCACCAGAAATGATGCGTGTGGCCACGCTGCCGTCATCGAGGGTGACGGAGTCCGGGACTTCGCTGATCTTGAAGATCCGCTCGATGATGGAGCCGTCGGGCGTGCGAAATTCGTAAGTTGGCATGGCTACGAAAGTTGGCTGAGGTCAAACAGCCTTGAAACGTAGCCATTCCGAGGAGCGGGTTCAACGGCTGGCGCCGTCAGGACACCAAGAGGGTGGGCGCGCCCGGCGTGTAGGTGACCGTCAGGCGGACCAGATTGGTGGTGCGTTGCGGCGACGATGGAAGATTGACGCCCGCACCATCGAACAGCGCCCCGTGGTTGGGACAGCGGAAGCTGGCGTTGTTCACCACGTTGATCCGCGTGCCGGCATGCGGACACGTCATGGAGAACGCCGCAAAACTGGTGGCACCGGTACGCACGATGGCCACCGGTGTGGTGTTGAGGTTACCGACGCTGCCGGCGACCCCGCCCACGGTGGCCAGCGCTGGCCACGCCGCGATGTTGACCACGAGTCCGATCGGTGCAATGGTCAGCGTGACGGTGAGGATGCGGTCGGCGACCCCGGCCGCGGACACCGTGACCTGCGCGGTATAGGTGCCGTTGCTGAGGCCGGTCGCCGTGGCGCGCAGGGTCAGCACCGCGGGGGTGGTCGTGCTGTTGAAGGTGGCCGACAGCCATCCCACCCCGCCGGCCGAATAGGCCACCTGCGTACGCAACGCCGCGAGGGTACCCGCTCCCCCGTTGGTCACCTGCACCGCCTGGATCTCGGACTGGCTCCCCGCCGGCAGCGCCATGGAGGTCGCGGTGGTCGAGAGCACAATCGACGCGGGGCTGTTGGCATTCTGTACCACGAGCACCACGGCGATGGTCCGCGCTCCGTTGGCGGTCGTATTCACCGTCACGTTCGCGGTATAGGTCCCCACCGCCAGCGTGCCGCGCCGTGCGCTCAGCGTGAGCGTTGCGGGAGCAATCGCGCCGGACACTTGCGCGGTGAGCCATCCGCTAGGCTGGCCCGCCGTGTAGGTGATCGTGGCACTGATGCCCGGAATCGTGCCGCCCCCTGCGTTGCTCACGTTCACCGTTTGCGGGGCTGGATCCGTCGCGCTGGTGGTGAGGGCCGTGAAGGCGAGCGAGGTGGCGCTCACGGCGAGCACCGGCGGCGACGGTGGCCCACCCACCGACAAGGTGCCGTCGAAATTCAGGCGCACGCCGACCGGCTCGAGATCCGAGGTCGCCTGTCCTGACTGCCACAGGCCGTCGGCGTTGAAGACGGCACCGTGATTGGGGCAGCGGAAGCCACTGCGCTCCACCGAGACGATGGTGCCCCGGTGCGGACACGCCAGCGACAGCGCGCGGTATTGGGCCTGGCCGGTCCGTTCCACGAGAACCGGTGCCGAGAGCCCCACTTGCACCACGCTCCGCCCACCGACCGTCTGCAGGGCGGTGATCTGCCGCGGATCCACGAGGAATGGCGTCTCGGGAAACGCCGGAATCGCTTCCGGGCCTCCGATGATGCCGTCGCCGCATCCGGTCACGAGTGCCCCGAGCGACAGCGCGGACGCAGAGGCAAGAAACTGACGGCGGTCGAGTTTGGCACAACCGGCGCAGGCGGCGGGCGCGTCGTTCTCTGCGCCTTCGGAATTCGACGGATGCTCGGGCAGCAACGTCATGAGTCGCGGTGGGGAAAACGTGGCGGGAAGACCAAGGCGCGGACGGCGAATGCCTCCAATACCGCTCAACGGGGACAACGGCGCAAGCACGGCGGCAGCACGACCGCGGCGACCTTCTCCCCGTCGTGCGACGGAATGCCAGCGCTGGAACGCTTACGAATCAAGATACGGGCGTCGCCTTGGTTTGACTTTCCCGTATTCGGAATGACCGGTTTGTTCGCAGACCGACGACGGCCGCCGCACTTTGGACACATGAACGCCTTCCCGTTTTTCCGTGCGCTCCCGCTCGCCCTCGCGGCCGTGGCGCTAGCCGCGCTTCCCGCGCCGGTCCTCGCTCAGGCCTCCCCCGCGGCCGCGCCCTCGCCCTCGCTCACGGCCCCCGGTGTCTCAGCCGAACTGGCCGACCTGCGACGACAGCAGCTACGGGATGTCCGTTATGATCTCGCGCTGCGCGTCAGCACGGGGGACACCGCGAGCGGGTCGGTCACGGTGCAGTTCACCGCCGTCCGCCCCGGTGCGGTGGTCCTCGACTTCCGCGGCCTCGGCGTGAGCGCGACGCGCGTAAACGGTACGGCGTGGCCCGAGGCGGGCAACGCGTGGAACGGGCACCATCTCACCGTCCCGGGGGGTCGGGTGAGACCGGGGCGCAATACGGTGACGGTCGACTTCACCACGCCGATCGCCAACGCCGGCGCGGCGATCATCCGGACACGTGACGCGGCCGACAGCAGCACGTACCTCTACACGTTGCTGGTCCCGAGCGACGCCAACTTGCTGTTTCCCTGTTTCGACCAGCCGGACCTCAAGGCGCGGCTCACGCTGCATCTCACCACGCCCGCGGCGTGGCGCGCCCTCGCCAACGGTGCCGCCATCCGGCGCGACAGCACCGCCGCGACGGTCACTCATCATTTTGCCGAAACCAAGCCGCTCAGCACGTATCTGATGGCCTTTGCCGCCGGGCCCTGGCAGGTGCACACGCGCCAGGAAGTCATTACCCCAGCGGGCGCCGCGGTGCCGACGTCGCTGTACGTGCGCGCCTCACGGGCGAAGGAGGCCGAGTCGGACACGCTGCTCGCGATGAACGCGCGCGCGCTGCGCTGGCTCGGGCGCTACTTCGGCGTGCCGTACGCCTTCGACAAGTACGACGCCCTGCTCGCCCCGGCCTTCCCGTTCGGCGGCATGGAGCATCCTGGGGCGGTGTTCTACAACGAGGAGTCGTTCATCTATCGTGAACGCCCCACCGCTTCCCAGCTGCTCGGCCGGCAGGCGACCACGTTCCACGAGGTGGCGCATCAGTGGTTCGGCGACTTCGTCACCATGCGCTGGTTCGACGACCTGTGGCTCAAGGAAGGCTTTGCCACCTTCATGGCGGCCCGCATGCAGGCCGACCTGGAGCCATCGTCGAATGCGTGGAAGACGTTCTATCTGCGCAATAAGCCGACCGCCTACGGCACCGACGCCACGGCGGGCACCACGCCGGTGTGGCAACGTCTGGCCAACCTCGATCAGGCCAAGAGCAACTACGGCCCCATCGTGTACAACAAGGCGCCGTCGGTGTTGCGGCAATTGGAGTATCTCGTGGGGCCGGCGGCCTTCCAGCGCGGGGTGCAGCACTTTCTCCGTACCCACGCGTACGGCAACGCCACGTGGCAGGCGCTGCTGCAGTCCATCGGGATGGCGTCGAATCGCGATCTGCGTGCGTGGGGACGTCAGTGGATGCTGCGCCCCGGGATGCCGGTGATCACCCAGCAGCTCGAATCCGCAAACGGGCGCATCACGCGACTGCGGCTCGTGCAGCGACCGGCCCAACGCGCCGTGAGTGGCGCGGGGGCCTGGCCGCTCAAGGTGCAGGTGCGGCTCCACTATGCCGATCGGCCATCGGTGAGCCTGCCGGTCGAGCTCCGTGGCGACACGACGATCATCGCCGCGGCGGCCGGACGCCCGGTGCCGGCCTTCGTGTTCGCCAATGAGGGGGATTATGGTTACGCCATCGTCCTCCCCGACAGTGCGAGCGTCACGTGGCTGGAGACTCATGTGAGCGAGGTGAAGGACGACTTCCTGCGGGCCATGGTGTGGGGCGCACTGTGGGATCTCGTGCGGGAGGGCGAGCTGGCCCCGGTGCGTTTCGCGCGCATCGCCATGCAGGCGCTGCCGCGCGAGCGGGATGAACAGCTCGCGGCCGCACTGGTGGGACGCCTGAATGCCGCGGTGTCGCGTTACGCCACCGAGCCCGTGCGCGACGCCCTGCTACCGGACGTGGAACGCCTCCTGATCCTGGGCGCGCAGGATACCAGCGCCAGCTACGGCAGCCGCAAGGCGCACCTCGACAGCTACGTATCGCTGGCCCGACGCGACGGCGCGCTCGGGCAGTTGCGTCGCTGGCTCGCCAGTGACAGCGCGGCCGGGTTGCTGCTGCGCGCCCCGACCCGCTGGGCAATGGTAACCAGTCTCGTCTCGCAAGGCGCCCCCGATCGTGATTCGCTTATCGCGGCCGAGCGGCTGCGGGACAAGTCCACCGAGGGGCAACGGCTCGCCTTCGTGGCCGGCGCCGCCGCGCCGGACAGCGCGACGAAGCACATGCTGTTCGACCGCTGGTTCCGCGATGCGTCGCTCAACGAGGAGTGGGTCACCTCGAGCCTGCGTGCGTTCCATGATCCCGACCAGCAGCGGCTCACACGCCGCTATCTCGCGGCCGCACTCGACACGTTGCCGTGGATTCAGAAGAACCGCCGGATCTTCTTCCTCGGCAGTTGGCTCGCCAACACACTGGGAGGTCAGACGGAACGGGCAGCGCTCACTGCCGTGGATGCGTGGCTCAGCGCCAACCCCGATCTAGCACTCGACCTTCGGCAAAAGGTATTGCAGGCGCGTGATGATCTCGAGCGGACGGTGCGGGTTCGGGAGCGGTACGCGGGCCCTACGGCGCCGACCGGCGCCGAACCCAACTCGAACCGGTAGCACCCATCGTTCCACCGGCTTCGGCCGATACCTCTGCGCCGGTCGCGACGACCGCGACATAAGCGGCGACGAGGCCCCCATGGCTGCTCGCGACGCGAATTCCGACAGCGAATCAGTTAAGAAAGGTCGGGTCGCGTGCGTGGCCCTTCCGCGACCTGCTTTCCGCTCGTACTGTAATCCGACCAACAGTACCCGGGGACGGTGCCTGTTCTTACATGCACCGGTTCCCCATTGCGGCCGCAACCCGGCGGACGCCGAGGGCACCTAGGACTCACATTCGGGAACAAGGAACACATGCGTCTCTTTCGTACGGGCGCTGTGGCGCTGGCGATGCTTGTCGCCGCGGCCACAGACCTCCACGCCCAGCGACGGCTTACAGGCCGCGTGACCGAGGAAGGCAACAACGCCCCGCTGGCGGCGGCGAGCATTCAGGTGGTCGGCACCACGACCGGCGCCTACACCGATGGCTCGGGCAATTTTGCGCTGCAGGTGCCGAGCGGCGCCGTGTCGCTCCGAGTCCGTCGCATCGGCTACCAGATGCGCACGGTGCTCGTGCAGGCAGACCAGCAGAGCGTGACCGTAGAACTCAAGAAGGACGTTCTCCAGCTCGAAACGCAGGTTGTGACGGCCCAGTCAGGCTCGATCGACCGGCGTTCGGCGGCCACCACGGTGGCGGCGGTGAGTGCCGAGGACTTGAATCGTGTCCCCGCGATGACCGTCGACCAGGCGCTGCAGGGTAAGGTGACCGGCGCGCGCATCAACATGAACACCGGTGCTCCTGGCGGCGGTGGTCAGATCCAGATCCGCGGTACGACGTCGATCCTTGGTAATGGTGAGCCGCTCTTCGTCATCGACGGCGTGATCATGTCGAACGCCTCGATCGCCGGCGGTTCCAACACGCTGACGCGTGCCGGTGGGGCGGGAACGAACATTGCGAGCGTGCAGGACAACCGCACCAACCGCCTCGCGGATTTGAACCCGAATGAGATCGAGGACATTCAGGTGCTCAAGGACGCCGCTGCCGCCGCGCTGTACGGGTCGCGCGCGACGAACGGCGTCGTGATCATCACCACGAAGCGTGGCCGCAGTGGCCAGCCCCGCTGGAACCTGACGCAGCGTGTCGGTCAGTCGTCGCTGCTGCGCGGCATCGGCACGCGCTGCTTCGCCGACTCGTCGCGCGCCGTCACGGCAGCCGCGTCTGCCGCGAGTCAGGCGATCGCCATCGAGGCGTTCAACGCGGCGAAGGCGGCGAATGGTGGAAACATCCCCTGCTACGATCACGTGGGCCAGCTCTTCGGCGAAGCGCCGATGGCGTGGGAGTCGGCGGCCAACGTCTCCGGCGGCTCCGATGCCACGCGGTACTTTTCGTCGATCAGCCGCAAGTATGATGGCGGTATCGCGGTAGGCACCGGCGCACTACGCGACAACGCGCGCATCAATCTCGACCAGAACATCTCGAGCCGCCTGCAGGCGCGCATCGACCTCGGGTACACGCGGTCGGTCGCCAACCGCGGCCTCTCGAACAACGGCAACGATCCGAATACGTCGCCGCTGTATGTCTTCGGCAAGACCCCCAGCTTCCTCGAACTGCAGAACCGCGACGCGACGGGGAACTTCCCGGTGAACCGCTTCGGTGGCGGCGGCGCGGCGGCGAACACGTCGAACCCCTTCCAGACGTTCCAGTTCGTCACCAACGACGAGAATGTCGACCGATTCGTGGGTTCGGCCACGCTGGGCTGGCAGGCGGTAGCGCGTGAGCAGAATCAGGTGCGCGTCGAGTATCAGGTCGGCGTCGACCGCTTCACGCAGGACAACTTCCTGTACAGCCCGAACTTCCTGCAGTTCGAACCGCAGGACGGCCTGCCGGGTACGGTGGTGACGACGAACGCCCTCTCGCGCCAGTTCAACCAGGTGCTCCGCACCAACTGGAACTTCGCACCGAACGGCTTCTTCGCGACCTTCAACACGGTGGCCGGCGTGACCGAAGAGCAGCAGGGGCTCAACGTCGGTCGCGTGCGCGCGCAGGGGCTCATCCCCGGCGTGACCAACGTCAATCAGGGTCAGCAGCTCACCTTCCAGAACCAGGAGCTGCAGACGGACCAGGGTCTGTTCCTGCAGACGACGGCTCTGGCCTTCGACGATCGCCTGACCCTTGGCGCGGGCGTTCGTGGCGATCGCTCGAGCAACAACGGTGACCGCGATAAGTACTACGTGTTCCCGAGCGCGCAGGCTGCCTATCGCCTCATGAAGGTGGTGCCGGGCGTCGACGAACTGAAGCTGCTCGCCAACTGGGGACAGACCGGTAACCGTCCGTTGTACGGCCAGCGCTTCATCACGTTCGGCAACACGCCGTTCATCAACGGTGTCAACGGCATCGGTACGAACCCGACGCTCGGCAACCCCGAGGTGCGTCCGGAGCGCAAGACCGACTTCGTGCTCGGCTTCAGCGCGGCCGGGTTCCAGCAGCGCGTGAGCCTGGAATACGCCTATGTCGACACGCGCATCGACGATGTGCTGTTCAACCGGCCGATTCCGCCCACGGCGGGCATCTCGCAGCAGATCTTCAACGGCGGCCGTCTGCGCAACAAGGCGCACGAGGCGACGCTCACGCTCGCCCCGATTCAGCGTCGGAATTTCTCGTGGGTGAGCCGCACGGCGTTCCAGCGGATCCGGAACGTGACGGAAGAGCTCCCGATTCCGCCCTTCAACCCGGCGAACGTAGGCTTCGGCGCGGCCTATGGTCGTCCGCGCATCACGCAGGGTGTCTCGACCACCGCGATCTGGGGCAACCGTCCGATCTTCCGTGACGACGGCACCGTCGTGACGCGCGATACGATCATCGGCGACGCCGTCCCCGATCACGAAATGTTCTTCACGAACACCTTCACGGTCGGGCGCTTCACGCTCAACACGCAGCTCGACTGGCGTCAGGGTGGAGACCTCACCAACCTGACCCAGAATATCTGGGACCAGTTCCAGCGCTCCCGTGACTATGACGCGCCGTCGCCGTGCCGCGGGCAGACGCGGGACAACCTCGCCTGCGTACGCAACGCCGGTGGGGTCCGGACGATGCTCGATACGTCGAGCACCGCGACGCTCGGCGACTATCGGTTCCGCCGCTGGAATAACGGTGGTGACGCGCGCGTGTACGTGCAGGACGGCTCGTTCGTGAAGCTGCGCGAAGTGTCGCTCACCTACTCGGTGCCGCAGTCCATCGCGCGTCGCCTGCTCGGTCAGCGTGTCAGCGACGTACGTCTGAACGTCGTCGGCCGCAACCTCGCCGTGTTCATGGACTACTGGGGCATGGACCCGGAAGTCACGAACTTCGGCAACGGCCCGATCCGCAGCGCGGTGGACCTCGCGCCATTCCCGCCGAGCCGTCAGTTCTTCTTCAGCGTGGACGTGAGTTTCTAAGCCATGGCCACCTTCATCACACATGTGCGGAGTAACCGCATGACCCGACTTATGCCGGCGCTCGCCGCGGCGGCCGTGCTTCTCGCCGGTTGCAGCGCGGATCGCCTGAACGTTCCGAATTTCAACGAGGCGAGTTCTGACCAGCCGGTCGATCGTCCGCTGCTCCAGAATCTGGCGTCTGGCATTCTGGCCGAGCAGCGTGGCGGTCTGACGGGCCTCGTCTCCAATACCGGCGTGCTTGGACGCGAAAGCTTCCTGTACACCAGTTCGGAACCCCGCAACACGACGCTCTTCCTCGGTGCGTTCCCACTCGACAACTCCGGCTTCACGAACGGTCAGTGGGACCCGCGCTTCCGTAACGCGCGCAATGCGATTGCGCTGGTGAGCACGGCCAACGGTGCCGCGTTCCTCAGCGACGGAGAGAAGAACGCGGTGCGCGGCTTCGCCAACACGATGCGAGCGCTCGATCTGTACTACGTCATCGCGACTCGTGACTCGCTCGGTATCCCGACGGCGATCGACGTGGTGACGAACCAGCCGCAGCCATTCGTGTCGCGTGACTCGGCCTACCGCTTCATCAGCGGGATTCTCGATTCGGCGGCCACGCAGTTGGCGGCTGCCGGTTCGGCGGCGTTTCCCTTCACGCTGCCGCCCGGTTTCGCCGGATTCAATACGCCGGCGACGTTCCGCCAGTTCAACCGCGGCCTCGCGGCGCGTGTCCACGTGTACCGTGGCACGCTCGACTGCGGCAACGCGTGCTTCACGGCGGCGCTCACCGCCCTCGGGGAATCGTTCCTGAATGCCTCGGCTGGCGCGGATCTGCGTCGCGGTGTGTATCACACGTTCAGCACCGCCGCCGGTGACGCGCTCAACACGCTGTCGATTCCGGTTACCCCCGACCAGATCGCGCACCCGAGCATTCGCCCGGACGCGCAGCTGCAGGGCAATGGCACGCGGGACCAGCGTTTCATGACGAAGATCCGCACGATCCCCACGCGTAATGCGCCCGGCGGTCTTGCGGTGGGCATTCCGACGGACGTCGGGTTCACGCTGTATCCGGAGCAGACGACGCCGCTGCCGATTCTGCGCAATGAGGAGCTCATCCTTCTGCGCGCCGAAGCGAACGTCGGCCTGAACAACCTCTCGGCCGCACTGACGGACATCAACTACATCCGTACGACCGCCGGGCTCCTGTCGCCCATCGCGTCGTTCGCGAACCGCGATGCCGCCATCGATGCCATGCTGTACGAGAAGCGCTACTCGCTCCTCTGGGAAGGCCATCGTTGGTTTGACGTGCGCCGTTGGGGCCGTTTGCTCACGCTGCCGCTCGACATCCCGACGCACTTCCGTGCGCGCGTGATGCCGGTGCCGCAGTCGGAGTGCCTCGCCCGCAGCACGCTGCCGGCGAACCTCCGCGCTCCCGGCTGCCCGTAAGCGGCCGGACGCTGCCAAACAGAACGGCCCGGGTCGCCATCTGGCGATCCGGGCCGTTCTGCTTTTTCATCGTGGGGACGTCCGCGCGGTACCGGATGCCGGTTCGGCATCCTTCACTTCTTCGTAAGGTCCCCGCAGGCCACGATGATGCCCATCGCGGCCGCCGCGTCGTGGATGTTCACGTAGTAGGTGGCGGTGTCGGCAAGCGTCACGGGGATGTTGGCCGTGCCCTTCCCCTGCCCCTTGGCATCGATGGCAATGGGCGTGTAGGCCCGGCCGCCCCCCACCACCCCTCCGGATTGCTTGCAACTCCCGCTGTGCACGTGCCACGGCCGCGTGGCCCCTGGCGTGTCACCGTCGAGGGTGACGGTCACCTCGGTGCCCTTCCCATCAGCGGTGGGGCGCGCCGTGGCGGCGCCGGTGACCTTGCGTCCGTCGCGCCCGGCAAGCGTTGCCGTATACTCGGCGCGCGGCGTACCGTTCGCGCGCAGCCTCCCAATGGACGGAGCGGCCTCGAGCAGACTGGATACGGCGACGGTGACCAGCGTGAGCGTGACGGCGGCGTAGGGGGCGCGCATGCGGATACTCGCGGAAGGAGTGGAGCCAGTGCGTCAGGGACGACGGCGCGTCCAGTGGGGCTGCGACGGAGGCGGGGCAGGCTTCCGCGGCTTGGGCGGAGGCAAAGGGCGCCCACGGCCGGTGTACTGAGCCGAACGGGCGTCGAGCAGGAAGATAAGCGCGACCGTCAGGAGCACCACCGCGAACGCCAGCGCCAGTAGCCGGGTTCGAAACTGACGGTCGTCGATGAACAGCGACCCAATGAGCAACGGCATCGCGATCAGGAACAACCGGATCATTCGGCGATCGAAGTCGCTCGGGACGATCTTCACCCCGCGCGGGGCGAGCTTGAGCCGGTACTCTGCTTCAGCCGCCAGCGCGAACAGGCCGTCTTCAACGCGGCGGAACCACGTGAGCGGATTGAGGGACCAGCGGGCCGGGCGCGTCTTCATACGCGATGAATGACGGGAGCAAGCCGAAGGATCCCGGTCGGCTGCGGCGCGCGCTTCAACTGCGCTCCACAATACGATCGATCAGGAAGCTCGACTGCACGAGCGCCTCCGCGGTGAAGTCGCCAAAGAAGGCGCGCACTTCCTCGAAGAGGTTGGTGAAGGCCATCTGATCGCCGACGGCGAGAATTTCGGCTACTTCCCGAACAGAGGCACCGAGCGCTGCCGTTACCGCTGCCGTTCCCGGGTTTCGCATCTCGATGGGCCCGTACAGCGCCGGGTCCTGCGCGAAGTGCCTGGCAGCGACGTACAACTCGAGCAGATAGGCTGGCGACGTGAAGGGGAGGGTCTCACCGAGCGGCAACCCGAGTCGAGCCAGCGTGAGCCCCTGCACCTGTGTCTGGAAGTGCGTCAGCACCTGCACCACCGACATCACGCGGTCGTGATGCTCGGCCGACGTCTCGGTGATCACCAGTCCGCGCGCGGTGAGGCTGCGGGCGACCCAATCAGCCCAGGCATCGCCGCGCCCGCGGCAGAGCACCACCCGCTGCCCCTGCAGGGTGTGCACACTGGGGCCGAACATGGGATGGGTACCCACCACGCTGGCCGGCGTGCTTTCGAGCATCGCCTGCATCGGCGCCGCCTTGATACTGGTGACGTCCATGAGGAGCGCCTCGGGGCGCACATGCGGACCGACGGTGCGCACCACGGCGTCCGTGCGGTCGATGGGCACCGAAATCACGATCACGTCCGCGGCAGCAGCCGCCTCTTCGGCCCGCAGCACGGTATCGGTGTCGACCACCAGCAGACGATGACCGAGGTCACCGAAGAGACGCGCCATGAGTCGGCCAATCTTGCCGTGCCCCCCGATGATGGCCACGGTACGCGCGTGATCGCCACTGGGCACCTCCGCGCGGAGCGCGGCCTGATGATCACGACTCGAGCGCAGCAGCACGCGGAAAATCGACTCGATTTCGCCTGCGGGCAAACCGAGTTCCAGGGCCCGTTCGTGACGGTCGCGCAGCACATCCTGTTCGCGCTGCGGGTCGCGAATGCGCAGGCCGTGCTGCCGCTTCCAGGCCGCCACTTCCGCCACCAGCGCCATGCGCCGCGCGAGAATCTGCAGCAGGTCGCGGTCGAGCGCATCGATCATCGCGCGCACCACCGCCAGCGGGCGGGGCTGCATCGCTCCCCCACCGTCAGCAGGCGCTGCGCCGCCGGCCGCGGACGTGTCGAAAGACATTACGCCGGACGATTAGACAAGCGACGGGTGGTACCGCCCCCAGTGCTGCTCGAGGGTATCGGCAATCTCGCCAACCGACGCTCGAGCCCGCACGGCATCGATGATGCGCGGCATCAACTCGGTACGCGCGCCCTCGTGCGACGGCAGATAATGCGGTGCGGCCTCGGCCAGACGGGCAAGCGCCGTCTCGACAGCGGCGTTGTCACGACGGGCGCGCACGTCGGCCAAGCGGGCCACCTGATCCTTCTCGAGCGCACTGAAGTCCGGCGCCGGAATGATGGGCGGCTCCTGTCCGTCACCGAACTTGTTCACGCCGACGACCACCGTATCGCCCGCCTCCACGCGCAGCTGGTACTCGTATGCGCTGCGACCGATCTCCTCCTGAAAGAAACCGGCCCGAATGGCCTCAGCGGCGCCACCGAGCTCGTCGACCTTGGCGAGCAGCTCGAGGGCACGGTTCTCGATCGTGTTGGTGAGCTGCTCCACATACCAGCTTCCGGCGAGTGGATCCACGGTGTTGGCGATCCCCGACTCATAGCCCACGATCTGCTGCGTGCGCAGCGCCAGCGTGGCCGCTTCGGCCGTGGGGAGCGCCAGCGCTTCGTCGTAGCCGTTGGTGTGCAGCGACTGCGTTCCGCCGAGCGTGGCTGCAAGCGCCTGGATGGTGACACGCACGATGTTGTTGTGCGGCTGCTGCGCCTGAAGCGTCACGCCTCCCGTCTGCGTGTGGAAGCGCAGGCGGCAGCTCGCATCGTTGGCGCCGAAGCGCTCACGCATCAGGCGCGCCCACAACCGTCGGGCCGCGCGGAACTTCGCGACTTCCTCGAACAGATCGTTGTGCGCAGCAAAAAAGAACGACAGCCGCGGCGCGAACGCATCCACTGGTAGCCCCGCCTGTACGGCCTGCTGCACGTAGGCGAGCGCATCCGCGAAGGTGAACGCCACCTCCTGCACCGCCGTGGCCCCCGCCTCGCGAATGTGATAGCCGCTGATGGAGATCGGATTCCACTGCGGTACTTCCGCGGCGCAGAAGCGAAACATCTCCGCCGTGAGGGCGAGCGACGGCGCCGGCGGATACACGTACGTGCCGCGGGCGATGTACTCCTTGAGAATGTCGTTCTGCACCGTGCCCGACAGCTTGTCGCGGCTGATGCCACGCTCCTCGGCCACCACGATGTACATCGCCAGCAGCGTAGACGCCGTGGCATTGATCGTCATGCTCGTAGAGACCTTATCGAGCGGAATGCCATCAAGCAGCAGGTGCATGTCATCGACAGTGTCGATGGCCACACCGACGCGGCCAACTTCTCCGAGTGCACGCGGAGAACTGGAATCGATCCCCATCTGCGTGGGGAGATCAAAGGCCACGGACAGTCCTGTCTGGCCCGCGTCGAGCAACAGCTTGAACCGCTCGTTGGTGGCCTTCGCGGTACCGAATCCGGCGTACTGCCGCATGGTCCACAAGCGGCCACGATACATCGTGGGCTGCACGCCACGTGTGAACGGGAACTGTCCCGGATCACCGAGATCGTGCGCGTAATCGATAGGCGTATCGTCGGGGCGCACCACGGCCGCGACAGGAATACCGGATGGGGAGAGACGGTCGGTCATCCCCCCAATCTATCAGGTAGCAACCACCGGTGAGGGGGCCGCGCGCGTGCCGCCGCGGCGTTCCGGGATACCGGGTGCGACGTACTTCGGCAGTGGGAACTCGCTGACGAGTTCGACCTCGGCCTTGCTGCCGATGTACAACGGAGAGCGCTGGTGCAACTCGGTGGGCTCGATGTCGAGAATGCTGCCATACCCATCGGTGGCCAGACCGCCGGCCTGTTCGGCGATGAAAGCCAACGGATTGGCCTCATACAGCAGGCGCAGCTTGCCGCGCGTGGCCTTTTCGTTCGCCGGATAGCAGAACACGCCACCACCGAGGAGATTGCGGTGGAAATCGGCCACGAGAGACCCCACGTAGCGCACGTTGAGTGCCTTCTTCTGGCCGTCGAGTCCACGGTAGCGCCGCATGAGCGCGCGAGTGGCTTCCGGCCAGTCCTGCTCATAGGCGTCGTTCACCGAGAGATAACGCGCCCGTTCAGGAATACGGATGTTCGGGTGCGAGAGCAGGAATTCGCCGATGGACGGATCGAGGGTGAACCCGTGTGCTCCCTGCCCGGTGGTGTACACCATCATGGTGCTCGAGCCGTACAGGATGTATCCGGCGGCCACCTGCCGGCGCCCCGGCTGGAGCATGTCCTCCATCTCGCCTCGAGTACCGCGGGTGATCTTGCGGAACACGGAGAAGATGGTGCCGACGGGCACGTTGACGTCGATGTTGCTCGAACCATCGAGCGGATCGAAGAGCAACACGTACTTGCCGTGCCGGAAGCCCTCGGGGATCTGGATGATGTCGGGCTCTTCCTCCGAAGCCATCGCGCAGAGCCGGCCACCGTGATCGAACGCCTTCACGACGATTTCGTTGGCGATCACATCGAGCTTCTGCTGCACCTCGCCCTGCACATTCTCGTTGGATGTCGCCCCGAGAATGTCGGCGAGGCCTGCGCTGCGCACCTTGTTCGCGATCATCTTGCCGGCGAGCGCCATGTCGTACAGGATGCCCGACAATTCCCCGGTGGCATCGGGGAACATGCGTTCCTGTTCGATGATGAAACGTTCGATCGTGACGACTGACGTCGCAGTATGCTTGACCACGGTACGGTCCCCAATGGGTAGGTGCAGCGCGCCGCCGCTGCAGCGGCAAGGCGGTCACAACGCAGAAGGCAATGAGCGGAAAGCTGTGATGCCCGGGCAATCTCATGCAAGAGCAACGCCGCCAATTTCCGCCGCGCGGCGCGGTGAAACACATGTAACAGCAGGCCGTCCGCCTACAGATTACCGAACGCCGGTGACCGGTGGAAGGATCCATCGTTCCCCCTCGGTTTCCACCGATAGCTCGCGACCATTTGAGCGCACCACAACCGTCCCGTGCTGGTCGGTGCGCAAGGCGGGAATGCCTCGTTGCCGCAGTGCCCCGAGCGTTTCCGGTGCGGGATGCCCGTAACGGTTCCCTGCCCCGACCGACGCGATCGCCAGCCGTGGAGCGACGACGTCGAGCAGCGCAGCGGACGAGCTCGTTCGGCTCCCGTGGTGGCCAAGCTTCAGGACATCCGCCGCGAGTTCGTCCGGGCGATAGTGGGAGAGTAACCACGCCTCCTCCTCACGCTCGGCATCGCCGGTAAGCAGAAACCGCGTGCGGCCGTGATCGACGCGCAAGACAACCGACGTTTCGTTGGCATCATCCTGTGCCGCCGTCCAAGCGCTGTCAGGGGCAAGTACGGTGAGCACCACACCATCGAGGGCGAACCGTTGGCCGGGCGAGACACGGTGCCACGTCGTTCCTACCGCACGCACGGCGGCCAAGGCCTCCCGATAACCGGGGCTGGCCGTCACGAACGCGGGCTCCCACCACGCCTGCGGACGGAGCGCGCGCACGACCGACGAGGCGCCACCAGCGTGATCGTCGTGCGGATGCGACAGCACAAAAAGCGCGACGGCGCCGCCGTGTCGGCGGAGATAAGGGATCACCATACGCCGGCCCGCATCGCCGCCACGCCATCGCCGTCCGGCGTCGACCACAATCCATCGCCCGCGCGGAGTACGCAGGGCGATCGCATCGCCCTGCCCCACGTCCAGTACGTGCAGCTCGAGGTCTCCCGTGGCAGGAGCAAGGAGTGACCACCACATGGCAAGCACGGCAACCGCGACCGATGCCACGTACCACGGCGCCCCTCGCCGGGACGCCGTGCCGCGTACGACCAGCGCGGCGGCCATGCCGCCGCCCATCGC
>NZ_JBIJAW010000232.1:0-5292 GCF_044345575.1 Gemmatimonas sp.
GGCGTGCCCACCTCGTTGGCTGCAGTCGCGGCTGCCCGCATGCCGTCCACCCACGCGGGGGAGAGCGTCCCGATGTTGATGGTCACCGCGCGGGCGATCCGCGCAAACGCACCACTTTCTTCCACCGTGTGCACCATCGCCGGGGCTGCCCCGGCGGCGAGCAACGTGTTGGCGGCGATGTTCATCGCCACGTAGTTGGTGATGCACTGCGTGAGTGGCGCTTCGGCGCGGAGTGCGCTGAGCGCGTCGGCCGGACTCAACGACGTTCGCTGCATGGAGTCTCCTGCGGACGCAGGCAGCAGCGCAGGCCGGGCACCAGACGCCTCGGTCGGCCGCGACTCCCTACGCCAGCATGATCTGGGTCAGGTTCAAAGGGTGCTTCTCAGCCCCGCACCGCGGGACGCCCCTGTCGTGTGCGTGAATCCTATCATCCGCGCGTGTCGCCGCGAACCCCCGGCCGCCCAACTGCCGTAGGGGTGGAACAGTCTGCACATTCCACTCGACGCTCGTTCGCCCTTTCCATTTTCTGCCGCATGGCCGATTCCCTCATCACCGCCCGCAACCTCACCCGCCGCTACGGCGCCGTCACGGCGCTCGATGCGCTGACGGTGCAGGTGGAGCCGGGGATCACGGGGCTCGTCGGCGCGAACGGCGCAGGCAAAAGCACCTTCGTGAAGATCCTGCTGGGTCTGGTCGACCCGAGCGATGGGGAGGCCGAGGTGATGGGGCACGATGTGGTACGTGAGCGGGGGGCGATCCGGGCGTTGGTGGGCTACATGCCCGAGCACGATTGCCTGCCGCCGGATATGAGCGCCGCCGAGTTCGTGAGCTTCATGGCGCGATGCAGCGGATTGCCGGCGACCGCCGCGCGTGAGCGCGCGGCTGAGGTGCTGCGGCACGTGGGGCTGTTCGAGGAGCGGTATCGCCCCATGGGTGGCTACAGCACTGGCATGGCGCAGCGCGTGAAGTTGGCGCAGGCGCTCGTGCACGACCCGCGGCTGCTCATTCTCGACGAGCCCACCAACGGGCTCGATCCCGATGGGCGCGACGAGATGCTGGCGCTGGTGAGTCGCACGGGACGCGAGTTCGGCATCTCGGTGCTGGTGTCGTCGCATCTGCTGGGGGAACTCGAGCGCATCTGCGAGCGCATCGTGTTGATCGAGCAGGGGCGGCTGCTGCGCGCGGCGCCCGTGGGTGCGCTCACGAGCGAGACGGGCACGCTGGTGGTGGAGCTCGATGGGGACGATGCGGCCGTGGCCACGTTCGTGGACACCGTGGCAGCCGCTGGTTTCGCCGTGCAGCCGGAGCGCCAGCGGGTGATGGTGGAGCTGCCAGTGAGCACTACCCCCGAGCATCTGCAGCAGGCGTACACGGTCGTGCGCGATGCGGCCCTCACGGCCAACGTGGGCGTGTTGCGCCTCGAACGGCGTCGTGGACATCTGCAGGACCTGTTCGCGGGAGCGGCGTAAATGACACGCCCTGAGATTTCCGGCACTGCAACGCCCGGTACGAACGCCTCGACCATTCACGATCTTGGCTATCGCCGCTATGACGGCGCCAGAGAAGGGGCTCGCGGTGCGTTCCGCGCCCTGTTCTGGCAGGGGTTCCGCGCGATGTTCGGCCTAGGCCGCCCCTTCAAGGCGAAAGTGGTGCCGGTGTTCGTGACGGTGGTGACCTCATTGCCTGCGCTTGCGAGCGTGGCGGCGAGCGGTGCTACGCAGGGGCAGCTTCCCATCACCTACGCCAATATCATCGGCGCGCAGGTGGTGCTGTTCCTGCTGTTCAGCGCCGCGCAGGCGCCGGAGATGCTCTGTCGCGATCAGCAGCACCGCGTCCTGCCGCTCATGCTCACGCGCGATGTGACGCGCACGCAGTATGCACTGGCGCGGCTGTTGTCGCTCTTCACGGCGATGTTCTGCGTGGCGCTCGCTCCTCTCGTGATTCTCTACCTGGGCGAAATCGGTGTGGCGAAGGACCCCGGTGCCACGTTCGCGACGATGGGCAACACGATCGGCCCCATCCTGCTGTTCGCCACGTTGCTCGCGTGGGTGATGAGCAGCGTCAGTGCGTTCCTGTCGAGTCTCACCGCGCGTCGCGCCTATGCCACGGCCGCTGTGATCGGCACGTTCCTTACCACGGTCGTGATTTCGCAGGGGCTGCAGGATCTCGCGGGGATGTCGGAAGCCACCACCAAGATGCTCGACCCCATGGAAACGCTGCGCACCACGGCGATGCAGCTGTTCGGGGAGACCAAGCGCTGGATGGAGCTCACGCCGCCGCCGAGTGTGTGGGTGCACGTGGCCGAGCTCACGCTGCTCGGCTGCGCCGCGTGCGCCGGTCTCGTGTGGCGCGTGCGTCGGGTGAGCGTATGAGCGCCGTGAGTGTGTCGGCCACTCCGCTGGTGTTCGACCACGTATCGCACTGGTACGGGGATGTCGTGGCCGTAAATGACGTGTCGGCCGTGGTGGAGCCGGGCATTACGGGATTGCTTGGCCCCAACGGCGCCGGCAAGACCACGCTACTGCAGCTGGCGGCGGGACTCATGGGCCCGAGCGGTGGCGCGGTGCGGGTGTTCGGTGAGACGCCGGTGCGCAACCCGGCGATCTTCCGGCACGTGGCGCTGGTGCCCGAGCGCGAAGCGCTGCCGGGCATGCTGAGCGCGCGTGCCTTCGTGGAGGCGCGCGCGACACTGCTTGGGCTCACCAACGTGCGGGCCGCCGCGCAGGCTGCCTTGGAGATGGTCGAGATGGACACGGTGGCTGATCGGGCCGTGGCCGGCTTCTCCAAGGGAATGCGGCAGCGCACGAAGCTGGCCGCCGCGCTGGTGCAGCAGCCGCGACTCGTGCTGCTCGACGAACCCTTCAACGGGCTCGATCCACGGCAACGGTTGCACATGATGCAGCTGCTCGAGGCGCGTGCGAAGGCGGGCACGGCGGTGCTGCTGTCGAGTCATATCCTCGAGGAGATCGAGGGGGTGGCCTCACGCATTCTGGTCATGCTGGCGGGTCGGCTCGCGGCCAGCGGGGATCATCGCACGCTGCGCCGCATGATGACCGACCGGCCGCACACGGTGCGCATACGCGCGAGCGATGTGCGCGCCCTGGCGTCGCGACTGGTCACGCAGCCCGCGGTGATGGGCGTGGAGGTGGATGGGGCCGATGCGCTTAACGTGCGCACCACCGATTACACGGCGTTTTCCCGTCTGCTCGTGCAGGCCGCGGCCAGCGCCGCGGTGACGCTGTACGAGGTCCTGCCCACCGACGAATCCCTCGAACACGTGTTCGCGTACCTGGTGCAGCGCTGATGGCGACCAATACGGTTTCTCCTGCCGCTCCGGCATTCGGGCGCGTGTCGTTTGTGCGCACGGCACTCGTGCTCATGCGGCTCGCGTGGGCGCGCACCGGATCGCCGTTGCTGATCATCGGGGTGCTGGCAGTGCTCGCGCTTCCGGTGCTCTTCTCGCTCGTCTTCGCGAGCCGTGGGGCGCTGTCGGGTGATCCGGTGGATTTTCTGCTCGCGCGTTTCGATACGATCGTGTCGGGGCTCGCGACGCCGCTCATCGCACTGCTGCTGGGAACGAGTGCGTTCAGCGCCGAGACCGACGACGGCACGCTGCTGTACATCGTGACCACCACCACGCCACGCTGGTGGATCGTGCTGTCGCGGCTGCTCTTCGCCGCGCTGCTCACCGGGCTGCTCGCCGCGGTGTCGGTGTTCGCGTCGGGGTTCGTCGCCGTGGGGCTCAGTGATCCCGAGGGGATCGTGACGGCGTACAGTGTGGCCGTGTTCTACGGGGGTGTGACCTATGCGTCGCTGTTCACCCTGCTCGCGCTGCTCACGCGCCGCTCGCTGGTGGTGGGGCTCATTTACGTGCTGTTCTGGGAAGGCGCGTTGAGCGAGACGTTCCAGGCCATTCAGTATCTGAGCGTGCGGAAGTGGATGACGGCCATTGCCGAGCCGATGATGCAGGGGGGCGGGGACGGGGTTGGGCCGAGCGCGCTCTACGCCCTCGTGGGGGCCGCGGTCGTGGTGACGATCACCGTGTACCTCGGCGGGCGGCGATTGCATGAGCCGCGGATGGGGCGGATCGGGTCGTAGGAGAGGTGAGACGTGAGACATGAGGTCGCCGCGATGGAGGTCGCTTGGGCGACTGACGGCACGCCCGTTCAACGTTGAGCGTCGTGCGTTGAGGGTTGTGGGTGGGTGCAACACCAACACATAACCCTCTACCCACGACCCTCAACCCTGAACGGGGCAGCTGTCAGCCCGACACGCGGCGCCCGTCGCGGCGCCGTCTCGTCTCTCAACTCTGCTTTCTGAGCGCCGCCTGCAATTCGAGTTCGGGTATCGCCTTCCTCAGCACCGCATCCACCGTGGACAGGCGGGCCGCGGGATCACGCTCGGCGAGCAGCTTGTAGCGCGCGTCGAGGTCGAAGTCGACCATCGAGGCGATCGTCCAGGCGAGTTGCCGAGGATCGTCGGGGAGTGTGGGCATCGGTCCGCTCTCGCCGTTGATGGCGTGCACGGCCTTCACCACCTGCCGGAAGTGTTGCACCACATCGTCGCTCGCCACCGCCAGCGCGACGGCGTTGGTGGTGGAAATGTCCGGTACCTCCACCACCGATGCGACGTGATACAGCGCGTCGCTCTCCACGAATTCCTCGAGCGCGAATCGTTCGCGCCCCTGCACGACGATATTGGCACGCCCGTCGGGCATCATCTCCACGTCGGTGACCTCGGCGACGCACCCCATGCGGCCGCGTGGCAGGTCGCGTTCGCTTACCCCGGAGATGCCGGTGACAATACCGAACCGCGAATCACCGGCGCGCACATCGGCCAGCATCTGCCGGTAGCGCGGTTCGAAGAGGTGTAGTGGCAGCGCCGTGCCCGGGTAGAGCACGACGCCCAGCGGAAAGACCGGGAGATGCGACAGGGGCATCAGCGAAATGTGGCGATGCGGTCCACCGAATGCCGGTGGGAGCGGAATCCGTCGTCGGCACCGTGGCCGAGGGCCACGAGCGCCGTGACGGTGGCGTGGGCGGGGATGCCCAGCAGCTGCTTCACCTGATCGGCCTGGAAGCCGAGCATGGGTGACGTATCGAGACCTTCGCTCCTGGCGATGAGCAGGAGGTAGCCGAGCGCGATGTTGGCCTGGGCGTTAGCCCAGGTGGCACGCGCCTCCGGGGTCATGTTGCCGAAGGTGTTCTGCAGCATGCTGATCGTGCCGGCCTTCTTGTCGGCCGTCAGGTCGGGGTGCACGACCTCGCCCAAGTGGGCCAAGGTGTCTTCCAT
>NZ_JBIJAW010000233.1:0-5254 GCF_044345575.1 Gemmatimonas sp.
GCATTCGCGGCGGAGTGGGCGGCGTAAAAGCGCGGGGCAACGGCGCGGGGTAACGGCGGGAAAAAGCGCCAGACGTAGCGGCGCGAGGCATGACAGCGCCAGACGGAACAACGCGAGCCCTCACGGCGCCGTTACGCCTAGCGCGGTCACGTCTGGCGCCGTTACGCTTGGCGCAGTTACGCTTGGCGCCGTCCCCGTTCGACCCAGCCGCACGATGACCCGATGATCCAGTGAGCGACACTTCGCCCCGCGCCTACGCGCCGCGCCCTGGCGTGCTCCAGGAGAACACGTGGCCTACCATGCGTGATGCCACGTGGCCCGTGGCGCTGCTCCCCTTCGGCGCCACCGAGCCGCACAACACGCACTTGCCCTATGGCACCGACACCCTGCTCGGCGGCGAAGTGGCGGCACGCGTGGCGTCCGCGTGTATCGCGAATGGCACCAATGTGGTCGCGCTGCCCGTCATCCCGTTCGGCGTGAACACCACCCAGCTCGACTTGCCGCTCACCATCAACGTGATGCCCAGTACCCAGCTGGCCATTCTGCGCGACGTGGTGAAGAGTCTCGAGCCGCACGGCGTGCGTGGACTGGTGCTGATCAACGCGCACGGGGGCAACGAGCTGCGCGCGCTCGTGCGCGAACTGCAGCCGAGCACCCACATCATGCTCGCCATCGTGAACTGGTGGCAGGCCGCTGATCACCGCGTCTTCACCGAGCCCGGTGATCACGCTGGCGAACTGGAGACGGCGGCCGTGATGCACGTGGCGCCGCAGCTTGTGGTGCCCGACCGTGACACGTGGGGCGACGGCAGCACCAACCCCAGCACGCTCGAAGGCGTACGCAACGGCGTGGCGTGGATGCCGCGCCGGTGGACGCAGGCCACCAACGACACGGGGGTGGGAGATCCGCGCGCGGCGACGGCCGAGCGTGGCGCCACGTTCATGGCGCAGGCTGTGGAGCGCATTGCGGCCTTCTGCTGCGAGCTCGCGGTGGCCGATCCGGCTCGTCTGTGGGAGAACCCGAGGCGCTAGCTTGTCGGCGCGGTCGAGCTCCATGGAGAAAAGGGGGAACTGACAATGGGAGAAAAGGGGAAAGGGAGAAAAAGAGACTCGCTCTCCTGTTCTCCCTTTCCCCTTTTCTCCCAATATCAGTTCCAACCCACTGGCCCAAACCGAGGGCCCGTGGCTCAGTAATCCACCGGCCGCAGATACGATTCCCCAATTCCGCTCTGACTCAAAAGAGCAACCGAAGGCGGCCGCCGCTTCCAGTGCGTGCCGTTGAGGCGGCGCTCCACGATGGCCAGTTCATCCTCGTTGTACCCGCGCGCCCGCAACGCTTCGTGCGTGAAGCCGTGCAGCAAGCCGTTGAGGATTTCATCGGCCCGTGCGTAGCTGATGCCGAGGTCACCTTCGTCGGTTTGTCCCGCGATCAGATCGGCGGTGGGTGCCTTGTTCACGACCACATCGGGAACGCCGAGGTAGCGTGCCAGCTGCCATACCTGCGTCTTGTACAGATCGCCGATGGGATTCACCGGCGGCGAATCGTCGGCGTGCCACGTGAAGTAGCCGAAGAGGCGCTCCGTCTTGTTGCCGGTGCCGATGGGCAGGGCGCGATAGCGTGCCGACAGATCGAAGAGCGCGATCATGCGCAGGCGCGCCATCACATTGCCACGGCGCGCCCCGTCGGCGTCGGGCTCGTTGGCGAGATAGCCGTCCACGGCCGGCGAGATGTCGACCGTGCGGGATTCGATACCGAGGGCATCGATGACGATCTGTGCGTGCTCGAGCGACTCGGGACTGGAGGTGCGATACGGCAAGCGCACGCCGATCACGTTCTCACGGCCGAGCGCTTCAACCGCCAGTGAGGCCGACACGGCACTGTCCACACCGCCCGAGATCCCGATGACCGCCTTGCCGAAGCCACGGCGTGCCATCTCCTCGCGCAGGAAGCCCACCAGCCACTCTTCGGTGAGTTCGCAGTCGAGGGCGAGCGGCGGCGGTCCGCCCTGATCACGCACACCATGCCGCAGGACCGGCAAGTGCTCGGGCAGGGCGCGCACGACGGTGTTGGCCTTCTGCAGCAACTCCTCGGGAATCGCGAACTCGCCGGTGGTGAAGCCGCGCGCCCCGCGCAAAAGATCGGCGGCGGCCGGTTCGGGGCCGTCGTACGCCAATTGCACCGGCCAGCCTTCAGTCACGCGCTTCACGTTGTCGAGCACATGCGGCAGGGCCACGCGCAGGTCACTGAGCAGCGGACTGTCCGAGCGCGCGCGCACGAGATCGTCGAGATCGACGGTGAAGCTGGCAAAGCTCTCGGCCCACACCGGCGCCCGCCCGCGCACGTCACCGCCGGGACCCACGAGGTGCGAGGTGCCGAAGAAGCGCTTGCCGCCCTCGCTGCCCACGAGGTTCACGAAACTGGTGAACACACCGTGCTCGCTGGCGATGTCGCGAATGAGGCGTTCCCAGCGGGCCGCACTGGCGGGGCCGGGGACGCCGTCTTCACGTGGCCACGAGCCACGAGCCGGAGCGGCTGACGACACGAACACCACCTGCGCACCGTCGAGCGCGGCAATGGTGCCGCTGATCGAATGCCACGCATCTTCGCACACGAGGATCGCGGCCCGTCCCCACGGTGTTTCGAAGGCGCGGATGTCGGTGCCGCGTTCCACGAAACGCTCTTCGTCGAACAGCCCGTAGGTGGGAAGGAAGTTCTTGCGGTGCACGTGCCGCACGTTCGGCGGCCCGTCATCGAGGCCGATGGTGAGATACGCCGCGCTGTTGTGCAGCGTGTCACGCCACCTTTCGTAGAAGCCGATGACCACATCGAGCGGCACCGGCTCCATGCCGGCTGTAGCGCACGCCGTGCGGTAGGCCTCGTCGAGGTCGTAGGCGAGGGCACCGGCCGTGCAGGCCACCTCCCGCACGCCGCCTTCCACGAAATAGCCGGACAGCGCCGTTTCGGGGAAATGCACCACCTGCGGGCGCGGCTCGAGGGTGGCGGCCTGCGCGCAGAGCCGGCCCACACGGGCAAGGTTGCCGGCCGTGTCGCCCTTGCGGGGGGCGAACTGGCACAGCGCGATGGTCAGCGGACGAATCGGATCACCTGGCATATACGCAAGATAACGGCAAACCCTCCCGGGATCGGTCCCAGCCTGGCAGTGTAGAATTCATCCATGACAAGAGCGTGGTTACTCCCGTCTGCCAAACTGTGGTTCCTGCCGTCTGCCGTCTGCTTTTCGGCGTCGTTCTTCCCGCTCCGGGCCCAAACCACCGCCGGCTCCGGCGAACCCTGGAAAATCATCACGCCCCCCCAGGCCACCCTGGTGCTGGGCCGCGACGGCAGCGTCATCGGTGAGATCGGCCGGGAGCGCCGCCTCAGCGTGCCCCTGCGCACCCTCCCCCGCTACGTGGGGCAGGCGTTCATCGCGGTGGAAGACAAGCGCTTCTATCAGCACGACGGCGTGGACCTCGTGGGCGTGGCCGGCGCCCTCAAGGACGCGGTGACCAAGGGCAACCTGCGCGGCGCGAGCACCATCACGCAGCTGCTCGTGGGCAACATGCACCCCGACGTGATCGACCGCCGCGACAAGTCGCCCACGCGCAAACTGCGCGAACAGCAGGCGGCGCGCGAAATGGAGCGCCACTACAGCAAGGAGCAGATCCTCGAGGCATTCCTCAACCAGCTCGACTTCGGCCGCGGCGGCTTCGGCATCGAAATGGCGGCGCGTCACTTCTTCGGGAAACCGGCCGCCGAGCTCACGCTGGCCGAGGCGGCGAGTCTCGCGAGCATGCCGAAGAGCCCCACCATCTACGATCCCGCACGGAACACCGAACGCAATCGCGAGCGTCGCAACACGGTGCTCGCCCTCATGGCCGAGCAGGGGTACATCACCGCTGCTCAGGCGACGGCCGCGCAGCGGGAGCCCGTGCGCACCGTCCATCGCGGTGAGAAGCTCGCGCCGTGGGTAACCGATGTGGTGCGCGTGCAGGCCGAACGCGCCGGCGTGAATGTGATGAACGGCGGGTTCCGCATTCAGACCACCATCGATCCCGTGCTGCAGCGCAGCGCCCAGCGCGCGCTCTCTGAGGGGATCGACGAGATCGAGAACCGCCCCGGCTTCCGCGGGCTCAAGTGTGCCAAGAGCAGCACGCCACCGCCGTCGGCGGCAAACGCGCGGAAGCCGCGCGTGGACGCGTGTCTCGAGGGCGCGGTGGTGGTGATCGACCCGACCACCGGCGATGTGCGCGCGCTGGTGGGTGGGCGCGACTACGCGCGCTCGAGCTTCAACCGGGCCATCGACGGGAACCGGCAGCCTGGCTCGAGCTTCAAGGCGTTCGTGTACGCGCAGGCGATCGGGCAGGGGCTCACCGCCAACGCCGTCGTGGCCGACACGGCGCTGCGCGTGCGCCTCGACAACGGACAGGTCTACTCCCCCGACAACGCCGACAACGAATTCCTCGGCGCGCTCACCGTGCGGGAGGCGCTCACGCGCTCACGTAATCCCGTGGCGGTGCAGCTCGCGATGAGCGTGAGCATGGACAGCGTGATCGCGCTCGCCCGTCGTGCGGGGCTGCGCGCGCCCATCGCGCCCTATCCCTCGAGCGCCCTGGGTGCGAGTGCGGTGCAGCCGCTCGACTTCGTGGCCGCGTACGCGAGCTTCGATAACGGTGGCGTGAGTGTCGACCCGCGCTTCATCGTGCGCATCGAGGATCGCGGCGGGCGCGCGGTGTTCACGCCGCAGAGCGCGCCCATGCGCTCGGCCATGGACCCGCGCGTCGCCTTCATCATGCGCGATATCCTGCGGGATGTGGTGGAGCGGGGGACCGCGACGGCGCTGCGCCGCATCGTCCCCGAGCGCATACCGGTGGCTGGAAAGACCGGCACCACGAACGACAACACCGACGTGTGGTTCGTGGGCATGACTCCCGAACTCGTCACGGGGGTATGGCTGGGCTTCGACAAGCCCGCGATGATCGCGCCCGGTGCCGCCGGCGGCACGCTCGCTGCACCCATCGCCGGCCGAGTGATCGCCGCTGCTTACGAAAATCGCACCGCCGGCGCGTGGACCCCGCCGCCGGGAGTCGTGGCCGTCGACATCGACCGCACGACGGGCAAGCCCGCGGACGCCAACACGCCGGCCGACCGCAAGTACGGCGAGTGGTTTCTCATCGGGACGGAGCCGGGGGCGCTGGCGTGGCCGCTCTCCCTCTTCCGCCTTGGGCCGATTGGGTACTGAGCTCTGAGATTCGAG
>NZ_JBIJAW010000235.1:0-5218 GCF_044345575.1 Gemmatimonas sp.
AGCCTCGCGCTCGTGAGCACGCAGGCCGCGGACACGGCCTTCGTCGATGTCACGCTTGGCGGTGGCGCGCCCGTCGCCATTGGCAGCTTCACCGGCGAGGTCGTGCACGACGCCGCGTGGCGGTTCGTGGCGTGCGATGCGCAGCAGCCGCAGGCGTTGCTCGCCTGCAAGGACCACGGCAGCACGGTGCGCGTGGCGGCCGCGTGGGCTGGCGGCACGCATGCCGGCGCCCTGGTGCGCCTCACCTACGTGCGCACGTCGCCCACCGCACCGGCTACGTGGACGTTCGCGGTGTCGGAAGCGCACGGTGCGCGCGGTACGCCGCTGCTCGACACCGTGGAAGTGAAGCGGCTCAGCGTGGAGATGCGGAAGTGAGTCCCCGCATTGCGAAGTTCACGACGAGAGCGGCCGTGATGGTGCTGGTGCCGCTGACCGCCTGTCACGCCCGAGTAGGTACGAGCGCCAGCGCGCCGCCGCTGCTCACCGCGCTGTCGCCCACGCAGGTGAGCATCACCGGTGGCAACGCCGGTACGCTCACGCTGCGCGGCCGCGGATTCGACTCGCTCAATACCGTGCACTTCGGCACCCTGCGAATTCCCGGCGTGCCCAGAACCAACGACAGTGTGATGCAATTCGCCGTGCCCACCGACAATTCGTTTCTCCCTGATCGGGGCCCTGCGCCCGTGCAGCCCCTCGCCAGCGGCCGCTACGACGTGCGCGTGCAAACCGCACGCGGCACGAGCAACGCCCTGACTGTCACGCTCTCCGCTGGAGGTGCCCGATGACCATCATCTCCCGTGTGCGTCGTGCCGTTGGGCGGCAACTCACAACGCAGTCGCAGTTAACGCTGTTGTTGTTGCTCCTCTCCCCCTTGCACCGCGCCTCCGCCCAGGAACGCGAGGGCGATGCCGAACGCCGCAGGCAGGCGTTGCTCGAACAGTGGGACGGTGGCGCGCCAGGCGTGGAGCCCACCAGCGGTGTGAGCTTCGCCAAGTGGCTGCAGGCCACGGGCGGCGCGCAGAGTGCGTCGTGGCGCGCTTCGGTAGCAGTGCCCGGCACGCAGCAGTGGGTGAGTGTGGGGCCGCGCGGTTTCTACGGGGATAACGGCTTCTACGGCTCGTTGCCGCAGCTCGATGCCGGTCGCATACCGGCGCTCGCTTTCCACCCCACCGACCGCTTCACGATCTACGCAGGGACGGCTGCCGGTGGTGTGTGGAAGAGCACCAACGAGGGCGCGAGCTGGATACCGCTCACCGACACCGAGTGCTCCCTCGTCACCGGCTCCATCACCATCGACCCCGTGAATCCGGACATCGTGTATGTGGGCTCCGGTGAAGTGAGTGAGGGCACCGCCGGGTGCGGCGTGCTGCGCAGCACCAATGGTGGCGCGTCGTGGACCACCTACGGCGCCGATGTGTTCACCGCGAGCGCGGCCCAGTCGTGGGCCATCTACAGCATCGTGGTGGATCGCGCGACCGCGGGCACCACCAATGCCACCGTCGTGCTGGCCTCCACGCTGCGTGGCATCATGCGCAGCACCAACTCGGGGCAGACGTGGACCGTGGTGACGCCGGCGCTCACCTTCAGCGATCTCAAGCAGCATCCCACCGATCCCAACATCCTGTACGCAGCGCGCGTGGGTGTGGCCGGCAGCGCCTTCCCGCCCGCGCTGTGGCGCTCGAACGATCGCGGCCTCACCTGGGGCGCGGTGACCACGTTCCCCACCGATTCCGTCTCGCGCATGGAGATCGCCGTCTCGCCGGCGCGCCCGGGGAGCGTGTGGATGATTGCCGGTCGTCCCGACCGACAGCTGGGCGGCATCTGGCGCTGGGATGACGCTACCAACTCGCGCAGCACGCTCGATGCCTTCGGGCCGCGCGTCACGGAGCCCACGGGGCGTCTCAACTTCGGCGGCCAGAGCGAATACAACCTCATGATCGCGGTGGATCCGAGCGACGCCGACCTCATTTACATCGGCGGCGTGCGCGCGTACCGGAGCATCGACGGCGGGGTGACCTTCCGCGAGATGGCCGAGCGCATTCACGTGGACTGGCACTCGGTGGTGGTGGATCCCAACGATCCGCGTCGCGTGCTTGCCGGTAACGACGGCGGCGTGTTCCTGTCGCGCGACAAGGGGAGCACGTGGACGTCGCTCAATGCGGGGCTCATCACCTCACTGCATTATCCCGGCCTGTCGGTGCATCCCACCGATCCCACGGGTGTACTCACCGGTTTGCAGGACAACGGCACGATCCTCACGCGCAACGGCATTGCGCAGTGGAACGGCGTGTGGGGCGGCGACGGGGCGTACACGGCCATCGATCCCATCTCGCCCAGCACATACTACGTGTCGAGCCAGGGCGGCAATCTGGTGCGCCTCAACGCCACCACGGGTGCCAGCGCTCGGTTGCCGATCGACACCATCAACGACCGGCGCCGCGCGTTCATCGCCCCGTTCATTCTCGATCCCACGCGGAACACGCGGCTCTACTTCGGCGGATCGCGTCTGCAGCGCACCGAGAATCAGGGCTCGAGCTGGACGGCGATTTCGCCCGATCTCACCCGTGGCACGGGCACGATCAACGCGATTGCGGTGTCGCCCACCGACAGCAACGCGATCTTCGTGGGCACCAATGACGGTAACGTGCGCTACTCGCGCGACTACGGCGCCACGTGGCTCGCGCCGCAAACCGCGCTGCCGCAGCGTACGGTCACCGACTTCGCCGTGCACCCCACCGATCCCAGCCGGGTGGTGGTAACCATTGGTGGCTCCGGTGGCCCGCACGTGTACATCTCGCGTGATGGTGGTGCCAACTGGAGCGACATCACGGCGACGCTCCCCGATGTGACCACGCAGGCGGTGGCGTGGGGCCCGAACGGTGCCAGCCTGTACGTGGGCAACATGTACGGCGTGTACGTGAGCACCAACGAAGGCGGACAGTGGACGCGTCAGCAGGGATTGCCCACGATCCGCGTGACGGATCTCGTGTACAACGCGCGCACCAACCGTCTCACGGCGGCCACGTATGGCCGCGGTATCTGGGCCTACGACTTCAATGCGCCCGGTGTCGTGCTGCGTGGTGACGTGAACGGCGACGGCCAGGTGAACGCCGCGGACGCGATGATGATTCAGCAGGCGATCATGGGGGTGCAGCTGCCGAGCGATGTGCGACTCTTCCCCGCTGCCGACGCGAACTGCGACGGCAGGATGGAGGTGCGTGACGCGGTGATCGTGCTGAAGGCGGCAGTAGGAGAGAGCACGGGAACGTGCGTGGGAACGCGGCGGTAAGGGCAGGGCGCGTGCTGTGTACACGTAACAGCGGCGCTACGGAAGCTCATACAGCGGAAGCTTGAGGGACGGCAAATAAACAGCGGGAACGGCCATGCGTGTGGCTGTTCCCGCTGGTTCGTTTCCGCTCCTCGAGCTTCCGCTTGTCAAGCTTCCGCTCCTCAAGCTTCCGTCGTTGCGCTGTCTATCCCTGCGTGTCTACCCCAGCGTCACCCCTACCCGCAGCGTTCTTCCTGCCTGCGGTAGCCCGCACTGATCGTACACGGTGCGATTGCCCACGTTGTCGAGCGCCACGAGGGCGGAGAGTCGCTGGAACAGTCCACGGCGCCGTAGGCTCACGCGGCGTGTGACGGCTGCGTCGGCGGTGGTTTGCGCGCCGAGTGCAACGAGGCGGCCGAGGTCGGGGTGTTGGCAGTACTGCACGCCGATGTGGCGCGCCATGGCACTTACGCGGAAGCCGCCGATCTCCGGCGACAACAGCGCAAGGTTCGCCCGACGTTCCGGGTTGTGCTCGGCGCGTCGCTCGTTGTTCGCGTTGGTTGTGATCGTGCGATCGTAGAGACGGATTCGCTGCAGGGTGGCATCCGCGGTCAGGCTCGCGCCTCGCAGGGCGGCCGGTGTCCAGGTTGTGAGGAGTTCCACGCCGGCACTGCGAATTACATCGCGATTGATACGGCGGAAGAGGCGATTGGGGAGGGTTGTACGGACCACCGCATCGTCGAGCCGATGCGCGAAGGCCGTGGCTTGCACCTGCAGGCCATGCTGAGCGAATGCCCCACCGTCGAGCGTGATCCCGGTTTCCGTGGCGAGCAATGATTCGGGGCGCAGATCGGGGTTGGGATCGAAGCGATCGATCGCCCCGCTGTACAGCTCGCGCAGCGCCGCGAAGCGCGCCCGCTCGCTCACGCTCACGTGAAGCCGCACGCCGTCCGTGGCCATGAGCGTGGACCCGACACGCCACCCGGACCGGGCCAGCGTCCCGAGCGCCGCGCGGCCCCCCGTTTTTGGCGTAGCGGCCTCGTCGCGCACGAGGCCGCCCGAGACGAGCGCCCGCCCCCACATCGGGACCTCGATTTCGGTGCCGATGCTCTGCAACACCTGTTCGTAGCGCACCGCACGTGCCGCACTACGCTGAGCGTCGAGCGTTTCGTCGTAGGCGACCATCGACATCGTACCGCCCACCCGCAGCTGTGCGTTACGCGGCAGCGAATGCGTGCCCTGCAGTCGCGCAATGCTCGTGCGCTCCCGGCCCGTCTCGCGCGTGGCGACGGTGCTGAAGGTGCGGTTGGTGAATGTCTCGATTTCGAGCGCCTGCGTAGTTTGCCCTGCGCTCACATCGACGCTGCCGCGGCCGAACGGTGTGCTGCGCCGACCGGTACCGGCAGAGAGAATGCCCAGCGTGCGCTGCTGCTGCGGATAGCGCCAAAAGCGCGGCGCACGGATGTGCTGCTCGGGAGCGACCCCACGTTCCGCGGTGTAGGCGGTCCCGGTCACTCCTGCGTAGGCGCCGGAGGGGTGGTCGTAGCGCACGGCTGCGAAGCCGTCGGTCTGCTCGAGATCGGAGTTGGTGCGCAGCGCGTCGTTGTCCGGATCGCCCGGGTCCACCGTACCACCCGCGATGCCGCTCCCCGGATTGCCGCCTGGGAGCGCAAACCCATCACGCTGCCGATTGCTGATGCCGGCGCGCATGGTCAGGGCGCCGCCAGCCACGGTGGCCGGGACTCCGCCCGAGGCCGAGAGTACGCGCGACGAGAACTGGTCGAAGCCGACGCCAACATTCAGCGTGCGACTCGCCGTGGCCGGACCATTGAGATCCAGGCGAATCACCCCGCCCAAGGTGTTGGCGCCCGCGAGCAGCGACCCGAGGCCGCGAATCACGGTGATCTGCTGCACGCCGGTACTGGGAATGAGCGACGGATCGGTGCGACT
>NZ_JBIJAW010000234.1:0-5218 GCF_044345575.1 Gemmatimonas sp.
TATTCGTGGGGCGCTCAAGTCGTTGCGCACGGCACGACGGGCCATCGATACGCGTGAGGATCATCTGCCGCGCTTCCTGTGGTTACTCGTGCCCGCACTGCTGTTGCTCGTCTACGATGCCTGGCGTCTGTCGGCGCCGGCGTCCATCGCACAGCGCCGTTCCGACGCGCGCGCCATCGGCGCTGCGCCGTCCGCCTGGATCGTCTGGCTCCTCGTGCTCGTACCCGGCACGTTCATTGGCTGCGCCACCGAACCCGATCCCGCGGCGCTGTTCAAGGAGGGGCGCGTGGCAGAGGCGGTCGCCGCCTATCGCGCGATGGTCGCGCAGGGTGATGCATCGGCGCGCACCGCCTACAATCTCGGGACCGCCGTGCTCGGCGCCGATTCGGTGCAGGAAGCGCAGGCGCTGCTCGAGTCAGTCATCAAGAACAGTGAAGGCGACGTGCGTGCTCGGGCGCGCTTCAACGCCGGGGTGGCGGCACTCCAGCAGGGACGCGCGGCCAACAACCCCGAAGCCGAACAGCAACTCGCTGCGGCGCGCGCGGCATATCGCGCCTATCTCACTGAACGTCCGGGATATGCGGACGCCAAGTGGAACTTCGAACTCGCGTTGCGCAAGCAGCCGCCGCAGGGCGGCGGGGGCGGTGGCGGCGGGGGCGGTGGCAACGACCGGAATAATGATCCGCAGCCGCAGCCACAGTCACAGGGCGGGCTCGATCAGCGGCAGGCCGATGCACTACTCAACAGTGCGGCGCGCGAGGAAAAGGACGTGCAGGGGCGGAGGCAGCGTCAGGGGCGCGTGCCGCCCGGCGGGAAGGACTGGTGATACGTCGCGTGGAGGCACGCTGGCCTCGTGTGTTCGCGATGGTACTCGCCCTCGGCGCGTTCGTCACGATGAGCGCCGGTGCGTCGCAGGTCGCTGCGCAGCCATCGCCCACCGCCATCATCCAGCGTATCCGAAGTACGGGAAACCGACCCATCGATTTTCACGCCGCCGCGTTTCCCGACACGGTCTACGTGGGGCAGCAGGTCACCTATCAGGTTGCCGTGCTGTTGAGCGAAGAGGCTCGTGGCCGTCTCCGGCGCAATCCGGAGTTTCTGCCGCCCGAACTGCGTGGACTGCTGGCGTACGAATTGGGGGCGCCCACGCGGGTACCGTCGCGTGCGTACGGCGGACCGCGCTCGTATGAGGCGCATGTGTTCCAGCGTGCACTGTTCGGCGTCACCGCCGGGCCCCTGCGCGTACCCTCGCCACAGCTCACGTACAGTCTGCCACAGTCGGCCAGCTATTTCAGTCGCGAGGAGCGCTTCACGGTGCGCGCCGAGAGCGCGCAGCTCATCATCAAGCCGCTGCCAGTCGAGGGGCGACCCACCGACTTCACGGGGGCGGTCGGGGTGCTTCGGGCCAGCACGCGCCTGTCGGCGTTTGAGGCTCGCGTCGGTGATCCGATGGTGCTCACGGTGCGCATCGAAGGCACCGGTAACGTCCGGCTCTTTCCCCGCCCGCCGTTGGAAGTCTCGTGGGCCACCGTGGTGCCTGGGAATGAGCGGCTGCAGATGGATACCAGTGGGGCGCTCGTACGGGGCGCGAAGGAGTTCGATTTTCTCCTCACGCCCACGCGCGACGGTGCCGTTACGCTGCCTGTCATCCGGTATGTGTATTTCGATCCGTATCGCAGTCTCTACGCAGTGGCGGAGACGCAGCCCGCGGACGTGCGCGTGGCGGCTGGTGAGCTCGCCGCAACGGGCAGCGAGGACCAGGCGGAGCAGCTGGCGCTGCGCGCGTGGCGCCGAAGCTCTACCGCCACGCTGTCGGAACTGTCGCCATCCGTGCGCAACGCTACGGGGGCGTTCGTGCTGCTCGTGCCGGTGCCTGCACTGGTGGCGCTGGTCGCCCGCGCACGACGCCGACGGTCCTCGGATCGTGCCGCCACGACGGTGACGCCCCCGCGCGAACCCACCGTGCACGACGCCTCGCCGGCGGGGCAGGCGCGTCGCGCGCGCCGTACGGTGCTCGCGGTGCTCGCCGAGCGGCTCCAAGTGGCCCCCACCGACCTGGTGGCGCCGGGCGATGTCGAGCGCGTACTCCGACGTCGCGGGGTGACGCGCGCCACCACGGCTGCGCTTGTCGTACTCCTCGATGATCTCGCACGCGTGGGCTTCGGCCCGGCATCGATCACCGCGGGCGACATTACCCCCCTGGAGCATCGCGCGCGTCAGCTGCTCGACGCGGTCCATGCGGAAGCCGTGACGCACGGTCGTACGCCGCTCTGGCGGCGCCGGGCGTCGCGGCGTGGCACGCTGGCGCTGTGCCTCGCACTGCCGTTCGGTGCGCTGGTCCGTCCATCGGCCGTTCGCGCGCAGTCCACCATGGCAACAGGGACACCGGCCGTGGTGGCGTGCACCACCGCCGTCGATCCCACGGTCGCGAACGTGAACGCCGCACCCGCGGCACCGCGGAGCGTTCCCACGCCACTCGATCTCCTCGTGGGCGAGGGAACGGCGGCGTACGCGGCTCGCCGCTATGCGGCCGCCACGCAGCGGTTGGCCGTCGCCGCGGCAGCCTGTCCGCGCGACGTCGACCTGCTGGTCAATTGGGGCACCGCCGCCTGGGCCGCCAACGACACCGTGTCGGCCGTAATGGCATGGCAGCGCGCCGCGCGCCTCGACCCGCTGGCGGCCGACGTGCAGGCGCGCATGGCGCTGCTTCCCGCAGGCGCGCGCGGTGGCCTTGCCGCCATCCCCATGATCCCCGTCGTCCCCTTGGCGGTGCTGGCCGTGGTCGCCTGGGGGCTCGCGTGGCTGCTTCTCTTCGCGTCATGGCGTTCCGTTCAACGACGTGGCGCACTGGAAGCATCGGCGCTTGTGCTGATCGTCGGCGCCATCGCTGCCGGTGCCGCCGCGTGGCGGGGCGCCCAGGCCCTTGACGGCACCGGGCTCGCGATTATCCGACGTCCCGAAACGCTGCGGAGTGCGCCCGGTTTCGAAGCCGCCACGGTGGGTGGGGTGTCCACCGGCGATGTGGTGCGCATGAGTACCGTGCAGGAAGGCTGGTCGCGCGTCATGCTGGCCGATGGCCGCGATGGATGGCTCCCGGCCTCACGACTCGCCCCACTCGTCGCGGACACCCCGATCCGGTAAGCTTCGGGATGCCGCGCATCGCCGTTCTCCCGAGTGCCGTTGCCGACCAGATCGCCGCGGGCGAGGTGGTCGAGCGGCCGGCGTCTGTCGTGAAGGAAGTGGTCGAGAATGCGCTCGATGCCGGTGCCACCACCGTCGACGTCACCGTCGAGGAGGGGGGGCGCGCCCTCATCCGCATCGCCGATGACGGCTGTGGTATGGATCGTGACGATGCCGTGCTGGCGCTCTCGCGCCACGCCACCTCCAAGATCACCGCGGCCGAACAGCTGGTGGGCGTGCGCAGCTTCGGTTTCCGCGGTGAGGCGCTGCCGGCCATTGCATCGGTATCGGAGCTGCACATCGAAACGGCGCCGGAAGACGGGGCCGGGACGTCGGTGCGGGTGGCGGGTGGCGCTCTGCCGGACGTGCGGGATGCGGCGCGCCGCCGCGGCACCACCGTGTCGGTGCATCGCCTCTTCTACAACACACCGGCCCGGCAGAAATTCCTCCGCAGCCCGCGCAGTGAGTGGCGCAGCGTTCTCGAGACCATGCACGCCATCGCCACCCTGCGGCGCGATGTGCACTTCACCGTGCGCCACGATGGCAAGCTCGCACTCGATCTGCCGGCGGTGCCGACGCTCCGCGCGCGCCTCATGGCACTCTGGGGTGCGCGTGAGCTCGATCGCTTCGTCGATGTCGACGATGTACAAGGGCCCGTGCATGTCACCGGTCTCGTAGAGCGCCCCGCCGACGTCGGCACGGCATCGCGACGCGTGCTGCTCATCGTGAACGGACGGCTCATCCGCGACCATGGGCTCGTGCGCGCGGCCGAAGCGGCCTACAAGTCCACGCTCCCCTCGGGCGTTCGCCCCTCGCTGGTACTGCAGGTGCACGTCCCCGGCGGCGACGTGGACGTCAACGTGCATCCCGCGAAGGCTGAGGTGCGCTTCCGCGACCGATGGCCCATCGAGCGCGCGGTCGAGCAGGCCGTGCGCCGCGCGCTCGGGCTCTTCGAGGCGTCGGCCGGACTCGGCGGGTGGCGCACGTACACTCCGGCTGTTGCGCCGTCGCCATCCTGGCGCCCCGAAGGGACCCCGCTCGAACCGATGGCGCTACGCATCGCCAAGTCGCTCGATGGCCTCTTCGCCACGCGCGACGAACTCGCGGCCGCGCCGGCGTTCGATTCGCCGCCGTGGGAAGACACGGGCGTACCCACCGTCGGCCACGGCACGCCAGCGCCCGCACCGCCGGAAGACGCGACCCTCGGCGCGGTGTCGCCCGAACCGATCGTCGTGCCGCCGCTCCTGCAGTTGCGGCGGACATATCTCATGTTCGAGCACGACGAAGGGGTGGTCCTCATCGACCAGCACTCCGCGCACGAACGCGTGCTCTATGAGCGCTTCCTTGGCGTACTCGAACGTGGCGAAGCACCGTCGCAGCGACTGCTCTTTCCCATGACGCTGCACCTCGCGCCCGCCGAGGCGGACGCGTTCGAGGCGAGTCGCGATCTCTTCGCCAAGCTCGGCTTCGAAATCGATCACTTCGGCGGCAGCACGTTACTCGTGAACGCCGTGCCCATGCCGCATCCGCGCTTCGATGCCGAACGGTGCCTGCGGGATACACTCGCCGCGATGACCGGTGACCGTTCGGCGAGTGCCCACGCCCGCCACGAGCGCCTCGCTGCCACCTTCGCCTGCAAGGCAGCCATCAAGGCCGGCGATGCGATGTCACCGGGCGAGATGCGCGCCCTGTACATCGCGCTCGCCGAAACGACGCTGCCGGCCCACGACGTACACGGGCGTAGCACGATCGTCCGACTCTCCTGGGATGAACTCGATCGACGCTTCGGGCGCAAGTAGCCCGCACCGCGACGCCGGCATGGCTCGCGCGGTGACCGCGTGTATCGTCGGGCCGACCGCCGCCGGCAAGAGCGCGTTGGCCATGGCGCTCGCGGAAGCGAACGGGCTGGCCATCGTCAGCGCGGACTCGCGCCAGGTCTACACGGGCTTCGATGTCGGAACCGCGAAGCCGACCCGCGCGGAACGGGACTCCGTTCCGCACTTCGGTCTCGACATCGTCGATCCGCGCGAGCGCTACT
>NZ_JBIJAW010000236.1:0-5213 GCF_044345575.1 Gemmatimonas sp.
GCCCCCCACCATCGCCTTCGCGGATGCGGCGATGGCGGCAATCTGATCGGCGGCGTCGCGTGCCATCCCCGACGACTGCTTCGCGCCGTAGTACCACACGCCGTAGGTGAGCGTCGCCGCCAACACGAGGTACGGGAAGATCGATGGGCGGCGACGCAGCGCCACCGGGTCCCGGCGACGCCGTGACTCGGCCTGCTGGGCTTTGGTCTGCTGCGTCGCCATTGGCTTCGCAGGCGTACGGATGCTCGCGTTGTCGCTCGGCGTTCGCGCGGCCACGCTCAGCATGCGCTGCCCCAGCGCGTGCCGATAGATCTCCGCCGTCTGCGTGGGCGTCATCTCTTCCACCGAGTTCGCCAGCGCCGCGCCGAACTCGGCCACGCTGCCAAAACGATCCGTCGGATCTGGGGCGAGCGCTTTGTCGAACACCACCTGAATACTGTTCGGCCAGTCGAGATCGTCACGCACCTCATCGAGACGGCGGGGCCGGCTCGTAAGGCGGGCAATCAGCGATTCCTTCGACGACGAGTTGGAGAAGGCCTCGTGCCCCGTGAGCGCAATGAACGCGACGAGCGCCAGCGAGTACTGGTCGGAGCGCGGGTCGAGCACGTCACCGGAGAGTTGCTCGGGCGACATGTATTCCGGCGTCCCCACGGCAAAGCCCGTGCGGGTCACCTGCTGCGTGCCGCGCTCCATCGTGCGGGCAATGCCGAAGTCCACGAGCTTCACAACGAACGTCCCGTCGGTCCGCTTGGAGACCATGATGTTGTCCGGCTTGACGTCCCGGTGCAGAATGCCCAGCTCGTGTGCTGCCGAGAGGGCGTCAGCGGCCTGCGCCATGATGTCCGCCGCGACCACGGGGTGCATCGCGATCTCCCGCTTCAACAACGCCGAGAGCGACTCGCCCTCGATGAACTCCATGGCGAGGTACACGAGCCCTTCATCGGTTTCACCGAAATCGAAGATGCTCGCGACGTTCGGATGGCTGATCTTCGACGCGTTCTCGGCTTCGCGCGTGAAACGCTGGAGCGCTTCCGGTTCGTGGACGAGGGCGGGGCGCATGATCTTGATGGCACTCTTGCGCTTCATCCGCACGTGCTCGGCCAGGTACACCTGACCCATGCCCCCCTCGCCGAGCTGCTGGAGCACCTTGTACCGGCCACCGACCGTCTTGCCGATCAGGTTGGCATCGGACTGCGCCACGAGCGGGGTCCCGTCTTTTGAACAGAACCCGGTCGCCTCGTCGTATTCGTCCCCGCATTGGGGGCAGACCTTGATCGCGCTCACAAGAAGCGAAGCTATAGGCGGGGGGCCTGTTGGCAAGCAGCCTGAGCATGGGGGGAGACCGCAGGAAGACTCGCCGGGTCACTCTCCTGCCTCGAGGGCGGACGGTATCTTTCGGCATGGCCACTTCCCCGATCTTCCGTCCCCGGTCACTCATGGCCGGGCTCGCTGCTGCCGCTTGCACCCTCCTCACCACACCGGTCGCCGCGCAGAACGCCGATGCCGCCCGCGCCTGGGCGCGGGCCGGGACTCAGGGCGACTTCGTCATCCGCAACTTCCAGTTCCGGAGCGGCGAGACGCTTCCGGAGCTCAAGCTCCACTACACCACCCTGGGCACCCCCCGGAAGGATGCGCGCGGCATCGTGCGCAATGCCGTGATGATTCTGCACGGCACCGGCGGCAGCGGCCGCAGCTTCCTGTCTCCGACGTACGCGGGGAACCTGTTCGGACCCGGACAGCTGCTCGACAGTAGCCGCTACTTCATCGTCCTCCCCGACGGCATCGGACACGGCGGGTCGAGCAAGCCCAGCGACGGACTCCGCGCCGGCTTTCCCAAGTACGGCTACGACGACATGGTGGTGGCGCAGCATCGCCTGCTCACCGAGCACCTTGGCGTGAACCATCTGCGGCTCATCATGGGCACGTCGATGGGATGCATGCACGCCTGGGTGTGGGGCTACACGCAGCCGAACTTCATGGACGGCCTCGCACCGTTCGCCTGTGTACCCAGTCAGATCGCCGGCCGCAATCGGATGATCCGCACGATGGCCATGGATGCCATTCGGGACGATCCCACGTGGAACGGTGGCAACTACACCACGCAGCCGCCGGGGCTCAAGGCGGCGCAGATGATGCTCTACATCATGTCGAGCGCGCCGCTCGTGCAGCAGAGCCAGGCGCCCACGCGGGATCAGGCCGACTCGGTCATTCGCGCCTATCTGCAGCAGCGCATGGCCAGCACGGACGCGAACGATTTTCTCTATCAGTTCAACTCGTCGCGCGACTACGATCCGTCGTCGCATCTGGCGGCCATCACCGCGCCGGCGTTGTTCATCAACTCGGCTGACGATCAGGTGAACCCGCCCGAACTTGGGCTCGCCGAATCATTCGCCAAGCAGATGCCGAAGACGACATTCATCCTGCTCCCCATCACGGCGGACACGCGCGGACACGGTACGCACTCGCTGCCCAAGGTGTGGGGCAAACACCTCGGCGCGTTCCTCGCCACGTTACCGGAGCGATGAGCACGGTACACGCCATCGAGTTACCAAGGGCCACCGTATCGCAGCTCATGACACGCGCGATGCGGTTACGCTGTCCGCACTGTGGTGGCCCGCGCATCTTCGCCTCGTTCTTCCAGCTCAAGGCCAATTGTCCCTCCTGCGGCCTGCGCCTTGAGCGGGGCGAGAGCGATTATTTCGTCGGCGCCTACCTGTTCAATCTCATCGCCGTCGAGCTCATTCTCTTCGTTTGCGTCTGCGGGTTCGTGTTTTTCACGTGGCCCGATCCGCCGTGGGACGCCATCACGTACGTCACTGGGTTCTTCATGCTCGCCGGGTGCTTGGGCTGCTACCCGTTCGCCAAGACCACCTGGCTCGCCGTAGATCTCGCCATCCGGCCCCTCACACGCGAGGAGTTGCAGTGGCACCGGGAAGGCGGCGACGTGGGTGATCGGGAGTTGCCGCACCTTTGATGGCGACGGGCTCCGTTTGGTGGGCGCGGTTTCGCGCCGTGCTCACCTTCGAAGTCCGGGCGCAGGCGCGTGAGCCACTCACGACGCTCTATGCCCTCGTGTTCTTCTTCCTCGCGTTGGGGTATGCCGCCTCCAGCGCCGTGGAACTCGTGAGCGATCGCGGCGCGGTGCCGCGCACGGCACCGTGGGCGCTCATGCTCGCGTTCGGCGGGCTCACCGCCTTCGGGCAGGTGATCACCACCATGATCGCCACCACGGCCATGCTGCGCGACGAAGCCCAGCGCACGCGCGCGCTGGTGGCTACGAGCGGGCTGGGGGTACGTACCTGGTTTGCGGCCAGAGTGTGCGCCGCGTTGGTGGTGATGCTCGGGGTGTATGCGGCCATGCCCATCGGTATTGGGCTCGGCACGGTGCTCAGCAGCGGCAACGTCGTCGAGGCGTTCACCGGGAGCGCGCGGGCCTACGGTGTCGTCACGGTGCCAACGATGGTGACGGTGACGCTGCTGCTCGCCAGCGCGGCGTTGCTCACGCAGCGGGTACTCGGTGTGCTCTCCGCGGCGCTGGCACTGGTGGCCATCTGGCAGCTGGCGCTGTCACTTGCCGGTAGCCCCTCCACGGCGATCATCGGCGCGTGGCTCGACCCGTTCGGTAATGCACCGGTGCTGGTGGAGACGCATGGGTGGACCGAGGCGCAGCGCACGCTGGCCGCCGTACCGCTCGACGGCCTGTTCGCTGCGAATCGTGCGCTGTGGGTGACGTTGGCGGCGGCCGTTGCGACCGTCGTGCTGCGCATGCACGCGCACCGGGCGTTCGCTCCCAGCGCGCCTGCCACCAGTATACGCGACGACGTGCGCATGACGGGGTTGCTCGCGTCGTCGCGCACGGCCCTCGCGTCGGTGCGCCGCTTTACGGCCGGGTGGATGCAGTTCGACGGGGGATGGCGTGTCGTGACCGCACTGGCAGTGCTCAACGCGCTCTTCAATGCAGTCACGCGTACGCTCCCCGCCGCCGATACGGGTGTCGCGATGTTCGCCGCCCCGCTCGCACTGGTCACCGAGCACTCGCGTCTCTTTCTCATTCTGCTCGCCACTGTCTACGCGGGGGAGCTGGTGTGGCGCGAGCGGGACGTGCGCGTATATCAGCTGCTCGACGCCATGCCGGTGTCGCGTGGCACCGTGGCTCTCGGTCGCATGCAGGGATTGCTGCTCGCGCAGCGGCAGGTCGTCGTGCCCCTCGCCGTGGTGGGACTGGCCGTGGGCATCGTGCGTGGCGGAGTGAGTGTCGCCACGCTGCCTGATGCTGTACCGGTGTGGTTGGCGTGGAGCGTGTTCGTGCTTTGGCTGCCTTATGCGCAGCTCACGCTGCTGTCGCTGGCTGTTCACGTGCTGCTCGATCACAAGGTGATGGCGCATCTGCTGCTCATCACCGGGTGGGTGGCGGCGGTGGTGCTCGACGGACAGGGTGTGGCGGCGTGGTGGTTGCGCTTCGCTGAGCCGGCGCCGCTGCTGGAGAGCGGCGCGGTGGCGTGGGAGGGGCTGGTGATGCGGGGGGCGTATTGGAGTGCGGTGAGTGCGGGGCTTGTCGGCGTGTGTTGGTGGAGGTGGCGGGTTGGCAGGGTCCGGTGATCGTCAAAAAGCAGACGGCAGACGGCAGGAACTACAGCACGCAGTACGGGAGGAATGTGGTACAACAAAACGGGCGCCACCGCTTCGCGGGGCGCCCGATGTCCTTTGCGGTAGGGATATCGGGAGCCGCGCGCAGCGCGGGCTCCCGTGTTGTCCTACCGAATTCCTCCCGTTCTGCGTGCTGTGGTTCCTGCCGTCTGCCGTCTGCAGTTGTCACACGGCACTAGCAGCATACCCCATACTCCGAAGCGCCTACTTCTCCGCGATGATGAGGTACCGCGACGGCGTCCAGAACTTCGACGGATCGGTAATGCGGATGCTTTCCCCGCGGAACGACCCGTCCTTCTCCTTCTTCGCCACTTCGACCAGCCCCACGTCGTGACGTGACACGATGCGGTAAGCGCGATCGTTGCGCGGCAGGGGAATCGTGAGCACCTCGCGACGATCGGCGCGCGTGAAGCGCGATTCGTCGAGCGTACGCGCGGGCACGAGCGTCTTGCCGAGCTTCACGATGAGCAGCCCACGCGAGCCGCCCTCTTCGGTGACCACACCGTCGGCGAGCAGCTGGCGGCGCGACGAGACCACGTAGAACACGCGGTTCTCTCGCACATCCA
>NZ_JBIJAW010000237.1:0-5212 GCF_044345575.1 Gemmatimonas sp.
CGACGGGCACGCAGATCGATCTTCGCGACGGCCCCCGACGCGATGAGCGTGAACGGGAACGACGCGAAGCTCGCATCGCCACCGGCGCTCACATACGCCACATCGCCGCTCACGTTGGCCGACGCGCCACTGCCGCGTACTCCAGTGAGGACGATCGTGTCACGCGCGGTGCCGCTGTTGGGGATGCGAATGAGTCGCACATCGCCCTGCACGGCGTAGTTGGTACGGCAGTTCGCATTGGCGTCCACTACCCATGTCGCGTTGTCGTACTGGAACATGTCGGTCGGGCACAGTCCGGCATTGGCCACACGCGTGATCGTGGGCGCCGCGCTGCCGGCCACCGACACCAGCGCAATCGCGCTCGAATCGCGCAACGCCGCCGCGATGAGCGATTGCCCATTGCTGCCGCGAAAGAGCCGCGCGCGGGACGGATTGCTGCGCACGGGCAGTTGCAGCCGGCGGAACGTATTGGTGCGCACATCGGCGATGTACAGTAGGTCGCCGGCACCACGGCTCGACACCGCGAGCAAGGTGTCATTCTGCACGGTGAATCCACCCGCGTCGAACTCAGTGGACGGTGCCAGCGGCAGCTTGGTGCTCGCGGTCCCCGTGTCGCCGAGGAACGTGAATCCCGGCTGAATGAAGCCGTCGAGGACGATGATCCCACGGGGCGGCTGGGGCGTGGTGGATACGGGGTCACTGTCGGCACACGCCGCAAGGGCGAGCGTACTTGCGATCGAGGCCGTGAGTAGGCGCACCGTACGCGGCAGCATGAGGCGAACGGACGAGAAGCGGATCTGGGAGGTCATGGCGAATCGGACAGGATGTTGAGGCCACGGTGCAACAGATGCCTGAGGCGACATGTGTACGCTCGTCATCGCACGCGCGCCACGGATTACGACCGCGGCGCGAGCGTGAACGAGGCGGACCAGCCGCGCCCCGGCATGGGGAAACCACGGACCGACTGCCACTGCACGTCGGTCACGTTCTCGAGCGTCACGGCCCAGAGGGCCTCGACGCGATTGAAGCGGAGGCGCTGCGACCAGGCCACATCGGCGATGGTCACGGCCGGTAGTTCGAAGAGCGAATTGCGCGGGCCGGCGGTGTACGGTCGCCGCCCCTGAACGCGCACGTTGGTACTGATTGTGTGCGTCCCCATACGCCACGCGCCGTTGGCGGCCAGCGAATGCTGCGGGACATACGGCGTGGGAATAAGTAGCGCTCCGCTTCGTAGTTCGGAGCGATACCATGTATGCCAGGCGCTCACGGAAAACCGCGGCGTGGTCACGTCGAGCCGAGACTCGGTACCGCGCAGTCGCTCCAGCCCCACATTGGCCGGGCTCCAGCCGAAGTTGCCGGGAAACCACACGATGGCGTTGCGCGTGTCCCGCGTGACGAGCGAGCCCTCCGCTACCGCCCGCCAGCGTGCGCGCTGCCACACTGCCTTCGTACCGGCACTCGCATCGAGCGTGACCCGTTCCGGGTCGAGGGCCCGAACCGTGAGCCGCTGCGGCGATGAGAAGTACAGATCGTAGAGTGTGGGAACGCGCACCGCCTGCGCACCACGGGCCAGCAGCGACCAGGACGATCCAGCAGCCGACCCGAAGGCTCGCCACGTCGCGCCGACCGCGCCGGTTGGCTGTATACCAGCTCCCTGCACGAGGTCACTGCGTACGCCGGCATCCACAGCCAGCCGCTGTGCAAGCGAGGGCTCGCGCTGCCATCCCCACGCCGCGAAGCCACGGCTCCGGCGCTGCCGCACGGCACCGGTACCGGTGAGGTGGTCAGTACCAGCTCCTAGGCGCCAGGCCCCCCGCCATGCAGAGCCGCGCCATTCGATGTCGGCCGCCGAGGCTGTCGCCTGCGTATTGAGCACGGGGCGCTGCGGATCGCGATAGCGCAGGTCGAAATGCCGGAGTCCCGTGACGAGCAGTGTGCGGCCCGCGGCCACCTGTCCTCGCAGGAAGACGCGGGCGGTGCGCGCGCGATCTTCGTCGTACGCGCGCACATTCGCTGCGCCGACCATGCCACGATCGCCAAGGGACGCCAGCGCCATCCAGTGCGCGCGCCCATTCATCGCACTGGCGGTGAAGACCGTGCGCGACTCGTCGTTGTTGACGCGTGATTCACGGACAGGCGCTTGTCCGGCCGTATTGACGAATGTGAAATCATTGACCGCGCGACGGTGCGAGAGCGCACTCTGCCAGCGCGTGTCACCGCGCGTACCGGTATACGAGCCTTCGGCCGCCACCTGGCCGAACGCGCCAGTGTGCACGGCAAGCACCCGGTTCGCCGCAGAGGCAAGCGCCAGCACGCCACCATTGGCCCCACTGCCGACGTTCACCGGATCAGCGCCAGGCGTCACCGTGATCGATTGCAGCGCGGCGAGCGGCAGGTCAGAGACGTCGGCCAGACCAGTTGCCGGATCGTTGAGCGGTAGCCCATCGAGCGTGATCACCACCTGCTCCCGTCGAGCGCCCCGTAACGACAGCCCTGTCTCGCCACGCGCCGATCGTAGCGACGTGTACGGCAGGAGAGCCAGAACGCCGTTCATGGCCGTCGTGCCACGTTCGCGCGCCGCCCTCGCGCTGATGCTCGCCGGCGCCACGCCTGCTCGCGGCGCGACCGGTGCATCGGCCACGACGCGTTGGGTAGCGAGTTGCGCCATTTCGCTCGGCCGGTCGCTCGAGTCACGCGTGCTTCCCAGCAGACGCGGCGTCATGGCGACCGTGATGGTGCGCTCTCCTGCTCCGCTCGCCGGTGTGCCCAGCATCACCGTACGGGGGTGGTAGCCGAGACGTGCGACGCGCAGCTCGGCGGCTACATGACGCAGCGACACACACGCGTCGTCGAGCGTACGAGACGCCCCATTAGAAAAACGCAGCTGTGCACCGACGAGTGGCGCCCCACTGAGGGCATCACGCACACAGAGCCACACACTGTCCCCAGATACCGGCGGCTGCATCAAGCCGACGAGGAGGACCACGGCGCGCATCATCGCGATCGCCCGCGCCCGCGAAGCGGCAGCAGCGCAGGCACACCGACGGCCGGATCACGGGTCACCACGAGCGGCCAGTTGTACACGGCTTCGAGAATCTCTCCGCGCATCACGGCGTTCACATCGCCGGCTGCCGCGACCCGACCGTGATCGAGGAGCACGATGTGTTCGGCAAACCGCGCCACCAGGTTGAGCTGGTGGCTCACGAGCAGCACGGTGCGTCCCTCCTTCGCGAGCGCATCCACCAGTTCGAACACGGCCATCTCATGCGCGATGTCGAGAAAGGTGGTGGGCTCGTCGAGCACGAGGACGCGCGTATCCTGCGCGAGCGCGCGGGCGATGCGCACCCGCTGCCACTCGCCGCCCGACAGCGAGTCGGTGGTGCGATCGATCGCGTCGGCGATGCCGGCCTTGACCAGCGATTCTTCCACGAGGGCGCGATCGAAATCGGAGGGGGCACCGAACGCACCACGGCACGCATGTCGCCCGAGCATGACGAATTCCCGCACGAAGAGCGGCATTCCCGGTTCCTCGCGCTGCGTGACGATGGCCACCTGCTGGGCCAAGGCGCGCGCGTCGAGCGGCGCGATATCGCGGTCATCGAGCAGCACACGCCCCGCAATAACCGGTGCCCGGCGCAACAGCGTGCGTACGAGGCTACTCTTGCCACTGCCGTTGGGCCCGACCACCGCGGTAACCAGGCCAGGGTGCGCGGTGAATGTCACCTGCTGCAGGGCCGGCAGGGGGCGCCCGGCGTACTGCACCCTGATGCCATCGAACGCGAGGGCGGCGCCAACGCGCGGCGCTGAACCGGGTGCGGTCATGGCGCCACCTTGCGGAGCTGCGACAGGAAGAACGGCACCCCGACGAGGGCCGTGACCGCTCCCAGCGGCAGTTCCGCCGGCGCGCGGACCGTGCGCGCGAGCAGATCGGCCGCCACGAGCAGCACGGCGCCGTAGAGCGCCGACAGCAGCAACATGGGGCGATGCTGACGCGCGCCGAACGCCCGGGCGAGATTGGGGACGACGAGCCCCACGAATCCGACAAGTCCGGCGGCCGCCACGGTCGCTGCAGCGAGCCAGCTGCTCACGAGGAAGATGTGGCGCGAGGCGCGATCGACATCGACGCCAAGGGCCGCCGCGGGCTCGCTGCCAAGCGCCAGCACATCGAGTTCGCGCGCGCGCCAGACGAGCACCGTGCCCAGCAGCAGCAACGCCGCCGCACTCCGCCCTACGCTGCCCCACGACGCGTCGGCAGCGCTCCCCATCATCCACCACAACGCGCCACGCAACCGTTCGGGGGGCGCATCGGCCAGTGCCACGAGAATCGCCGCGTTGGCGAAGGCGCCCACAACCACCCCCGCCATGAGCAACAGGCGCGTATCGCCGCTCCCGCCGACGACGCGCGCCAGCGCCGTGACCACCAGCGTGGCGACAGCCGCCCCGGCAAACGCACACGCGGTAATCACGGCAGGCACCTGAACGCCGAAGGCCATCGCCATCACCGCACCGACGGCTGCCCCACCCGATACGCCGAGCAGATAGGGCTCGGCGAGCGGATTACGCATGGTGCCCTGCAATGCACCGCCGCTCATGGCGAGGCCGGCGCCGACCAACGCGGCCAGCAACACGCGCGGCAGACGCAGCTCGCGCACGATGCTCACGTTCGCCGGGTCGCCCACACCACGCAGCGCGTCGGTGACCGTGCCCAACGGCAGCGACACGGCACCAAAGGCAATGGCGAAGACGGACACGCCAACGAGCAGCGCGAGCCCGAGTATCCATGGCCATGCGCCGCGCGGCGCGGCCGACGTACGCGGTGCCACGGTCATCGCAGCGAATCGGCGAGTGCGGGGTGGAGCGCGCGTGCCAATTGCACGGCCGCCATGCCAAGCACCACCGACGGACGTCCGGTGACCGCCGGATCGTGCTGCACGAAGCGTTTGGCGCGCACCGCGGGTAGCGCCCGCCATGTGTTGTCCGTGCCGAACGCCATGGCTTGCTTCTCGCTCACCATCACGAGCGTGGGGGCGCGCGCGATGATCTCCTCCATGCTCACCGACGGCGACGGCTGCGCCATGTCGTGAAAGACATTGCGCGCCCCGGCGATCTCGAGCAGCTCGTCCATGTAGCTGCCTCCACCGATGACCATGGGGGGCGTGCTCCACACGGGCCACACCACGGCCGGCCGCGACGTGATCCGCTGCGTGAGCGC
>NZ_JBIJAW010000238.1:0-5209 GCF_044345575.1 Gemmatimonas sp.
GTGAGTCACGTGTGGGAGGCCGATACGTTTGTCGCCGATGTGGCCGCGTATGCGGCGCGCGTGGCGGCCGGGCCGCCGATCGCGCTGGCGCTCAGCAAGCGATTGCTGCTGGGCAGCAGCGAGGCCTCACTCGATCAGCAGCTGCGCGAGGAGCTCACGCATATCAAGACGTGCTTCGCGAGTGCCGACGTGCGTGAGGCGATGACGGCGTTCCGCGAAAAGCGCGTGCCGGATTTTCGGGGCGAGTAGCGGGCTGCCCCTCACCGATCAGTGTCGACCCGGATTGAAGCGCAGGCTGCCCGGGAGTGCGTTGAGCAGCGGCCCGAGTTCGGTGGCGCGGTCCTGCGTGGTGACGAACGTGAGGCCATCGATGCTGACCACGATCATGCCGCTGATGCCGTAGGCCACGACGCAGCAGCCGTCGGCGTGAATCACGTTGCCGCTGCAATCGACGCAGTGCACCTCGCCCATCACCCCGTTGCCGGTATCGTCGAGCTCACGCACGCGGCGCAGCGAGGCCCACGTGCCCACGTCGTCCCACTCCATCTCGACCGGGAGCACGACCACGTTGGGGGAGCGCTCGAGCAGGCCGCGATCGATGGACACGCTCGACACGAGTTCGGCGAACTGCGCCATTTCATCGCTGGCGAGCTTGGGCAATCCGAACTGGAGTTCGGCGGTGTACTGCTCGAGTTCGTCGAGGACCACGCGCGCGCGCCACACGAAGATGCCGGTGTTCCAGAGGGCGCCGCGTTCGATGAGTACATCGGCGATGGCCGGGGTGGGCTTCTCGACGAAGTGTTCGACGCGGCACGCACCGCCCTCGGCGCGCGACACCAGCGGGTCGAGGGGCGTACCCGGTTGCAGGTAGCCGAAGCCTGTCTCGGCCCGCGTGGGCTTGGCGCCAAGCGCTACCATGAGGCGGTCGGCTGACGCCACGGCGGCGGCGCGGCGCAGGGCATCGCGCAGCACGTCGGGGTAGCCCACCGCGAGATCGGCGTGCAGCGCGACGAACACCGTGTCGGGACCGGCGCGGCGCGACACTTCCTGCGCGCCCCACGCGAGCGCGGCAGCGGTGCCGAGTGGGCGCGGTTCGATGAGCAGGTTGGCGCGCGGGACTTCGGGAATCGCGTCGTGCAGCGTGTCCGCGATGTCGGCGCTCGTCACGACGAGCACCCGATCGGCCGGAACGAGCGGTGAGAGCCGCGCGACGGTATCGGCGATGAGCGGCCGTTCATTCACCAGCGCGAGCACCTGCTTGGGGCGCCGCGGGGTGCTGAGTGGCCAGAACCGGGTGCCGATACCCCCGGCGAATACCACGGCCCACATCGCGGTGCCGGTGTCGAGCAGCGCCTCCATCTCCACCTCTTCCAGCGTGCCGGCCATGATGGCCGGATCGGCTGTGACCGTCGACGGAGCAGTTGGACTGACGACGCGGGTCTCGGACATCGGTCGGTGGGTGTGTCGTTGGAAAAACCGTGCGTGGACGCCCGGAAAAGGATCGGACTTGCGCCGCCGCGACTAGCGGTTCGGACCCGGGAGGCGCAAGATATGAAGAACTTACGTCAATTCATGCTGACACTGCACCTCACCAACGGCGATCACGCCGCGACTGCACTGGCCCGATCGGGGCTGCCCGGCGACATCCTGTCGTGGCGGGACCTGCTTCACGACGGGCCGGTGCCGTCGGATCGGGATCTGACCGCGTTTCGACGGGTGCGAGGCGAGTTTCTCGCGAGCCGTGGCTGGCAGAGCCAGTCGGCTGCCATCGCCGACTTCACTGAGCGCGATGCGCGGTTGGACAGTATCGGTCCCGATGACGAGCTCGTCCTGTGGTTCGAACCGGATCTGTTCGACCAGCTGCAGCTCATCCAGGTGCTGGCGCGACTCGCGCACCGCGACGCGACGGCGCGCCCCACGGTCACGATCGTGCCGGCCGACTGCTTCCTCGGGCCGCTCAAGCCCGAGAAGTTCGTGCCGCTCTACGACACACGCCGTACGATCACCGACAGCGATTTCGCCATCGGGACGGCGGCGTGGGATGCGTTTACGGCAGATGCCCCGGACGCACTGCTCGCCGTGACTGACCGCGTCGATCGCGAGGTGCGCGCCCGGGCGTACGCCTACGACGATGCCGAACGGTTGCCGCATCTCGCGCCGGCGCTGCGTCGGCAGCTCGAGGAATACCCCGACACCCAGGCCGGCCTGTCGCGCAGCGAGCGGCAGCTGTGCGAGGCGCTCGCGCCCGGCCCGCTCACCCTCGCGAAGTTGTTCACCGCCCACCAGAGTGCGGAATCGTGGGTGTGGCTGGGGGACTGGAGCTTCGCGTGGTACGTGCAGCGCCTCAGTGACTGCGCGCATCCGCTCGTGGTGCATGTGAACGGCTCGCGCGTGATCGCGCCGTTGCGCGACACCGACGGCAAGGCGTTCTGGGAGCGCCAGGTACAGCTCACCCCGCTGGGGCAGGAGATGGTGCGCGACCGGGCCGACTTCGTGAAGATGAACGGGATCGACCGGTGGATCGGTGGGGTGTACAACACGTCGTCGCGCCACTGGCGCTGGGACCCGCATCATTATCGACTGATTCCACAGTAGGGTGGGACCGCGTCCGCGGTCCGCCCCGTGACAGCGCCGGTCCCGGACGTCAGCTTGTAGCCATGACCGACGCTCTCGCGCTCGACGCCCTCGCGCTTCTCGAAGCGGATACCACGCTCGAGGCGGCGCAGCCCATCCTCGCGCTTGCCGCCGAGTATCTCACACGCACGCGAACGGGTGAGGGGCCCGTGTCCACGTGGCATAGCGCCGAGGTCATCGCCGATCGCCTGAGCGAGAGGCTGCCGCGCCGGTCGCGGCCGCTGAGCGATGTGGCGCGTCGGCTCTCGTCGCTGCTGCTCGAGGATGTGAACCGCCTGGCACATCCGATGTACATCGGCCACCAGGTCTCGGCGCCGCTGCCCGCGGCCGTCTGGACCGATGCGCTCATCAGCGCGCTCAACCAGAGCATGGCTGTGCGCGAGATGTCGCCGTCGTTCACCCCGCTCGAGCATCAGGTGATCGAGTGGATGACCGATCTGGTCGGGTGGGATAGCCGAGCGGGCGGCACGATGACGAGTGGCGGTACGGAGGCCACGTTCACGGCCCTGCTGGCCGCGCGCAGTCGCGCCATGCCCGATGTGTGGACCCGTGGTGTGGGCGCCCATCCACCGGTGCTCGTGTGCGGTGAGCATGCGCATTATGCCGTGTCGCGAGCGGCCGGCGAGATGGGACTCGGCCTGCAGCACGTGGTGGTCGTGCCGAGTCATGCGCATCGCCTCAGCGTTCCGGCCCTCCGTGAACGGCTCGCCGACCTCAGGCAGCGAGGCACGAAGGTCATGGCGGTCGTCGCAACGGCCGGCTGCACCGCCACGGGCACCTTCGACGATCTCGAGGCCGTGGCCGATGCGTGCGAGGAGTTCGGCGCACCCGGCGATCCGTTGTGGCTGCACGTGGACGCGGCGCACGGCGGCGCGGCGATGCTGTCGCCGGCCCACGCCCATCGGGTACGCGGACTGGCGCGCGCCCGATCGGTGGCGTGGGATCCGCACAAGACGTTGCTGCTGCCGCTCGCGGCCGGGCTCCTGCTCATGCGCGAGGAACACGATCTGGAGGCGGCCTTTGCCCAGAAGGCGCCGTACCTCTTCAATCCCAACGAGGACGCGCGCGCGTGGGACATGGGGCCCCGCAGCTTCCAGTGCTCACGACGCGCCGATGTGCTCAAGCTGTGGGTGGCGTTCGAGCGCTACGGGGCCGACGCGCTGGCCGCGCTGTACGAACGGCTGTGCCACATGGCGCGGGGGCTGTACGAGCGCCTGCAGGGGCACGCGGAATTCACGGCCCTGCACGAGCCGGAGAGCAACATCCTGTGCTTCGCGTGGAATCCGCCGGGCGCGCCGCTCGATGAACGTGACGCCCTCACGAATGCCCTGCGCGAGCGCTACAACCGCAGTGGGCGTGGGTGGATCACGGCGACGACGCTCGACGGGCGTCGCGTGCTGCGCATCACGGTGATGAACGCGCGTACCGACGAGACGCACATCGCGGCGCTGGTATCGGGGCTGGAAGCGGAAGCGGCCTACGTGCTCAAGCATCACCGGTGAGGGGATGCCTTCGTCGTCAGAGACGAGATGTGAGCCGCGAGGGGTGAGCGGACAGAAGGAGAGATGAGCTTGAATAGAAGCGAGAGGCCAGCATTTTCGAGGTGAGAAGTCAGGGAAGCACCCCATCGCTTCTCACCTCGAGACCGCTGGCCTCTCGCTTCTATCCGGGCGCACTTCTCGTACTCGTCCTGAAGTCTCCCGCTGAGTGCTCAGATCTCAGCGCTCAGGGTAGGAACCACGCCGCTTCGTCTGCCGTCGGTATGCGGCACGCCTCGTGCTTCCCGAACCACCGGTACCGATTCCGCGCGATCAGGTCGTATACGCGGTCGCGCAGCGCGCGCGGTATCACGCGCGCCACGGCGGAGAGTCGCCACACGCCGCCGAGTCGTGAGAGCGCGGTGAGCGCGGCATCGGATTTCACGAGTACGCGGCCGCCGTCCACCACGACGACGGAATCGAGATCGCGCGGCAGCCCCTCGACTCGTGCGGCGGTGGCGCCCTGTAGCGGCGCGTAGCGCAGCGCCCGTGCGCGGTCATGCTGCACGAGGAAATCCACGAACCCGTTGCACAGGCCGCAGACGCCGTCGAAGCACACGATCGTATACGGGGGCGAAGTGTGGCCGCGGGACATGATGGGAATGTACCATTCCCGGATGCCGAACTCGTCATCGCTGCACGTGGTGCTCGTGCATCCGGAGATCCACTGGAACACCGGCAACGCGGGGCGCACCTGTCTCGCCACGGGCGCCACTCTGCACCTCATCGAGCCGCTGGGCTTCTCGCTTGGTGAGCGCGAGGTGAAGCGGGCCGGGCTGGATTACTGGGAGCATGTGGACCTCCGCGTGTGGCCGCAGTGGGAGGCCTTCGAGGAGGTTCTGCCGTCGCTCGGCGTGCCGTGGTTTTTCTCGACCAAGGGCCGGCAGCCGTACTGGGATGCGCCGATGGGCCACAGCGAGGGGGCGGTGCTCGTGTTCGGGCGGGAGACCGCCGGGCTGCCGCCGGCATTGCATGAACGGTATGCCGACCGCTTCGTGACCATGCCCATGCACTCCGAACACATCCGCTCGCTCAAT
>NZ_JBIJAW010000045.1:0-16683 GCF_044345575.1 Gemmatimonas sp.
ACGAGAAACCCGGTCTCCTCGTCCACCGGCCCTGCCACCGTCACGTCACACACGTAGGTGTGCCCATGGTAATTCGGATGGGCACACGCGCCGAAGATGTCGGCGTTCTCCTGATCACTCCAATCGGGACGACGATACCGATGCGCGGCGGCGAAGGAGACGCGACGGGTGAGCGACGTGCGCGGCATCGGTCAGCGGAAGATCGGGAAGATCACACCAGCCGAGAGGCCCCAGTTCCCGCGCCATCCCTCACGCTTGCGCGTGTCGGTGAGAATGGACGTGGTGTCGGATGCCTTCACGAAGTAGCGGTCGGGATACTGATACTTCCAGAAATTGTTTGTGGCATCGATGCGCAGCTGCGGACCACGTCGCGGCAGATAGCGCATGCTGACGCCGTAGTTGAACGAGAACTTGGTCCCGAACTTGTACGCCCCCGTGTCGGCCTTCGCGAAATCACTCACGATGCCGGCGCCCACGTTGATCGACGGCATGAGGTGATGCCACGTCTTGCGCCCCGTGAGCGACATGTCGAGGCCACCGTCGAGGATGTGCGTGGCGACGCCGGGCGTGCCGATCACGCGCGTCGCCAACGGATTCCCCGGCGCCAGCAGCCGGCGTTCGCTGGGGGACACCACATAGCGGGCGAAGAGTGAGGCCGGTCCCCCAACGCCGATGTCGTACCGCAAAGCTGCCAGCCAGCTGGCGGTGGGCGCCACATCGGCGAGGTCGCGCTGTACGGCCAGCCAGCCACCCATCACGGTGAGCGTCTGCCCGATCTTCACATCCTCGTAGGGGCTGCGGTCGGGCATGTGCCCCACCTGTGCCTGCGCTGCCGACGAAGTGAACAGCGAGGCGACGGCAGCCAGCGCGGCCGCCGTGGTCGATCGAATGACACGCATGGGTTGCATCAGGCCTGAGAATCGGAAGACCGATCGCGCAGGTCGCGACCGGTGATATCGGGAGGCAGCGTGAGTCCGAGCAGGGCGAGCGCCGTGGGCCCCACGTCGCATAACGCGCCGCTACTGCGTAGCGGTGCCACCTCGTCGGGGTCGAGGAGCACCAGCGGGACCGGGTTGGTGGTGTGCGCCGTGTGTGGCTGATGCGTCACCGGATCGACCATCACGTCGGCGTTGCCGTGGTCGGCGGTAATGATGAGCCGTGCCCCGCCCTTGGCGGCTGCTTCAAGGACGCGGCCAAGGCAGGCATCCACCGTTTCCACTGCCTTGATGGCCGCCGGCAACGACCCCGTGTGCCCCACCATGTCGGTGTTCGCGAAGTTGCACAGCATGAAATCGTGCGTGCGGTTGGCGAGCGCCTCGCACAGCACGTCGCACACGGCCGGCGCGCTCATCTCCGGCTGCAGATCGTACGTGGCCACTTTGGGGCTGGGTACCACGCGGCGATCCTCGCCGCGCAGCGGCTGCTCGTGCCCGCCGTTGAAAAAGAAGGTCACGTGCGGGTACTTCTCGGTTTCCGCCGTGCGCAGCTGCGTAAGCCCGGCGTTCGCGATCACTTCGCCCACGAGATGCTTCATCGACTGCGGCGCGAAGGCGACGGGGAAGGGGAACGTGTCCTCGTACTGCGTCATCGTGACGATGTGCACGAGCGGACGCGGTCCCGTGTCGAACCCGCTGAAGTCGGGGAGGGCCAGTGCCCGCAGCGACTGACGCATGCGGTCGCTGCGGAAGTTGAAGCAGACAAGGGCATCTCCGTCGCGCATGGGGGCCAGCGCCTGGCCGTCTGCTCCCGGCATCACCCACGGCTTCACGAATTCATCGTTCACCCCGGCATCGTACGAGCGCTGCAAGGCCGCGAGAGCGTCCGTTTCCACGGGAGCGTGGCCGCGCACGGCCGCGTCGTACCAGAGCCCCGTGCGCTCCCACCGGTTGTCGCGGTCCATGCCGTAGTAGCGGCCGCTCACACTCGCGAGCTGCGCCTTCCCCTCGATCCGCGCTAACGTCTCGCGCAGGAACGCCATGCCACTTTGCGGCGGCGTGTCGCGACCATCGAGCATGGCGTGCAGCACCACGCGGGGGACCTGCCGCTGTGCGGCCATGTCCACGAGCGCATACAGGTGTGACGCGAACGCGTGCACCCCGCCGTCGCCGAGCAGGCCGAGCAGGTGCAGCGTGCCATTGTTGAATCGGGCATGCTCGCACGCGGCCACGAGCGCCGGGTTCTCGCGGAAGCTGCCACCCTCGATCGCCGCCCCGATACGGACCAGGTCCTGCATGACGACGCGCCCGGCCCCAAGATTGAGGTGCCCGACCTCGCTGTTGCCCATCTGCCCCTCGGGGAGGCCCACCGCCTTCCCGCTGGCCGTGAGCAACGTGCGGGAGGGGTGGGACCAGATCCGGTCCCAGTTGGGCGTGTCGGCGAGGCAGATCGCGTTGGCCTCACAGTCTTCGCGATAGCCCCATCCATCGAGGATGATGAGGGCAACCGCGCGGTCTACACGTGCAGACATCGGTCTCCGGGGTATGCTACCGGGAGTGGTGCCCCGACGGGGTCCTGCTCCGGTTACTGGGGATCGCAGCCTTTGCAATCTAAACCCTGCTGACTCATGCGTGTTCGGCGTCAGACGCTGCTGCTGTCTCTGCTGTTGGTGGCGTTTCTGCTGTTCGACGGTGTCCTGCTCGTTCGTCGCGGGCGGTACCGCGAGGAAACGGCGCGCCTGCGTGCGGGAATGACCCAGCTCGAGCAGCAGCGCACCGATGCCATTCTGGCGGCCAACGCCGACCAGGCCACGCTCATGCTCGAGATCATGCGTCGCCAGGCGCAGGGCGATGAGGCGATTCACCTCGCGGTGAACACCGACTCGGCGTACGTGGCGCTCGATCGCGGCGGGGCCCGGCTCCGCACCATGCCGGCGCGCGTCGGTCCCGAGCGACGGGTGGGGATCGCCCCCGATACGGTGCACGTCGCGGTACCGCGAGGCCTCCGGGTCATCGAACGGCTCCTTGGTGATGCCGACCTCTGGCCGCTGCCGGCGTGGATTTGGGCCGACCGGGGGCTGGCCCCATCGGCCGAGCGCAGCGGAGGTGGCTGGACGGGACCCGCGGCGATCGTGCTGTCGGGTGGTACCCTGCTATACGCCTTGCCAGCTTCGGGACCACTCGCCGACAGCACTTATGTGATGCCCGGCGCCATCCGGCTCGCGGTGGACGACCTGCGCGCTATTCGCGAAAACCTGTCGACCGGTACCCGGGTGTATTTCTTCTAATGCGTGCATCCTCCTTTCCCGCGACACCGGCACGTTCGCTCCGTCCCATCGGTCGAGGTTGGCGCGGCGCCCCCCGCTGGTTGCTGGCGCTCTCGACCGTCGCGGCCATGCACAGCGCGTGGCTGGCCTACGGGACGCTCACGGTCCGTTTCGAACGTGACGTGGCCCGCCTGGTGTTCAACGACAATTCGGAGGCACTCGAACAGGCCGCCCTGCAGGCCGGCCTTGGTATCGACAGTCTGCGGGCGGTGCTCGCGGCGGTACCTCCACCGCCGGCCGACAGCACGTACCTCGTGGTGTCCATCACCGACCGCCGGATGTGGTACAAGCGCGGGGACAGCGTGCTCTTCACCGCCCCCATCGCCACCGGCTCCGGGAAACATCTCGTGATGCAGGGGGGCGCCAGAGTCCTGCGTTTCGAGACCCCGCGCGGTCGCCTTGTCGTGCAGCGGCTGGACTCGGCGCCGGCCTGGATTCCCCCCGACTGGCACTATCAGGAGCAGGCGAATACGCGAGGACTCGGCCTCACCCAGCTGGTCCGCGGTCGGCCCATTCCGCTCCGCGATGGGGGGCGTATCACGGTACAGGGCAACGAGGTCGTCCATGTCGGCCCCGACGGCTCCGCGCGGTCGCTCGAGGCCGACGACGGTCGTGAAATCGTCGCTGACGGAAAGATCGTCGTTCCCCCATATGGAACGCGCCAGCGGCGATACGAGGGCGCGCTCGGGAGCTTCCGGCTCTATCTCGGCGATGGCTACGGGATGCATGGCACCAACGATCCGTCGTCCATCGGCCGTGCCGTCAGCCACGGATGTATCCGATTACGGAACGAAGACATCGCCGAGCTGTACCACCGGGTAGCCGTCGGGACTCCGGTGTACATCTACTGATCTGACAAGCAGTTACGGGTGAGCGTTGCCGGGGCGGTGTGCCGCCGCCGGTGAATGCCCGGGTCCGGTTTCGTTATATTTCCTGAACGGGCGCTCGGTCGTCTGTTCCTCGAGCGCCATACCCGACTTCATGACCCTGAACCGCTTCGACGCCTCGGCGTCTTCCGATACGTCCACGCCGCTGCGTGTGCACCGACGGCCGGTGCACCGTCGTGCGACCGTTGCCGCCGGCCTGTTGGCCTGCGCGGTACTGGTCGCGTTCGTGCGTCCCGGAGGCAGGGCAAGCGCCAGCCCGGCCCGAATGGCTTTGGCGGGCGCGGCGGCCAGACCGTCCGCGCCGGCGTCGTTTCCGGGCCTCGATTCGCTGCGCGGTGTGAGCCGGAAGCTCCGTGCCCGCTTTCTCGCGCCACGGCACGCCGCGGCGATTCCAGTGTTGCGGCAGTACTTCGGCGACTCCGCCGTGAGCCGCCCCGGTGTGTACGCGGCCGACGATTCCAGTGGCGCGTTCCACTTCATCACCATGCGGCCGTTCGCCGACAAGGTGAAGGGGCGTATCGGTGGCTATCGCATCGGGTTCTTCCCGGCTGAGGTGCGCGCTGCCCGTTCGGTGGCGTATCGCAACCCGGAAGGCTTCCTCGAAGTCACGGCGGGCAACGCGGACACACCCATATCCGAGCACTTCCGGCTACGCGACTTCCTCACGAAGGATCAGGGCAGCATCTGGCCCAAGTATCTCGTGCTCCGCGAACCGCTGGTGGACAAGCTCGAGCTCGTGCTCGACGAGTTGCGCGGCATGGGCATTCCGGCCAGCCGTCTGCGCGTGATGTCCGGTTTCCGCACGCCGCAGTACAACGCGCTCGGGGTGGGTGCCGGTGGGCGGGCGAACGATAGTCGGCATCAGTACGGGGATGCCGCCGATGTGTACGTGGTGAACGGGTCGCAGGATTGGATGAGCGACCTCAATGGCGATGGCCGGGTGGATACGCGTGATGCCGGCGTCCTGGCCAGCGCCGCCGAGCGTGTGGAACAGCGCTACCCGCAACTGATCGGCGGCATCGGGATTTACAAGGCGACGGATGCGCATGGCCCGTTCGTGCACATCGACGTGCGCGGCAATCGCGCCCGGTGGGGAGCATTGTGATTCAACGTCGTACCGCCATTGTGTTGAGTGGCCTCGTGGCCATAACGGCCGCGTTCATCTATCAGCCGCCCGGCGAGTTGTTCGCGGATTCGTCGGCCGAAAGTTTCCGGCGCGCCGTGCCGCGCATCGCCGCTGCCAAGGGCATGCAGGGCACCAGTGGCGAGGTGCGCATGCACTTCGTGAAGGCGGGGGATCGGGTGGCATTCCCGCTCGATATCCGGGGGAGCGCGGGGCCGTTGGGGTTCCGCTACCAGTGGGTGGAAGTGGGAAGTAACGAGAGCGGTGACGTGATGCGCCCGCTCGACGGGGACACTTTGCTGGCCCCGCTCACGCCGGGGTTCTACGCGCTCAACGTGATGCGCAACGGTGTGATGCAGCGGCTCGAAGAGCCCAAGCTGGCCGTCATCGTCCCCTTCGAACTCAAGTTCGGCAGCACCCTCAACGGGTATCAGATCGGCCGCTATCCGGCCGAGTGGTCGCGTGATGAGAGCGCCGAGAAGCCGATGGGGTTCGCGGAGGTGCGTGAAGAACATCTCGATCTTCCGCTCACGAAGCACCTCAAGGTGCGCGACTTCGTCACCCACGACCGGCAGACCATCTGGCCGAAGTACATCGCCGTGGATCCGCGGGTCCTCGACAAGATCGAGCTGGTGCTGCGCGAACTGGCGCGGCGCCGCGGGGAAGAGCAGGCCGACTTCAAGCTCGAAGTGCACAGCGGCTTCCGCACACCGCTGCACAACTCCGGGGTGGAAGGGTCGGCGCGTGACTCGCGCCATCTGTACGGAGACGCCGCCGATGTGGCCATCGACGCGGACGGCGACGGGCAGCTCACGCTGTTCGACGCCTACCGGGTGGAGCAGGCCGTGGATTGGGTGGAGCGTCTGCACCCGGAACTCGCGGGCGGCCTCGGCGTATACAGCAGCCGCCGGTACGCCACACCGTATTGTCATATCGACGCGCGCGGCGAACGGAAACGTTGGCGCGGGTGATCACGTAGGGCGGGCTTCACGGCCTGCCATGAGGAGCCCATGAATCCGTACGTCCGCGACCGCATCAACCGGAAGCTCGACACCCTGTCCGACGAGCGCCTGTACCAGGTGCTGGACTATGTGGAGTTTCTCGAGTCGAAGTACGCCGAGAAGCCGGCGCCGGTGACCAATGTGTTCCAGAAGTTCACCGACGGAGTGGAGGACACCCTGCGCGCTGGTGGACTCGCGGCGGGTACGGTGGTGGAGGCGGTGGGGTTCCTCAACAAGGCGATGGGCGTGCTGAACAACGTCGCGCAGACCACGAAGACGGTCGCGACCGATGTGGTGAGCACGGCGAAGACGGTGGCCGACCAGATCGGCGCACCCCCGCCAGGGACGCCGCCGGCTACGCCACCGTCAGCGCCACCGTCAGCGTCGCAGGCAACGCCGCCGACCACTGACCCTGACGCTCCCACTCAGCCGCCCGCGGCATGACGAGCAAGGGGGCAGAGTCGTCGAAACAGTCGTTGCACGAAGACGACGTTGACGACACGGACGCCGCTTCTGCACCGCGGCGCCCGACGGGGCGCGGCCCGCGAACCGGCATGAAGCGCTCGGTCATGCGGGTGATCCGGCAGATCCCCTCGTACCTCCGGTTGCTGGCGGGGCTCATTCGCGATCGCCGGGTCTCCCGATTCGACCGCTTGCTCGTGATCGGCACGCTCGCGTACATCGTCTCCCCGCTCGATTTCATCCCGGATGTGATTCCGTTCCTGGGGGAAGTCGACGATGTCTACCTGTTGATGCTGGCCTTGCAGCGCATGGTGGACCGCGCGGGCTTCGCCGTGTTGCGCGACCACTGGCGCGGTGATCCGGCGGCACTGGAGGAACTCGACCTGGCCCGCGTGGTGTCGGCGGCCGCTTTCTTCCTGCCCCTCCGCCTGCGCCGCCGCCTGCGACGGATGGCGGGGCGGTAGGGCCGCCCCTCTGGAATCCCTCCTCGGCCCGTTATACCTTTCGAGATGGCACCCTCATCTCGCTCCGCTCGTATCCGCGACGACATCGCGCTCACGTTCGACGATGTCCTGCTTGCCCCCCGGCACTCGACCACGCACCCGCGTGAAGTCAGCCTGGCCTCCCGCTTTACTCGCGGTATCAGGCTGAACGTGCCGCTCGTGTCCGCCGCCATGGACACGGTCACCGAAAGCGAGATGGCCATCGCGATGGCCCGCTACGGCGCCATCGGCGTGCTGCACAAGAACATGTCGGTCGATCGGCAGGCGGCCGAGGTGGATCGGGTGAAGCGCAGTGAGAGCGGCATGATCCTCAATCCGATCACGCTCTCGCCCACGGCGTCGCTCCGCGAAGCGGTGGCGCTGATGATGCGCTTCAAGATTTCCGGTGTGCCCATTGTGGATGCCACCGGCAAGCTGGTGGGTATCCTCACCAATCGTGACCTGCAGTTCGAGCGCAATCTCGATCGGCCGCTCGCCGAAGTCATGACCAGCGAGGATCTCATCACCGCGCCCATGGGCACGGGTCTCGACGATGCTGAGAAGATTCTCGCGAAGCACCGCATCGAGAAGTTGCCGGTGACCGATGAGCAGGGGAATCTGAAGGGGCTCATCACCGTCAAGGATATCCACAAGCGCCGGCAGTACCCGGATGCCAACAAGGATCAGTATGGGCGGCTGCGGGTCGCGGCGGCGATCGGGGCGGGCGGCGATTATCTCGATCGGGCGCGTGCCCTTATCCAGGCCGGCGTCGACGTGCTCATCATTGACACCGCGCATGGCCACAGTGAGGGCGTGCTGCAGGCCACGGCCCGCGTGCGCGAGGCGTTTCCCGATGTGCAGCTCATCGCCGGCAACGTCGCCACCAAGGGAGGCGCGGCGGCGCTCGTTGAGCGCGGGGTGGATGCGATCAAGGTGGGCGTGGGTCCCGGCTCCATCTGCACCACCCGTGTCGTCACCGGCGTGGGCGTGCCGCAGATCGCCGCCATCATGGACGCCGTGGAGGGAGCGGGAGACGTCCCCGTCATTGCCGACGGCGGCATCAAGTACTCGGGCGACATCGTGAAGGCGCTGGCCGCCGGCGCGTCGAGTGTCATGATGGGCAGCATGCTGGCCGGCACCGAGGAAAGCCCCGGCGAGTCGTTCCTGCTCGAGGGACGCCGATTCAAGATGATCCGCGGCATGGGCTCGCTCTCGGCCATGCAGGACGGGTCGGCCGACCGGTACTTCCAGGACGGGGAAATGTCCCCCAAGAAGCTCGTGCCCGAGGGGATCGAGGGGCGCGTCCCGTACAAGGGCCCCGTGGGCGACGTGCTCTTCCAGATGATCGGCGGGCTGCGCAGCGGCATGGGCTACGTCGGCTGCGGCACCATCGACGCCCTGCGCACCGAGGCGGAGTTCGTGCGCATTACCACGGCCGGGTTGCGCGAGTCGCACCCGCACGACGTGACGATCACCCGGGAAGCGCCGAACTACTCGGTGTGAGGTCGTACCCGTAACCCGGAACTCGTACTCGGCACCCGGAACTGATCGGTTTCGGGTGCCGCGTTCGGGCTCCGGCTCTCGGGTCTTTGGCCTCCCGGGCCACCAAAGTCGCGCGCCCTACTGTTCGAATGGCGTGCACACGGCCACATTAGGCGCCGTACTGTTCCGTGCCGCGGTAATCGAGGTGTGGAGCAGCTGCAGCCGACCTACCTGCGGGCCACTCCAGCCTCCCCGGCCCGCTCCACCCAGACCACACCGCTGATGGGAATCTGGTCCAAGAAATCGATCACGGCGCTGCGCGCCGAGGCCGACAGCTCCGAGGGCGGCCTCAAGCGAACGCTTGGTGCGCTCAACCTCACCATGCTCGGTATCGGTGCCATTATCGGCGCCGGCATCTTCGTGCTTACGGGCACGGCGGCCGCCAACTTCGCCGGTCCCGGCGTTTCGCTCTCCTTCGTGCTCGCGGGCCTCGCCTGCCTGTTCGCGGGACTCTGCTACGCCGAATTCGCGTCGATGATTCCGATCGCCGGTTCCGCCTACACCTACAGCTACGCCACCATGGGTGAGGGGATCGCGTGGTTTATCGGCTGGAACCTCATCCTCGAGTATCTCTTCGCGGCCTCTACGGTTGCGGTCGGCTGGTCGGGGTACTTCAGCGCCATGCTGAACTCAGCGGGCATCCACATCCCGGCCGCCTTCGCGTCGGCGCCGCTGACGGTCATTAACGGCCACGAAGTGGTGCGCGCGTTCACCTGCGTGAACCCGGAGACGGGCGCGACCCTGATCGATGCCGCGACCAACGCAGCCTATGCCGCCCGCGAGGCGTGCACGGCGGCCGGCGGTAACGTGGTGAATGGCCTGATCAACCTGCCCGCGGTGCTGCTCATCCTCGCGCTCACGGCACTGCTGGTGCGCGGGGTGCAGGAGTCGGCGACGCTCAACAACATCATCGTCGCCATCAAGATGACGATCGTGCTGCTGGTGATCGGCTTCGGCTTCTTCTACATCAACAAGGACAACTGGACGCCGTTCATTCCGGAGATGGTCACGAATCCGGACGGTAGCACGAAGTACGGCATGGCCGGCGTGCTCCGCGCGGCCCCCGTCGTCTTCTTCGCCTACATCGGCTTCGACGCCGTCTCCACGGCCGCGCAGGAAGCGAAGAACCCGCAGCGTGACCTGCCCATCGGCATGATCGCGTCACTGCTCATCTGCACGGTGCTGTACATCGCGATGTCGCTGGTCATGACGGGTCTCGCCCCGTACACGTCCCTTGGCGTGGCGCACCCGGTGTCGGCCGCGCTCGAGGCGGTCCCGCAGCTCAAGTGGCTCGAGAACCTCGTGAACATCGGTGCCGTCGCGGGTCTGTCGTCGGTGGTGCTCGTGATGCTCATGGGCCAGCCGCGCATCTTCTACACCATGTCGCGCGACGGCCTCCTGCCGCCGATCTTCGCGAAGGTCCACCCGAAGTACCAGACGCCGTCGGCGTCGTCGTGGATCGTCGGCATCATCGCCCTGATCATCGCGGGCTTCTTCCCGCTCGGCCTCCTCGGCGAACTGGTCTCGGGCGGCACGCTCGCGGCCTTCGCCACGGTGTGCATCGGCGTGTGGGTGCTGCGGAACCGCTCGCCGGAACTCGAGCGCCCCTTCAAGACGCCGCTCGTGCCGCTCGTACCGGCACTCGGCGCCGGCGCGACGCTCTACATGATGTATCAGCTCCCGGGGCTCACCTGGGCGCTGCTCGGCCTGTGGACGGCGATCGGCATGACGATGTACTTCGTGTACGGCATGAAGAACTCGAAGATCGGCAAGCAGGAATCCGGTCGGAAATGACCGGCGCTGTGGCCGATGGGCTGCTGAGCGCATCGGAAGCGCGGCAGGCGGCGATCCACGAGTGGTTCGCCGCCCTGCGTCCCGGAAGCACAGTGGCCCTGTCCACGCACATCAACGCGGATGGTGACGGATGCGGCAGTGAAACCGCGCTCGCGAGATTGCTCGCGCAGCGCGGCATTCACTGCCGCATCGTCAATCCCACCCCGTGGCCTACGATGTTCGAGTTCCTCCTCGGTGACGACGTGGAGGAGGCGAGTGCGCGCGGGGCCGACGCGTTGGCCGACATCGATGCGCTGATCGTGCTGGACATCAACGATGTGCGCCGGCTGGGGCATCTCGCCGACGCGGTGCGTCAGCTCGCGGTGCCTGTTTCGGTCATCGATCATCACGTGGCCGGTGACGAGCCCGTGGGGACGCTGGCGATTGCTGATACCGCCGCCTGCGCGACCGGAGAACTGGTGTACGACATCGCCATGACGCTCGGGTTGGCCATCACGCCGGCCATTGCGCAGTCGCTGTATGCGGCGATTCTCACCGATACCGGCAGCTTCCGGTTCAGCAACACGTCGCCGCGGGCGCATGGGATCGCCGCGGCGCTCTTGGCCGCGGGCGTGAATCCGGAGGAGATGTACCGCCGCATCTACGCGCAGGTGAGCATGGGGCGGCTGCAGTTGCTGCGCGAGGCGCTCGGCTCCCTCGTCAGCGAGCCCGAGGTGGGGCTGTCGTACATCTCGGTTGAGGCGGGCGTGACCGGTCGCTATGAGGTCACGAGCGAGGAGCTGGATGGCATCGTCGAGCACCCGCGCAGCATCGTGGGCACCCGCATGGCGCTCTTCTTTCGCGATCTCGGCCATGGCAAGGTGAAGGTGAGCCTGCGTAGCACCGGTGACGTGGACGTGCAGCAGTTTGCGCGTCGCTACGGCGGCGGCGGGCATCGGAAAGCCTCCGGTGCCATGCTGGCCGGTGGGCTCGACGACGTGCGCGCGCAGGTCGTGGCCGACGCTCGCGCGTATCTGCGCGGCGAACTCCCCGACGCCTGATCCGCCGACGCGCGGAACAGGCGGTGCGCACCGAGAACCGGACGCGGGGCATTCCACGGGCCTCCCGGTTCCTCTAGCTTTGGGAAGCGTATTCCCGAACCCGTTACTTCCCTATGCAGCCACTCATGGAACGGATCACCGGCGCCCTCGCCGCGGTCCGGAACCCGCGCACCGGCGCCGATGTCATGGCCGCCGAACAAGTGCGTGATATCGCCACGTCACGCGAAGGCAAAGTCCGTCTCACGCTGCTCCTCGCCCCCGAGGATGACGCCACGCTGGTACGTGACGTGCGGCAGGCCATCGAAGCGCTCGACGGCGTAACCGATGTGCGCGTGGACGTCCGTGATCCCGCGCAGAGTGAACCCACACCGGCGCGTCGTGCGCCCGAGCCCATGAACCAGTCGAAGGCCCCCGGCGCCGGTCGCGCGTTGCCCGTGATGGACAGCGCACCGCAGAAGGCGCCGCCGAAGGTCCCCGAACCCGTGCAGTACCCCAACCTCGGTCGCATCATCGCGATTTCGTCGGGAAAGGGCGGTGTTGGCAAGAGCACCGTGGCGGTGAATCTCGCCATCGCGCTGGCAAAGGCCGGCAAGAAGGTGGGCATCATGGATGCCGACATCTACGGCCCCAATCTCCCGCTCATGCTCGGCGTGGACGCGGCGCCGGCGGTGCGCGACGAGAAGATCATCCCGCTCGAGGCGCACGGCGTGAAGGTCATCTCGCTCGGCTTCCTGATCGAGAAGGAACAGCCGGCGATCTGGCGCGGCCCCATCGTGATGAAGATCATCACGCAGTTCCTGCGCGACGTGAACTGGGGACAGCTCGACTACTTCCTCGTGGACATGCCGCCGGGTACCGGTGACGCGCAGCTGTCGCTCGTGCAGGCCACGCAGGTGCACGGCGCCGTCATCGTGACGACGCCGCAGCAGGTAGCGGTGGGTGATGCGCTGCGCGGTGTGAAGATGTTCGAGCGCACCGCGGTGCCCGTGCTCGGCATCGTCGAGAACATGTCGTACTTCGAGAATCCCGAGACGGGGAAGCCCATCGCGCTTTTCGGCAGCGGTGGCGGCGAGCGTCTGGCGAAGGAGTGCGATCTGCCGCTGCTCGGGCAGGTACCCATTGATCCGCGCATTCAGGAAGGCGGCGATACCGGTCGCCCCATCGTGGCGGTGGAGCCCGACTCCAAGGCGGCCAAGGCGATCAGCGCCGTTGCCGAACGTGTGATGCAGCGCGTTGCCGAACGCTACGGCTGATACCGACGCTACCTCAGCCCCACGCGGCGAACTCGTCGGCGAGCCCTTATCGCTGACGATTCGCCGCGTGGCGCTTCCGGCCGTCATCGCGAATTTGCTGATGACGGCGTTCCACAACGTCGACACGTTCTGGATCGGTCGCTCGCTCGGGGCTGAATCGTTGGCGGCGGTGACTGGCGCCGTATTCTGGGTGTGGCTGGCGATCTCGGTGGGCGAGATGGTGAGCATCGGCCTCGATGCCCTCGCCGCGCGCCGCCACGGCGAGCGGCGGCCACAGGATGCGGCGCGCAGTGTGGCCGATGGCTTTCTGTTGGCCCTGCTGCTGGGCGGCGTGATCGCGGTGGCCGCTCCGTTTGTCCTGGCGCAGCTCTTCGATCTGCTCGGCACGTCGGGGAATGTGAGCCGCATCGGCCGTGACTACCTCGGCACGTACTTCCTGGGGATGCCGCTCATCTTCGGTTTCTTTGCCGTCGATGCGGCGTTCCGCGCGCGGGGCGATACACGCACGCCGCTCTGGATTCTTGCGGTGACCACCGTGTGTGGCCTCGTTCTCGATCCGCTCCTCATTCGGGGCCTCGGTCCATTCCCGGCACTTGGCGTGCGTGGGGCGGCGCTGGCTACGCTGGTGCCGCGCGGCCTCGCGTGTGTGGCGGGCGTGATGATTCTGCGCCGGCGCGGTATGCTGCTGTGGGGCTCACCACGATGGCCCGTGCTTGCGACGATCGTGCGCGTGGGCGCGCCGGCCGCTGCCACGGGCGTGGTCTTCAGTTTCATCTACGTGCTGCTCACGCGCATCACCACGCAGTTCGGCACGCCTGCACTCGCGGCCCTCGGGCTCGGCTTCCGTATGGAGAGCGTGGTGTACGTCGCGAGTGTCGGGATGGGCGCCGCGCTCGCCGCCATCGTGGGGCAGAGCCTTGGGGCCGGTGACGCGCCGCGCGCCGCGCGCGCCGGATGGATCAGCACGGGCATCGTGAGCGCCGTGGGCCTCGCAATGGCGGTGGTGAGTCTGTTTTTCGCCGATCAGTTCGCGGGGCTCTTTTCCGACGATCCGGCGGTGATTGCGGAAGCGGCGAAGTATCTCCGGATCTCGGCGTTCTCGCAGCTGTTTCTTGGCGCCGAAGTGGTGCTCGAAAGCGCCATGGCTGGTGCGGGGTGGACCTTCGTGCCCATGGTCCTCAGCACCTCGATTACGGCGTTGCGCCTACCGGTGGGCGCGTGGGCGGCCACGCACTGGGGCACGACCGGACTCTGGTGGACCATTTCGATCACCGCGGCCGCGCGCGGTGTGCTGATGGCGCTCTTGTGGGCGTCGGGGCGGTGGCGGAAATCGGTGGTGTGAGTGTTGAGATGTGTGCCACGAGCACGAGCACGAGTTTCGAGCTGACAGCTGACAGCTGATGACCGAAAGCTCCCTTGCCCGCACGGGATTCCCGTCGCGGCAGGGGAGCTTTCAGCTGTCAGCTCTCAGCTCTCCGTTTTCGACAAGGGTTTCGGCGTTAGCTTATCGACATGCCCACTCCCGCCATCACGCTCCTCACCGATTTTGGCACGGCTGATGGATACGTGGCCGAGCTGAAGGGCGTGCTCGTGTCGCATGCGCCCGGTGTGCCGATCGTCGATCTGTCGCATGACATTCCGCCACAGGACGTCGCGTTCGGCCGCCTCACGGTGGCGCGCTACTGGAAGCGATTCCCCGTGGGCACCGTGCATCTGGTCGTCGTGGACCCGGGCGTGGGCACATCACGGGCCGCCATCGCCATCAGCAGCGAAGGGCGCTTCCTGGTGGGGCCGGACAATGGCGTGCTCTCGCCCGCGCTGTTTGCGCTCGATGCGCGCGTGGTGCAGTTGCCGGTGGACGCAGCGGCATCGGCCACGTTTCATGGCCGCGATGTGTTCGCGCCGATCGCGGCGCGCCTCGCCACCGGCGCGCCGCTCGACGCGGTGGGCGAGCCGTTCGGTGACGCGGTGCGGCTGCGCACGCCACCGCCGGTGCGCGACGCGCACGGACTGCTGCACGGCGAGGTGCTCACGATCGACCGCTTTGGCAACGTGATCACCAACCTGCTCACGCGCGATGCGCGCGGCATGGTGAAGATCGCCGGCCGCGCCGCGCGCATGGTGCGTACCTACGGCGAGGCGGCGCGCGGCGAACTGGTGGCGCTGATCGGGTCGAGCGGCTTCGTGGAGGTGGCGGTGCGTGAGGGGAACGCGGCGGGTTTGCTCGGCGTGGAGAGAGGGGCGGCCGTGGTCCTCGGGTAGGTCTCCGTGACTGCGTGGGTGACTGCGCTCAACAGCAGACGGCAGACGGCAGGAACTACAGCACGCAGTCAGGGAGGAATTCGGTAGAACCACACGGCAGCGTGCGCTGCGCGCCGCCGCCGATATCCCCACCGCAAAGGAAATCGGGCGCGCCGCAAAGCGGCCGCGCCCGTTTTGTTGTACCGCATTCCTCCCGTACTGCGTGCTGTGGTTCCTGCCGTCTGCCGTCTGCTGTTTGACGACCACGCCGGCCTTCACAACCCAGTCGGCCCCGCTTGCCCGTCCGTCCGTGGCCGCGGCGCCGCCACCACGCCCTGCACCGGCGTCGGCGTCTGCCAGCTCACTGGCACCTGCACCTCATTGACGCCCGTAGTGCGCGACGCGCCCCACTTGGCGGTGTAGCCGCTGAACCGGTCGCCGCCGAAGCGGCCGAACTGCACGCTGAGGCGCGACACGCCGATGCGGCTCTTCACCACGGCGCCAAGCCCCACCGTCGCCACCGCCCAGCTGAAGGCCAGCGCCACGAGCCGCGCCACGGCGCCGAACACCGGGACCTGCGACGCGAGCGCCGCGCCGAACCACACGAGGCTGAGCGCCACGAGCCCCACCGTGAGTCCGCGCAACGCGGCGCTGCGCTCCGTCGCCCCCGTGCCGCGTCCGGCTACCGCACGGCCGATCACCATGGCCACCGCAAGGACGCCCAGGGTGACGGCCCCGGACAGCGCCAACGCCCACGCAAGGGCGGCCACGGGGATGGCCAGAATGCCGATGAGCGTCACCGCGCAGGCGATGAGCAGTACCACCAGCGCCGGCACCGCCAGCAGCTGCGTGAGCAGCCCCGCCCAGAAGCTGCCGCCCACGTCGCGCGCGGCACTCTTGGCCACGGCCAGCAGCGCCTCCTCGGCGGTCATCAGCACCACCAGCCCGATGATCATGCCGATCCCGAACGTGCCGGCGACGGCGAAGAGGGTGGCGGTCAACATGCGGCCGATCCCCTCAACGGGTGCGCGAGGAAGTGGCGAGGGCACGGATGCCCACCACGCCCATACCGGCCACGGCCACGAAGGCGCCCATGGCCAAGGCCATCACCTCGGGGGAACTGCCGCGGAGCGCCTCGAGACCGGGCTGCCCGAGCACGGTCGTCACGACGTCGCTCCCAGCAGCCGTGAGCTGCTCGCGGAATCGCTCGAGCCCCAGCTGGGCCAACAGAAGGCCCATGTCGGCCCGCGCCACCGCCCAGGTGGCCCCAGCCGTGCCCAGCCCTGCTACCACGGCCGCCGCCAGACCGGCCGCGATTCGGGCCCGACGGGTCGCCGGAACGACCTGGGACACCGTGCGCGTCACCGCGGCATGCCACGGTTCGAAGACCTGCACTTCGCTCATCACCCGATCGGCAAACGAGGCCGACGGCGCGAAGTCGGGAAGCGTATCGAGCATCACCATCAGCGCCCGGGCGCTCTCCAGTTCGGCCTGGCACGTCGAACACGACGAGGCGTGTGCCCGCAACTGGGCCACGCCGAAGCCCTCTTCTCGGTCGAGAAGGAGCTCGATTTCGTCTGGTCGTAGGTGTCGGTC
>NZ_JBIJAW010000239.1:0-5204 GCF_044345575.1 Gemmatimonas sp.
TGATAGTCCGCACGCCAATGGGATACGCGCCGAGGGTGGCCAGCTCAGGCGCCAGCGGCGTGACGACATCGATGCGTTGATCGAGCGATACGGCGGGAGCAGGTTGCGCGCTGGCGCCGCTGACCACGCCAACAGAAAGCGCGAGAGCGGCCAGCGCGTGGAGCGCGCCGCGGCGAGCCCGGAACGGGTGAAGCGGAGGCATCGACATGCGTCGAAGCTGGCTCGCCACGCGGTACTACGCCAGCCGGGGGCGGCTCCCGTTCTCCGTGCAGATCTCGCTGCCGTTCGATGCCGGAGATCGTGCCACCCTATCGGCTTGGGCTATCTTGTACTGATGATGTCGCTGACGACGCAGCCCATGGCTTCCCTCGCCCTGCTGGTGACGCTTACTGGTTGCGGTGGCGGATCGGTTGCCGCCCCGGTGGCCCCGGCGCCTCCCAGTGCGCCGATCGTGGTGTGGACCACACCTCCCGTGAGCGCACCGCGTGTGCAGTATCGCACCTTTCAGAGTACGATTGCGCGCGCGACCGTGAGTTATCACGTGTACACGCCGCCGCAGTACGACAGCGAAGCGGCGCGCCGGTTTCCGGTGCTCTACTGGTTGCATGGCAGCGGTGGGGGACTGGGTGGGATTGGCGTGCTGTCGGCCTACTTCGACAACGCGATTCGCGCGGGACGCATACCGCCCATGCTCGTGGTGTTCCCCAACGGGATGGCGTCGAGCATGTGGGCCGATTCCAAAGACGGACGCGTCCCCATGGAGTCCATGGTGGTGCGCGATCTGGTGCCGCATGTCGACGCAACCTTTCGCACGGTGGCCGCGCGCGACGGCCGGTTGCTGGAAGGCTTCAGCATGGGTGGGCTTGGCGCGTCGCGTTGGGGGCTACGCTACCCTGACGTATTTGGCGCGATGAGCATGTTCGCGGCGGGCCCGCTGGACCTGGACTTCAACGGGCCGCGCGCGACGGGGAACCCCGCCGAACGGGCGCAGATCCTGCGCGACGTGTACAGCGATGACATGACGTACTATGTCGCGCAGAACCCGTTCACGGTGGCCGAGCAGTATGCCGCGGCGATCCGCGGGACGCCGCGCGCGCTGACGCACTTTCGTCAGGTGGTTGGTTCGCTCGACTTCACGTTGCCGGCCAACGAGGAGTTCCGCGCGCATGTCACGCGACTGGCGATTGTGCAGGAGTACACGCTGGTGCCCAACGTCGGACACGACACCATGGCGCTGCTCGAGGCGCTCGGCGAACGGAACTTTGCGTTTTATCGCGCGGTGTTCGGCGCGCGTTGAGGCTCGGCGCTCAGCCTCGCCTCGAGGTAACGCGTGACGGATGGATTCGTTCTGCGGGTTGCGACGCTTTACCAGTTCTCGCGCGATCTGTTCAACGATCCCGATCGGTATCGGCGTTGTCTGCTGGCCGACGACGAGGCGTAGCACCGGGGAGTCGCTGCTGTACCCACGCGGGGAGCAGAAGATTGTCGGCGATGGCCGCGATTTCCTCGGCTTCTGCCCACGCGCGCTCGAGGGCGGCGAGGTCGCCTTCGAGGGCGGCGCGTTCGGTGTCTTCGTGGAGGGCCATTTCGAGGGCGAGTACGGTTTGGCGCGGAACCTCACGCCACGAGCCGTTGAAGGGCCCCTTCTTCGTCCCGATGTACTGCCGCATGAAGGCACTGGAGGAGCCTGCCTCCGCCAGTTGCGTCACCGCCGACTTGACGGTGTCGGCGGAGCCGCCTTCTTCATTGGCGACGGTAAGCAGCTTGCCCAGGAGCCGTTTCGCATCATCGCCCGTGACGATGCTGCGCCCTTCCTTGTGCAGCACGTTGAGCTGCCAGCCGAGGGACTCCGCAGTGCCGTCGCCCACGGCTTCGAGTTGCACGTTGGTGAGATCGGGTCGACGCAGTGTGACGAGGCCGTTGCGATACGGTACGCGCGCGATGCGCCGGAGATGTAACCGGTAGAGGTTCCAGTAATTCAGCGCGCCCGGAATGAGTCCAGCAGCCGGAATGGCGCTGTGCAAGCTCGGATCGATCCACTTGAGCGCGGTGAGCCCGATCATGAGCGTCGCGCTTCCGCCGTACACCGCCCACGTGCGGAGGCGACGGCGCTGCAACTCCCCGCCGTACCGCCACGCGGCGAATTCCGGCTTGGTGGGCAGTCCCACACGCACGAGCTGCAGCCCTTCGCTCAACTTCGCGAGGCCGATGTTGTCGGTGCTCGCCTTGAGTGGCGTGCCCCGGTACAGCCGTTCGCACGTTTCGATGGCTTCCCACCGTTCTTCGAGCGGCGAGAGGTTCCAGCGGGCGCAGCGCGGGCACACGGCCCACAAGCGGCCGCGGGCCCCGTCGAAGGCGAGCTTGCGCCCCACTGGGAACGATTCGACGACCTCATTGGCGCCGAGGGCGCCGTGGCAATAGACACAGGTGGAGAACACGCGAGGAATCTAGCCCGCGCGCCGTGGCGTCCGCCCGCGATGTCGCGGGCGGACCCACGTTCCCTCAGCCGAACACCAGCCCGCCATCCACGATCAGATTCTGCCCTGTCACGGAACGCGCCCACGGGCTCGCGAAGAACAGCACCGTATCGGCCAGCTCGTCAGGCGTGGTGACGCGCCGGAGCGGCGTATTCGCAGCAATGAGGTCGAACACCACGTCGGGTGTGGCCGCGCTGGCGTCGGTGGTGCGCAGCAGCCCGCCCGATACCATGTTCACGGTGATACCACGCGGCCCGAGCTCGGCCGCCGCGGTGCGGGTGAACGCGAGCAGCGCGCTCTTGGCTGCCGTGTAGTCGTGATACGGCACCACCGGATTCTGCACGAGGTTGCTGCCAATGGTGATGACCCGTCCGAAGCCCGCCTGCGCCATGGCCGGCACCGCACGCTGCAGCAACGTGAGCGCGCCCACGCAGGCCGTATTGGTCTGCTCCAGCAGCTTGTCCGGCGTGAGCGTGGCCATGGTGTCGCGCGCGTCACCATTGAACCGGTAGTCGGCGAGCGCATTGTGAACGACCGTCGTGACCGGGCCCATCGTGCGCTCGATGGTGTCGAACATCGCGCCGACCTGAGCCGCATCGCGCACGTCGGCCTGCAGCGCCACTGCGCGCGGCCCCAGGGTGGCCACCAACGCCTCGGCCTGCGCCTGACTGGCGCGATAGTTCACGACGACCTGCGCGCCCTCGCGGGCGAATGCGGTGGCAATGGCGGCACCCAGTCCGCGACCGGCACCGGAGACAACGACGACCTGCTCGGAGAGAGAACGGGACATGATCAATCCTGCCAGAGTGCGTGGAAGTGATGGGTGGGACCGTGGCCGTGCCCCACTGTGAGCTGATGCGCCGCCGTGATGGCGGCCGTGACGTACGTCTTCGATGCGTGAATCGCTTCGGGCAGTGCGGCCCCGTGCGCGAGTTCGGCGGTGATGGCGGCCGCGAGCGTGCACCCCGTGCCGTGCGTGTGCGTGGTTTGCACGCGAGGCGACTCGAACCAGTGCACGGCCTGCGCGGTTACGAGGCAATCCGGACATTCGCCACCCTCGAGATGTCCACCCTTGAGCAGCACGGCGGCCGGGCCAAGCGCGAGCAGGGCGTTTGCCTGCGCGACCATCTCCTCGCGAGTCGTGGCCACCGGCACGTCGAGCAGTCGCGCGGCCTCGGGGAGATTGGGAGTGATCACCGTGGCGCGGGGCACGAGACGCGCGCGTACCGCGTCGATGGCATCGTCGTGCAGCAGGGCCGCGCCCCCCTTGGCGATCATCACGGGGTCGAGCACCGTGGGCACGGGCGACTGGGCCTCCAGTGCGTCGGCGACGGCGAGCGCGATGTCTGCCGTCGCGATCATGCCGATTTTCACGGCGTCCACCCGCACGTCGGCGAAGATCGCCGCGAGCTGCTGCTGCACGAATGCCGGTGGTACGAGATGCACCCCCGCCACGCCGCGCGTGTTCTGGGCCGTGAGGGCGGTGATCGCCGCCATGCCGTAGCAGCGTCGTGCCGAGAACGTCTTGAGGTCGGCCTGGATACCGGCGCCCCCCGAGGGATCGGAGCCGGCGACGGTGAGAACATTGGGAATTCGCGCAGCGGTCATGCGCACGCCCGGTTCGAAGGCGATACGGACTCGGCGATGGTGCGCGCGAGTGTCATGGTCGCCGTGAACGGATCAGCCTGTCCGCAGATCGCCGAGACCACGGCCACCCCATCCACCCCGGTGGCGAGAACGGAGGCCACGTTGGGGAGATGAATGCCACCGATCGCGACCGCCGGCAGTCGTGTCGCGGCGCGGGCCTCGGCGAGGGCGGTCAGGCCCATGGCGGCGGCGTGATCGGGCTTGGTCGCGGTGGCGAAGACCGGACCGATCCCGACGTAATCGATCACCGACGGATCGGCGTCGATCACGTGGGCCAGCGTCTCACAGGAGAGCCCCACGATGGCGTTCGGTCCGAGCTGCGCGCGCACCGTGGCGGGTGCGCAGTCGGACTGCCCCACGTGCACCCCGTGCGCTCCGATCGCCCGGGCAGCGTCGATGTCGTCGTTGACGATGAGCGGGACACCGGTGCCCTCGAGCGCGGCGACGAGGGCACGACCGACGGCGATGCGCTCGGCGGCATCACCCGTCTTGTCGCGGAGCTGGATCATCGTGGCGCCGCCACGCACGGCATCGCGCACGGTGTCAACGATCCCGTAGCCCGCGCACAACTCCGGGTCGGTGACGAGGTACAGGCGCAGTTGGGACGCCATCACCCCCATGAGACACGACCGCTGGCGTCGAGGTCGGCCGGCGTGACGGCGGCCAGTGCGTCGAGGAATTGCCAGCCGAACGACCCCGGGCCCTCCGCTACACGTCCTGCGCGTTCTCCGGCTTCGGCAAAGAGTGCGAGCGCGGCGATGGCGGCGTGCATGGGGGTGGTGACCGCCGCGTAGGCGCCCATGAGGCAGGTGAGGGAGCAGCCAAGGGCGGTGACGCGTGGCATGAGCGGCGATCCGCCCGTGATCGTGGCGACATGTGTGCCGTTGGTGACGAGATCGACGGTTCCGGTGACCGCGACCACGCCGCCGGTCTCGAGGGCGAGTTGACGGGCCGCGGGTTCGGCGGCCATCACCGGATCAGCGGCGTCTACGCCACGGGCGGTCGTATCGCCGCCGGCCAGGGCGAGGATCTCGCTGGCGTTGCCGCGCAGAATGGTGGGACGTAGCGCGAGCAGGGCGC
>NZ_JBIJAW010000240.1:0-5167 GCF_044345575.1 Gemmatimonas sp.
CCTACACGAAGGCGGCCAAGTACGCCGACTTCCGGCAGATGCTCGAGAAGCAGAAGGATATCGACGCGGTGCTCATCGCCACGCCTGATCATCTGCACGCCACCATTGCCCTCGCGGCGATGTCGCTCGGCAAGCACGTGTACGTGCAAAAGCCGCTGGCGTACTCGGTCTACGAGTCGCGGCTGCTCGCGAAGAAGGCGGCGGAGAATCCCAAGGTGGTGACGCAGATGGGCAACCAGGGCCACTCCATGGACGGCTCGCACCGCGTCACCGAAATCGTGCGCTCCGGCGTGCTGGGGAAGGTGCACGAGGTGCACGTGTGGACCGATCGTCCGGTGCGCTACTGGGCGCAGGGAATTCCGCGTCCCCGCGCGGCGGGCGCAGCGGTGCTCAACACCAATCCGCGCCCGCAATGGAACATGGGCACCGTGGACAACGCCGTGCGCGCGGCGATGGCCATCAACGACTTCTCGCCGCCCGAAGGCTTCAACTGGGATCTCTACCTCGGCCCGGCGCCGGAGATTCCGTATCATCCCGCGTACCATCCGTTCGCGTGGCGCGGTTGGCTCGACTTCGGCGTAGGCTCCATCGGTGACATGGGCGCCCACCTCATCGATCAGGCGTTCACGGCCCTCGACCTCACCTTCCCGACCAGCATCACGGCCAGCTCGAGCCCGTGGGGCGGCGGCGAAAAGAATCCGGCCACCTACCCGCTCGCGATGACGGCGCAGTTCGAGTATCCGGCGGTCGGCAAGCGCGGCCCGGTGGATCTCTACTGGTATGACGGCGGTCTGCTGCCGCCCCGTCCGCGCATGATGCCCGATGACGCGCCGTTCGCGCTGCCGGGTAGCGATGGTGGTGGCGCGATCATCATCGGCGATAAGGGCATGCTCATGCACGAGACCTACGGCAATCGCCCGCGCATCTTCCCCGAGGGTACTTCGAAGAAGGCGGAAGCGGTGGCCAAGAGCATCCCGCGCATCACCGTGTCGCACGAACAGAACTGGATTCAGGCGTGCAAGGGCGAAGCGAAGGCGAGCTCGCCGTTCTCGCAGGCGGCGCCGCTGACCGAAACGATGCTACTAGGCATCGCGGCGCTGCGCGCCGGTCAGGGCCGCAAGGTGCTGTACGATGCCGCCAACATGAAGTTCACCAACGCGCCCGAAGCCAATCAGTACCTCACGCGCGTGTACCGAAAGGGTTGGGAACTCTGATGCGCTCAGCTCACGTCGTGCGCGCCCGGACTCCGGGCGCGCGTGTCGTTTCCGCCCTCGTGGCCGCGGCACTCTGCGGGCCGGTTGCCCTGTCTGCGCAGTCCACGCCGTGGACGGTCGCCACGCCAGCTCCCGCCGGTTTCGATCGCGCCCTCGCCCAACGTGCCTCGCTCGAGCATCTCAGGGCGCTGATTGGTCTCAACACCCAGAACCCGCCGGGCAACGAACTCCTCACGGCGCAGTACTTCGACAAGGTGTTCGCTGCCATTCCCGGCGTGGAGCGCCACGTCCTGCCGGTGGCCAATGGCCGAGCCAACTTCGTGGCCCGCTTACGCGCGACCAACCCCACCAAGCGTCCAGTCCTGATCATGGGCCACATGGATGTGGTGGGCGTTGACAGCAGCAAGTGGAAGACGCCGGCGTTCACGGCGACGATGGTTAGGGAAGGCGACGTTGAGTATCTGTACGGACGCGGGGCCATCGATGACAAGGGGATGCTCGCGACGGCCACGGCAGCCATGCAGCAACTCGCCCTGCGCCGTGATCAACTCGATCGCGATGTCATCTTCATGGCGACCGCGGCCGAAGAGGGCGGCCCGGAGGTGGGCATCGACGAGATGGTCACCACCCACTTCGCGCTCATCAAGGATGCGGAGTTCGCGCTCAACGAGGGTGGTCGTGTACGCGTGGGCGACGGAATGGTGCGCTCGGTGAACATCCAGACCACCGAAAAGGTCTCGTACACCGTGAAGGCCAGCGCCACGGGACCGAGTGGGCACGCCTCCGTACCGCTCCCCGACAATGTGCTGGCCGCGCTCGCGCGTGCGGTATCGCGCGTGCATACCTGGAAGGCGCCGGTACTACTCAACGAAACCACGCGTCTCTACTTCGCGCGGCTGGCACGCATCGAAAAGGACCCGGTGATGAAGCTGGCGATGCAGCGCGTTTCGGCGCCCAATGCATCGAAGACGCAGATCGATGCGGCGGCCGCCGTGCTGTCGCGCGAGCCGCTGCACAACGCGGTCCTGCGCACGGGGCAGTCGCTCACGCTGATGAGCGGAGGAATTCGCAGTAACGTCATTCCGAGCGACGGGAGCGCCACCTTCAATGTACGTGTCCTCCCCAACGACGATGTCCGCACCATCGTGCAGCAGTTCAATCGCGTGGGTGCCGAAAAGCAGGTGGTGTTCACGCTCGACGGTGAGCCGCGCACGTCGCCGCCGGTGAGCCCGGTCAGCACCGCCCTCTACAGGGCGATGGAGCAGGCGGCAACGGCCATGGTGCCGACCACCACGGTGATTCCCTTCATGAGCACGGGCGCGACCGATGGCGCGGCGTTACGTGCGCGAGGCATTCCCACGTACGGCATCCTGCCCATGCCGCTCCCCATGGAAGACGAGCTGCGCATGCACGGCGACAACGAGCGCGTCCCGGTCGCAGCGCTCGGCTGGGCGGCTGAGTTCCTCTATCGCACGCTCGACCGTGTCACCGCACGATAGTCCGCACGTTGACCTGCTCGCGCCCGACGGCGCCCGTGCCCGTGTGTATCTCGACGGCGCGCAGGTGGCGTCGTGGATCCCGGCCGGCAGCACTGATGACCGACTCTTCGTGAGCGCGCGCGCGCTCTACGGTGAGGGCCAATCCATTCGCGGCGGCATCCCCATCTGCTTTCCGCAGTTCGGAGCCATGGGTCCGCTGAAGCAGCACGGTTTTGCACGTAACATGCGCTGGATGGTCGAGTCTCAATCGTCTGACGATAACGGCGCGCGGGTGAGGCTTTCCCTCACCGACTCTGATGTGACACGCGCGATGTGGCCGTACGCGTTCACCGCCGCACTCGATGTGGCGGTTGTTGAGGCATCGCTCACGGTTTCGCTCACCGTCACCAATACGGGATCGGTGCCGTTCGCATTCACCGCCGCGTTGCATCCGTACTTTCGCGTCGAGAACGCGTTCGCGTGTGCCGTGCACGGCCTCGGCGGTACCACGTATCGTGATGCCCTGCGCAACAGCGAGTCCTTTACATCGCCCGATGGACCGCTCGCCATTGAAGGACACATCGATCGTGTCTACGGTGCCACGCCCGATGTGCTGAATCTCGTCGAGCCCCATCGTGCGCTCCGCATCGAAAAGCACGGGTTCCCGGATGCCGTCGTATGGAACCCCGGCGCGGAGATCACGGCCAGCAAAGCCGACTTCGCCGCCGGCGACGAACAGCACATGGTGTGCGTGGAGGCAGGGGCGATCGGCAGTCCCGTTGTGCTGCAGCCGGGGGCGCGGTGGACGGGGACGCAGCTCATGGAGGCGTAGGTAACAGCGGAAGTAACGGCGCCTTTACCAGCAGACGGCAGACGGCAGGAAGTACAGCACGCAGAACGGGAGAACTGTGGTAGAACAACTCGGGGCCTGCGCTGCGCGCGGCCCCGATACGGAACCACAAAGGAAATCGGGGGCGCCGCAAAGCGGCCGCCCCCGTTTTGTTCTACCGAACTCCTCCGTAACTGCGTGCTGTAGTTCCTGCCGTCTGCCGTCTGCAGGAAGTCGCACACACCACGGTCAGCCCTACTTCACCCGCCCCGCCAAAACCGCTCGCACATCGTCCAGCGTCCCCCCCACCGCGTGCAACGCCACCAGCGCGTGGTACACGAGGTCCGCCGTCTCTTCCGCCGCACGCGCCGTGTCGTGATCCACGCATGCCATCGTGAGCTCTACCGCTTCTTCGCCCAGCTTCTTCAGCCGCAGGTTACGGTCGGTCAGCAGTCGCTGCGTGTAGCTTGGCTTCTCCCCGGCCGCGAGTAGCGACTGCGCGCGCTCGGCGATCGTCGCGTCGAGCGCCGCCAGCGTGTCGCTCAGGAGCGCGTCGTCACGGAAACAACTCGTCGTCCCCTCGTGACACGCCGGGCCGGCCGGAATCACGCGTGCCAGCACCGCATCCCGATCACAGTCGGCGGTGAGGGTCACCACCCGTTGCACATTGCCGCTCGTGCCGCCCTTGTGCCACAGGCCGCGGCTGCGCGAGCGATAGTGCATCTCCCCTGTGCGCAGCGTGTACTCCAGCGCCTCGCGGTCGGCGTGCGCCACCATGAGGACGACGCCCGTGTGCGCATCCTGCGTAACCACGGTGACCAGTCCCTGGCCCTTGGAGAAGTCGAGCGTATCGAGATCGAGTGAAACGGTCATTCGTGGTGTCCGGAGGATTCGAGCAGATAGCGACGCGTCGCATTGGCCAGCGCCGCATTGGTAGCGATCACATCACCGCCGAACGCCGTAGCGTTGCCGCGCCAGTCGCTGAAGCGACCGCCCGCTTCGGTGATGATCGGTTGCAGCGCGGCCGAGTCCCACGGATTCATGATGTCGTCCACCATGATCTCCGCACGGCCCGTAGCCACGAGCAAGTAGCCATAGCAGTCACCCCACGTGCGACTCACGGCCACGTTCGACACCAGGCCGAACCACGCGTCGCGACGGTGCGGCCGCTCGGGAAAGCGACTGTCGGTGATGAGCGCGGTGGCTTCGGCCAGGTTGCTCACGCTCGAAACACTCGCGCGTGACCCGTTCCACCAGCATCCCTCTCCGGGCGCCGCGGCCACCGTCTCCTTCACCGCAGGGTAGCAGGCCGCACCAGCGAGCACCGTATCCCCCTCACAGCACGCCACGAGGGTGCCCCACAGCGGCACGCCACGCACGAAGGCTTTGGTGCCGTCGATGGGGTCGAAAATCCAGCGGCGCTTCGCATCGCCGCGCACCGTTTCGAACTCTTCGCCGAACAAGCCGTCGTTGGGAAAGCGTTGTTCGATCCATGCGCGCGCCTGACGCTCCGCTTCACGGTCGGCAATGGTGACCGGCGAACCGTCACCCTTGGTTTCCACCGCCACGCCGGCGCCGTACCACTGCATGGCCACACCCGCCGCGAACTCCGCCACTTCGGCTGCGGCCTGCAGCAGGCTCTCGGT
>NZ_JBIJAW010000241.1:0-5150 GCF_044345575.1 Gemmatimonas sp.
ACCGTCTCCGTCGCGGTGACCGGCGGCACCAGCACCGTGCGCAATGAAGGCGCCACCGACGCGAACGGACGCCGCGTGGTCGTGATCGAGCCCACCACGTGCGGCGGCGCCCTGCTGACCGTAACGGCCAGCGTGAGTGGCACGCCCTTGACCTCGACCGCGAGTGTCACCGCCGCTGCGCCCGCCGTGTACGGCGCGTGTGGTGCGGCCCTCTGGTACGACGCGGATGATGCCGCCACGATCACCCAGAGCGGCGGCGTGCTCACGGGGTGGCGGGACAAAAGCGGCTACGGGCGCGATGCCGTTGCCTCGGTTGGACCGCAAGTGGTGAGCGGAGGTCTGAACGGTCGCACCGTACTGCGCTTCAATGGCACGAGCCAATTCATCCCGATTACGAGTGTAATCGACGGGCGCGACTACACTGTGTTGGCGGTTGAGCGTCGCCGCAGCTCACGCGGCTCGAACTATTTCATCGGTGGTACGACAGTAGGGAACACGAACCTCGTGCTCGGGTATCGCGCCGACGCCGTGCCGACCCTCACGCACTGGAATAGTGACCTGAACGGCACGACGAGCGCGTTCTCGACCATAGCCACGCAGCCCGCCCGCCTCTGGACTGCACGATGGTCGTCCGGCGCGCGGAGCTTGCAACTCAACCGCGCGACCACCGCGAGCGATGCGGTGATGACCGGCGTACCTGTATGGAGTGCTCCCACGATCGGCCGCGTGGCGACGCTCGACCGGTTTTTCGATGGTGACATCGCGGAGGTGTTGTTCTTCAGCCGCGCCCTCACCGATAGCGAGCGCGCTACACTCGGAGCCGCACTCATGCGAAAGTGGGCGCTTGGGACCCTGGCACTCGTGGCGGGCAACAGTCAGTCCGCGGCGGTCGGCTCCGAGGTCGCGACCGCCCCGCAGGTACGCGTAACCGATGGCGAGGGCAATCCGATCGTCGGAGCCACCGTCAGCTGGCAGGTCACCGCGGGTGGTGGGTCCGTGGCGAGCACCACCAGTCTGACCGATGCCACCGGTGCCGCGTCCATCGCTTGGACGCTCGGCGCCGGCACCAATACGCTGCGGGCGACCTACGGCACGCAAACGGCAGACTTCACGGCGACCGCCAGCACCGTGTGCGTGTCGTCGAGTGTGATCTGCGACCCGGCGCTCTGGGTCGATGCCACCGATGCCAGCACCATCACAACCACGAGCGGCTCGGTCACGGAGTGGCGCGACAAGTCCGGGTGGGGGCGGCACTTCACCGCGACGGGAGCGTCAGCGCCGACGGTGCAGAACAGTCCGCTGACCTTGAAGAACATGATTCGTTTCGACGGCACCGATGTCATGACGCTCGCGGATCGGCCGTGGAGCGGGACGGGTGCCTACACGCTGGTGGTGGTCGAGCGGCGTCGCGCCACAGGCGCAGCAGCTTTCTTCGGGCGGGCCGCGGCAAACGCCGACCCCGTGCCGATCCTTGGCTACAGTTCCTCGACCGCGGCCTATGTGTCGCACGGGAGCAGCCCCCTCACCGGCACCGTATCGGCATTCACCTCCATGAACGTACAGGCCACGCGCGTGTGGTCGGTGCAATATGCGAATGGGACCCGCACGCTTCGCGTGAACAATGCGATCCTCGGCACCGACAATGCCGTGGGCAGCGTCAACACATTCGGTGGCGCCACACTCGGGCGCCACAATACGGAGTGGTACAACGGGGACATCGGCGAGGTGGTGCTCATCCCACGGGCAGTGAGCAACGCGGACCTGCAGACGTACACGCTAAGCCTGATGGCCAAGTGGGGGGCGGGCGTGCTCACCATCGAGGCCGGCAACAGCCAGACAGCCGACGCAGGTACGAGCCCCGCCACCGCGCCACGCATCCGCCTCTCTGACGGCAATGGCAACGGCATCCCCGGCGTGAACCTGGCGTGGCAGGTCACCGCCGGCGGCGGCCGCGTGTACAGCCTCCAGTCGTTTACGGCGCAGACCAACGCCACGGGCTACGCCGATATTCCTAGCGGGAATTGGCGCCTCGACAACGGTACGAATCAGCTCACCCTCTGGCAGTCGGGAACCGTCGGTGAGGGGCCCAACGTCGTGTTCACGGCCACCGGCCAACTCCCTGGAACCCGCACCCTCCATCTGGACGCGCAGGACGCGTCATCATTCACCCTCAACGGGGCTACCCGCGTTGCCACGTGGCGTGATCGTGCCGGCTCAGCCCGCACCGTTGCGCAGTCGGCCGTGGGGCTGCAGCCCACACTCAGCGCTACCGGCATAAACGGTCGTCCCGCCGTCGTCTTCGACGGTACAAACGACGTTCTGATCGGCAACACCGTCGCCTATGGACTTACCGGGCCGCGCAGTGTCTTCGTCGTCACGCGCACCACGGGCACCGTTTCGAACGGTGGATGTACCGACGGCGCCGGCCAGTATCTGATGGATCGCAATCCAAGCGCAGACCAGCCGCTCACGAGCATCAAGGCGGTCGGGGGTCGCTGGGTCGTCCAGACGCGCCTAGACAACGGCGGGAATCTGGGATGCGCACCGGCGACCAGTGGCGTGACCATCACGACGAACGCCACCACCATCATCGGCATGGTGCAAACCACCACCGCCATCACGGTGTTTGGCAACGGCACATCCGTAGGCACCCTGAATGTCGGGTCGGCGAACACCATGCAGCCCATCGCGCTCGGGCGGCATGGAAACCAGGGTACGAATCCTTCCCTGGCCGGGGCGGTCGGAGAAGTGCTCGTCTTCCCCAGTGCCCTCTCCACGACAGACCGCCAGATCGTGGAGCGCTACCTTGGATGGAAGTGGGGGGTGACGGTACCCTGACGCCCCCCGCGATGCCGCTCAGCCTTCGGTGTGCGTGGCCTCGGCGAACGCCTGCTCCTCGATGCCGGCAAAAAGCCCCACGCGCGGACGCCACCGCAACAGGCGACGGGCGTCGGCAATGTGCGGCGGGTGGGTGCTGCGCCGCTCATCGAGGGAATCGGACGTCAGCGCCATCGGTGCCCCGAGAATAGCCTCCACCGTCGCGACCAGATCGCGCGTGCGATACGGGGTCGCGCCGGCAAACCGCACGCGATCGGGCCCACCTCGGTCGAGCATGGCCACGATGCCATCCACCGCATCACGTACATGCAGCGGCCAGTGCAGCGCATCCCACGGCGCAGCGATCTGCGCAGGGGAAGCGGCGACGCCAGCGCTCACCAGCGGCCCCAGCAGTGCATGGCGCTCCGCGGCCTCGGCATGCCCCCCATACAGGCCTTCGAGACGGCACACGCCACCGTCCAGCCCGTGGCGCCGTACGGCGCGCGCCACCTCCTGTTCGAAGGCCAACATGGCCAGCCGCCCGGACGCCGCACGGGGCAACGCCGACGCGAGAACGAACCGCGCCTGATGGGCCTGCGCCACGCTGGTCGCGCGCGCAATCAATGTCGTCATCGGCGACGACGGTGCGGCGGCGGTGAGGGTGCTCCGCCCCAACAGGCACAGCACGCGATCGCACCCGTACGACTCGGCGCGCTCCTCGAGCGCCCCGTCCGGAACCGCACCCGTGCTGCCCAAGCCACCGAAGTCCTCCGGACGGACATCGAGCACGATATGCCCGAGATCGACGAGCCGGCGCGCCGAGTGTCGCGCAAGGAACGTCCCGTCGGAGATGAGCAGCACCTTCATGGTCAGTCGCTGTTTGGCGTTAGGCAATGGGTCCGCAGACTGACGACCTCATCCGTACAAAAGACACGAATTCATCCGTATACCCCGCCGTATCACGCGCCCGTCGGCTGAAATGAAAAATCGCGCCGAGTCTTGACGACCCGGCGCGATCTCACCGACGGGAAACCGTGAGAATTACACGAAGCTCGCCGCTTCAGTCAGCGCCATCCCAAAGGCGTCGGCGACGCCCTGGTAGGTCACCTGACCGGCCGACATGTTGAGTCCCTTCAGCAGGGCGCCATTGTCACGGAGTGCCTGCTTCCAGCCCTTGTTGGCCAGCTGGAGGGTGTAAGGCAGCGTGGCGTTCGTGAGTGCCAGCGTGGACGTGCGCGGCACCGCACCGGGCATGTTGGCCACGCCGTAGTGAATGATTCCGTCCACGGTGTACGTGGGATTCTCGTGCGTCGTCGGCTTGATGGTCTCCACGCACCCACCCTGATCCACCGCCACGTCCACGATCACGGCGCCGGGGCGCATCTTCGCCAGGTCGGCGCGACGCACCAGCTTGGGCGCCTTCGCACCGGGAATGAGCACGCCACCGATCACGAGATCGCAGGTGCTGATCTGCTCGAGGATATTGTGCCGGTTGGAGTGAATGAGCTGCACGTTGGCCGGCATCACATCACTGAGATAGCGGAGGCGCTCCAACGAGAGATCGAGCACCACCACCTTGGCCCCGAGTCCGGCCGCCATCTTGGCGGCGTTCACGCCGACGATGCCGCCGCCGAGAATCACGACCTTCGCCGGCGCGACACCCGGCACGCCACCGAGCAGCACGCCCCGACCGCCGTAGAGCTTCTCGAGGTACTTGGCGCCCTCCTGCACGGCCATGCGTCCCGCCACTTCCGACATCGGAATCAGCAGCGGCAGATCCCGATTCGGCAGCTCGACGGTTTCGTACGCGATGCAGGTGGCGCCGCTGGCGAGGTGCGCCTTCGTGAGCGCCTCGTCGGCCGCGAAGTGGAAATACGTGAACAGCGTGAGGTCGGGGCGCAGATACTGCCACTCGGGCGCGATCGGCTCCTTCACCTTGAGCAGGAGCTCAGCCTTGCCCCACGCGGTCGCCGCATCGGGTACGATCTGCGCGCCCACCGCTACGTAATTGGCATCCTCGAAACCGCTGCCGACCCCGGCGCCCGTCTCGATGAACACTTCGTGTCCTGCGGCGACCAACGCTTCTGCACCAGCCGGCACCAGCGCCACACGGTTCTCGTTGGTCTTGATCTCTTTCGGTACCCCGATACGCATTGGGATGTCTCGCTGAGGGGAGTGCGTCAGCGAACGGCCTGCGGGCCGAGGCTGACGAGGATGTGTCGATCCGGATTGAAGAAATCGCGCGAAATCTCGCGCACTTGATCTTCGTCAATCGCATCGACGAGCGCCATTAGTTGGTCTACGGACCGGAACGGCTCTCCATACAACGCCGT
>NZ_JBIJAW010000242.1:0-5149 GCF_044345575.1 Gemmatimonas sp.
CGAAGCAACGCGCGAAGGGGTGGTACGGATCGACCCGGGCGGACGCCCACACCGCAAAAAACCGCGCACCGAAACAGCGCCGACCCGAAACGCAAAACCCGAACCCGTAACCCGAAACTGATCAGTTGCGGGTCGTGAGTTCGGGTTTCGCGTTGTGGGTTGCCGGACGATCAGTCCATCAGGCGCAGCGGCATCACCAGGCAGAGATACTTGGCCGCATCGTCCCAGCCTTCGGGCTCGATGGTCGCGGCGCGCTCGGGGGCCTTGAACGTCAGGCGCACTTGTTCAGTGGGCATGAAGCGCAGGATTTCGAGCAGGTAGGTCGCGTTGAAGCCGATGTCGAGCTGGTCACCCGTGTAGTTCACCGGGAGTTCATCGCTTGCTTCGCCCAGATCCGGCGTGGTCACGCTGAACTTCAGCATGCCCGTGTTGAAGGACATCTTGATGCGGTGTGTCTGATCGCTGGCGATGACGCTCATGCGCTTGAGCGCCTGCGTGAGCGACGCCTTGTCGGCGATGGCGTAGCGATCGTTGTCCTTCGGGATGACCTGTTCGTAGTTGGGGTACGGGCCTTCGACGAGGCGCGTGTACACCGACGTGAACGGCGAGCGGAAGCCGAGGTGGTTTTCCCCGCGCGCGATTTCGAGCTCTTCTTCGGCCGGGAACAGCCGGCGAATCTGCTCGAGCGCCTTCGGGGGCACGATGAGATCGCCCGGCGGCGCGCTGCTGGCTTCGACCGGCAGTTCCATCTTCGCCAGACGATGGCCGTTGGTGGCCACCATGCGCATGCGCTCTTCGCGCAGCTCCCAGAGCACGCCGTTGAGAATCGGGCGCGACTCCTCGGTGCTCACGGCGAAGGCCGTGTGCGAGATCAGCTTCTGCAGCTCGCCCGACTTGACCCGCCACGAATCGTTGAAGCGGACTTGCGGGAAGGTTGGGAATTCGTCGCGCGGCAAGCCGAGAAGCTTGAACTTGGAGCGGCCACACTCAAGCGTGACGCGCTGTTCGCCACTAGCCGCGATCTTCACCGGCGAGGGCGGCAATTCGCGCGCGATCTCGCTGAGCTTCTTGGCGGGAATGGTGATCGCGCCAGGCGTCTCGACGTCGGCACTGACTTCGGTGCTGACGGCGATGTCGAGGTCGGTCGCCGAAAACCGGATACCGCGATCGGTGGTTTCGACGAGCAGGTTTGCCAGTACCGGCAAGGTGGTCTTGGCCGGTACGGCTGCCGTTACGGCCTGAAGGCCTTCCTGCAGCTTTTCACGCGAGATCGTGAACTTCATGCCCGAATTTGTGGAAGGACTGCTGAAGCCTGCTGTTTAAAAACAGACTTAGATATAAAAACAGTAGTAGCAGCAGGGCGTGTGGGCTTGTCTACAAACGCTGCAAGCTATGCGTTTGAAAGCACTTCCGCCATACCACCTCATGTGGACTGCCTGTGGGGGAGTGCGGAGACTCCCCGGTGATGCACAGGAGGGGGTGGTGAAAATGTTGGGAAATGTGGAGCCGCGGGGATTCAGGTGCCGAGTTGCCCGGTTGTCCGCAGAGTTTCCAACATGCCGCGGACCTTGAGCACACGCTCGGTGAACGAGGGGTCTGCTGCCTGATCTTCGGCCACGCGTTCAAGCGAATGAATGACCGTGGAGTGGTCGCGGCCGCCGAACGCGTTGCCGATTTCGACGAGTTGGAGCGCCAGCAGCTCTCGACAGAGGTACATCGCCACCTGGCGCGGTACGGTGAGCTGCTTGGTGCGCGTCTTGGAGCGAAGACCGTCCGGCGTGACCCCCCATTCCCTGGCCACGACCTGCTGGATGGTGGCGACGGTGATGGTGGTGGGGGGCACATCGGGGAAATCGGCGGTGCTGGCACCACGCAACTTGTCGCGCAGGGCCTCACGGGCGAGGTCGACCGAGATATCGCGATGCTTGAGTGATGCGTAGGCAAGCAGCTTGATGATGGACCCCTCGAGCTCGCGCACCGACGACTTCACGTGCTGCGCGATGAATTCGATGACTTCGTCGGGGATCGTGAGCTCGAGGTGATCGAGGCTGGCCTTCTTCTTGAGAATGGCGATGCGGTGCTCGAGATCGGGCGAATCGACATTGGCCACCATGCCCCACTCGAAGCGGGACACGAGACGTGATTCGAGCCCGGGGATCTCGCGGGGCGGGCGATCGGAGTTGAGCACGATCTGTCGGCCCGCTTCGTAGATGGCGTTGAAGGTGTGGAAGAACTCTTCCTGCGTGCTCTCTTTTCCCTTCAGGAATTGAACGTCGTCCACGAGGAGCAGATCGATCTCGCGGAAGCGGCGCCGGAAATCGCCCATCTGTCCGGTCTGGATCGCGCTGATGAACTCGTTGGTGAACTGTTCGGTCCCCACGTAGGCGATGCGCAGCGTGGGCGTGCGGCGGAGCAGTTCGTGGGCGATGCCCTGCATGAGGTGCGTCTTGCCAAGCCCCGTTTCCCCGTAGATGAAGAGCGGGTTGTATACCTTGCCCGGCGCCTGGGCGGCGGCTTGCGCGGCCGCCGCGGCGACATCGTTCGACTTACCGATGACGAACTGGTCGAAGGTGTACCGAGGGTTGAGTGGCGTTGACATGCGCGTTTGCTGCACCGTTGGTGGCGCAACAATTGGCGCAGGCGGCGGGGCCACGAACATGTCCATCTGCACCCGCCCCACCCGCTCCTCGTGCACTTTGAAGCGGACCTTCATGGGGTGGCCGAGGGCGACCGGAGCGAACGTGGCCAGCAGGTCGGCGTGCTTGGAGTCGTTCCAGTCGGCGGAGAACTGGTCGGGGGCGCCGATCACGAGCGTATCGCCATCGAGGGCGATGGCGTCGGTGGGTTCGAGCCAGGTCCGATACGTCTGCTCCGGCAGTACCTGGCGGGCGCGTTGGCGCAGGCGATCCCAGGTTTCGGCAGGTGATAGCGACATGGGCGGGCTCGAACGGAGGCGAACGGAAGCGGGGGGGCGGCGAAGGTACCCCGACGATTGTGGATAAGTCAATTGGGCAAATGCGCGTGAGTTCCGCCATGTGCCCCCGGGGTCGCGGTGGGTGGATACGTGTTGGCAAGCAAGTGGAAATGTTGCGAGGCAACTCGTTGTCGGAGGCCAATTTGGGCAGACTCCCGCCCTTGACCTCGCGTCCCGTGCCGGGTACATTCCGAGGCTTGGTTCGCGATTCAGTACCGTCTGAATTTTTCCGTACCCGTTTCTCCTAGAGTTCGCCATGGGCAAGCCCACCTATCGTCCGCGCAACACGCGTCGCATCCGCAAGCACGGCTTCCGTGCGCGCATGGAGACGAAGTGGGGGCGCGCTGTCCTCGCTCGTCGCCGCAAGAAGGGGCGCAAGCAGTTGACCGTTCAGCTCCCGTCGAAGTACGCGGGCGCCTGATTCTCGAGCCTTCCCGCGCCAGCAACGGCTGACGCGCGGGACCGAACTCGAACGAGTCCGTCACGAAGGGAAGCGAGTACGCACCGCGTCGTTCGACGTGCGCGCGACCGCTTCCCTTCATGCGTTTCCCCGTGTGGGCTTCGTCGTGCCCAAGTACAAGCACTCCGGCGTCGAGCGTAATCGCGTGAAGCGCCGTCTCCGGGAGCTCGTACGGGTGCACCTCCTTGCCCAGCTGGAAGCGCGTGCAACGGCCCACCCCCCGGTCGATCTCGTGGTGCGCATCTTCCCGTCGGCGTACGGCCGCGACGTTGCGGCGCTCCACAGCGAACTGGAGCAGGCGGTGCAGCAACTGCTGCGCCGTCTGGCCTGAGCATGTCCGCTGATCGCGCCGAAGCGGCCACGCGGTGGACGCGGTTTCCACGGCTCGTCCTCATCATGGGGGTCCGCGCGTATCAGATCGTGCTCTCGCCCATCTTTGGCGGCGCGTGCCGGTATTATCCTTCCTGTTCCGCGTACGCCATCGAAGCGCTCGAAAAGCACGGGGCCTGGCGTGGCGGGTGGATGGCGTTGCGCCGCATCGGCCGCTGCCATCCGTTCCGGCCGGGCGGGTTCGACCCGGTACCCTGACGCGACTCCGCGCGGTTTTCTCCAATCGGATTCGCCCAGCGACACTTTCATACTCTCATGGAACCACGTCGTATCGTTCTGGCTGTCGTACTGATGGCGGCCGTGCTGCTCGTCACTCCGTATCTCTTCCCCACGCCGCCGCAGGCGCCCGTGGCCAAGAAGCCCACGGCGGATTCGCTGACGACGGGCGCGAGTGGCGCCACGGCCAGCGGTGCCGCTGCAACCGGCGCCACGGCGACGGCTTCCGCCATGGGGGCAGCAGCAACCACCGACAGCACCGGCGCCCAGGTGGCCCCCGTCGTGATGCCGGTGGATACCGCGACGGTGAAGACGGCGGTCGCCGACTATCGCACGACCAACAAGGGGGCGGCGCTCATCGGCGCCTCGCTCACGAACTACCAGGCGTTGTCGAACGGTGGCCGCACGCGCAGCGGCACGGTGGAGCTCGCGCTCCCCAACGAACGCATGCTCGCCTTCCGTCTCGTCGTCCCCGGCGATACGGTCGACCTCGGCAAGCAGGTCTTCCGCTCGCAGCAAACCCAGGATGGCGCCAACACCGTGGTGCGGTATGACGCCGACCTGCCGGGCAAGACGGTCTCCATCACGTACTCATTCCTCCCCGACAGCTTCCGGGTGAACGTGTCTGCGACGGTGGCAGGCGTGCCGGAGAACAGCTATCTGCTGGTGGATCTGCCCACGGGGTTCCGCAGCAACGAGTCGGACCCGACCGAAGACCACCGGCACCTCGCGTACGCCTACAAGCCGGAGCTCGATGGCGCCGAGGGCATTGCCTTCAGCTCGCTCGATCCGGGTGAGCGTGAAATCGACGCGGGGCCCATCACCTGGGGCGTGGCGAAGAGCAAGTATTTCATCCTCGGCGTGCTCACGCCGAAGGGCGGCACGCCGTTCGCCGAGATCAACGTGACCGGCGGGCCGCGCATGAACGATGAGGCGACGCGCGGCCAAGCCACACTCGTCACGCCGCTCAAGGCCGGCAACGCGGCCTTCGAAGTGTACGTGGGCCCGCAGGAGTTCAAGCGGCTGCTCGCGCTCGGCCGTCAATTCGAAACGTCGAATCCGTACGGCGGCTGGATTCAGGGCATCGTGCAGCCGTTCGCCACGATGGT
>NZ_JBIJAW010000243.1:0-5136 GCF_044345575.1 Gemmatimonas sp.
AGGGCCAGCAGGGACAGCAGGGCCAGCAGGGACAGCAAGGCCAGCAAGGCCAGCAGGGCCAACAAGGACAGCAGGGCCAGCAGGGACAGCAGGCGCGTCAGGCGGCCGACGCCATGGAGCGCGCGGCGCAGCAGCTGTCGCAAGCGCGGGATGCGCAGGTCAACGCATGGAAGGGCGAGCTGTCCGATCAGCTCGACCAGTCCATCAACGAAACGATGCAGCTCGCTCGGCAGCAGGCCGAGCTCGAAAAGAAGATGCGCCAGCAGGGACAGCAGGGGGCGCAGGGGATGCAGGGGGAGCAGTCGGCGCTGCAGCAGGGCGTGCAGCAGGCCGCCGAGCGACTCGAGCAGGCCGGGCGTCAGTCATCGCTGTTGTCGCAGCGCTCACAGAAGCAGATGGCCGAAGCGCAGCGTCGCGTGCAGCAGGCCACGCAGGCCACGCAGCAGGCCGGTCAGGGGCAGCCCGGCGGTACTGAGCAGGCGCAGAGCGCGATGAAGGATGCCAGCGAAGCGCTCAACCAGGCGCTCAGTTCGCTCGTGCGCGATCGCGAGCGCGTGAACAATGCGCAGAGCGCGTCGGGCTTCAGCGAGATGATGGAGCAGCTCAAGCAGTTGGCGCAGCAGCAGGGGCAGCTCAACAGCCAGATGCAGGGGCTCAACATGATGCCCGGCGGCGCCAAGGGTGATCAGGCGCAGCAGCAGGCGCGCGTGCTGGCGCGGCAGCAGCGCGACGTGGCGCGCAGCCTCACCGATGTGAGTGATGCCGACCAGACCGGTCGCACCGATGCGTTGGCCAAGGAAGCGCAGCAGCTGGCGCAACAGATCGAACGCAACGGGCTCGACCCGGCCGTCGCCGCGCGGCAGCAGCAGCTGTATCGCCGGTTGCTCGATGCGGGGCGGTTCCTCGAGCAGGAAGAGCGCGACGATCAGGGGCCGCGTGAGGCCAAGGCAGGTAATGGCAACGGGAACACCGGTCGCGTGGACGGACCGCAGTCGGGCAAGGCAGGGAGCAAGTACGCGCCGCCCACGTGGAACGACCTCCGCGGGCTCGGTCCCGACGAGCGCCGTATCGTGATCGAGTACTTCCGTCGGCTCAATGGCACCACGCCGCCGTAACCCTGTGGCCCACCCGTGGTACGATCGCGTGAGGCACCGCCTCTGTACCGAGGCGGTCGCGCTGGCGAGTGTGTGTCTGTCGCTCACGGCCGGCGCGCAGGCGAGCAAGCCGGCCAGCGCCGCTGATCCGCTCTCGCGCGGGCTCGAGGCCGAGGACAAGCGAGATCGCGTCGGTGCCAGTGCCGCGTATCGTGAGGCCCTCACGGGCGCCCTTTCGGTTGGCAGTACCGACGGTGATCGCATTGCCGTGGCACTGCTGGGGCTCGAGCGCGTCTGGAACGATGCCGGGATGCTCGATTCCATCGTGCCGGTGGTCTCGCGCGTGCTGCAGTTCCGACCCACCGATCCCACGGCCCGCGGTGTGCAACTGCGCACGTATCTCAGCATGGGGCGCGATGCCGAGGCGCGCGACGCATTCACCACCTGGCGGCGGGCGGCAGGGAACGAAGCCGCGCCGTTCCGTGAGTATGCGCGTCTGTTGCTGCAGGCCGGTCGCGCCCTTGCGGCTGACAGTGTCCTGAGCGAAGCCGGCCGCCTCATGGGCGCGGCAGGCGCCTTCTCGGGGGAAACGGCGCAGCTGCACCTCGCGCTCAAGCGTTACGTGCCGGCTGTGCGCGCGTTCCGTGAGGCCATGCTGGACGAACCGTGGCTGGAAACGGCTGCGCTCTTCGGCTTGCAGCGCGTCCCGGCGGAGACGCGCGATTCGGTGCGCGCCGTGCTGCTCGCGCCGCCCGTGACGTTCGCCCCGCGCCGCCTGCTGTCGTCACTCGAATTCGCCTGGGGCGAGCCGCGCCGCGCGTGGAGTGCCATCAGCACGCTCCCCGCTGACGATTCCACCACCGCCACGTGGCGGTCGTTCGCCGAACGAGCCGAACTCAACGAAAGCTGGCTCGTGGCGCGCGAGGCTTGGACGGCGGTATTCGATCGGGCGGGAGACATCGAGTCGCAACAGCGCGCCGCCGAAGCATCGCTGCGTGCTGGTGATGCGGCGGCCGCGTTGAACATCGTCCGCCGCAAGTCGACCGTGGGCAAGGTGGCCGATTCGGTGCGCGTGCGCGCGCTGCTCGGGCTCGAGATCGCAGCGCTCGGGGAACTCGGGCGCGGTAACGAAGCGCAGCAGAAGCTCGATGATGCGGCAAAGAAGCTCGATCCGGATACGCGCGCCTCGCTGGCGCGGCCACTCGTGGCCGGCTGGCTGCGCGCCGGCGAGGTGGCGCGGGCCAAGGCGGCCATGAACGGTACGGAGCTGGCCGACGACGATGAAATGGCGGGCTGGCTCGCCCTCTACGAGGGCGATGTGGTGAATGCGCGCAAGCGTCTCCTGCGTGCGGCCTCCAACCGCCCGGAGTTGGTGGACGCATTGGGCATTCTGGCGCGGACCCGTGTGGAGCAGCTCCCCGGCCTCGGCGAGGCGTTCGCCACGCTCGCGCGCAAGGATTCCACCGGCGCGGCGAAGCGCTTCGTGCAGCTCGCCGACTCGGTGGGCGCCGCCGCGCCGGCGTTCATCGCGCAGGGGGCGCGGCTATCCAGGAAGAACGAAGCTGTCGCGCTGTACGACCGCATCGTGCGTGACTTTCCCCGGAGTCCCGAAGCCCCTGAAGCCCTGCTCGCGTGGGCACGGGCGTTGCGTGAGGCCGGCGACAAACCGGCGGCCATCACGAAGTTCGAACAGCTGCTGGTGGACTACGGCACGAGTGCGCTGGCGCCGCAGGCCCGTCGTGATCTGGAGCGCCTCAAGGGCGCCATTCCGCCCGCGGTGTAACCCGGCGCCCTGCGTCCCGCTCACTGCTACCTGCTACCTTTCCCTGTATGCCCGTTCACACCCGGTTCGCACAGGTTCTGCGCCAGGCACTGTTCCTTGTCGGAGCCGTGGCGTTGTTCGCGCGCCCGGCGCTCGCGCAGCATCTGCTGCTGCCCATGGACGACGGCCAGCGTAATCACCTCAAGGCGTACGGGGTGACGTATCAGGCGCTCAAGGCGGGGCAGAAGGCGGAGTGGTTCCTCAACTACCGCGGTGGCGCGTTCCTGCTCCCCGACGTCCCCGATCTGCGCAAGCGCGCGGCGCTCGATGGTGTGAGTGTGGAGCCGCTCAGCGATGCCGACGTGGCCAGCATGCGCGCCGAGATCGCCGGCGGCAACATGGACGCCGTGGTGCTCGAACGCTCGCCCAAGATCGCAATTTATCGCCCCGTCGATCAGCCACCCTGGGACGATGCGGTGACGCTCGCACTCACGTATGCCGGGATCGACTTCACGTCGGTGTGGGACGACGACGTGATGAAGGGCGACCTCAGCAAGTACGACTGGGTGCACCTGCATCACGAAGACTTCACCGGCCAGTACAACAAGCTCTACCTCGCCTATCGCGACGCGCCCTGGTTCGTCGCGCAGCGTGAGCGCGACCTGTCCACCGGCCGGAAGTTCGGCAAGAACGACGTGCCGGGCCTCAAGAAGGGCGTGGCGGACAACATCCGGGGCTTCGTGGAGCGCGGTGGTTTCCTCTTCGCCATGTGCGGCGCCACCGAGTCACTCGACTTGTCCATCGCCTCGTTCGCCGTGGACATCGCCGGGCCGTTCTCCGACGGCACGCCGCCGGATCCCAACGCCGACAGCAAGCTCGATTGGACGCGCGCCCTCGCATTTCAGGGCGCGCATATCGAGCCGTCGCCGTACGTGAACGCACTGAGCGACATCGATGGGCACCAGGTGAACGTGCCGTCTCGGCGTCAGCCGCTGGGGGCGTTCTCGCTGTTCGGGTTCAGCGCCAAGCTCGATCCCGTGGCGAGCATGCTCGTGCAGAATCACCGCACGGTCATCCCCGACTTCTACGGGGTGACCACGAGCTTCAACAAGGCCGTGGTGAAGACCGGCGTCACGGTGCTCGCCCAGGAAGATGGCGCGCCGTGGAGCAAGTATCTGCACGGCGATTACGGCAAGGGCTCGTGGACCTTCCTCGGCGGGCACGATCCCGAGGACCCGCAGCACGCCATCGGCAGCGCGCCCACGGATCTGTCGCTGCACCCCAACTCACCGGGGTATCGGCTCATCTTGAACAACGTGCTCTTCCCGGCCGCGAAGAAGAAGCCCCGGAAGACGTGACGTGACGGTGGTCTCGGCAGGGGAATCGCGGCTGCTGCCCAAGGCGGCCGCCGCCATTCGCACACAGATCCGGCTGCATGGTGGCAACGAAGTGTGCTTCGTGTGCACCGTGGACGAGCAGGGGCACGTGGCCACGGCGCGCAAGGTCGCCGCGGGCGACGTCAAGAGTGTGCTCGCACTGCCCGGCGTGGCCGACCGCGGTGACCTGCTGGTGCACAATCACCCGAGTGGTGAGCTCACGCCCAGCGACGCCGACATGGAGGTGGCGTACCGCTTGCACATGAACGGGGTGGGCTTCGCCATCGTGGACAACGATGCCACGCGCATCTACTTCGTTACGGAGATTCCGCAGGGGCGCGAGCTCGTGCCGGTGAACGCCGACGAAGTGGATGTGGCGCTCGGTCCGTACGGCCTCGTGGCGCAGGCCATGCGTCAGGTGCACGGGGCGCGCAATTACGAGGACCGGCCGAGTCAACGCGCGATGGCCACGCAAGTGGTGAATGCCTTCAACGAAGGCGGCGTCGCGCTGCTCGAAGCGGGTACCGGCGTGGGCAAGTCGCTGGGGTATCTCGTACCCGCACTGCGCTGGGCCGCGGCCAATGGGGAACGCACGGTGGTGAGCACCGCCACCATCACGCTGCAGGAGCAGCTGGTGGCCAAGGACCTGCCGTTTCTCCAGCGCGCGCTCACCGATCAGCCGGTGCGCTTCGCGCTGCTGAAAGGCTGGCGCAATTACTTGTGCCTGTATCGACTCGAGCAGGCACAGGGTGCGGGGGCAGCGCTGTTCGAAGACAACGCCACCGAGGAAGTGGCGAAGATTGCCGAATGGGCGCAGCGCACGCAGGACGGTTCACTCAGTGACCTCGGTACCGCGCCGCGCTCCGACATCTGGGATGAGGTGGCCGCCGAGCCGGATTTGTGC
>NZ_JBIJAW010000046.1:0-16414 GCF_044345575.1 Gemmatimonas sp.
ACATCCTCGATTCCATCCCCTCGTCCATCGCCGTGCTCGGTGCCGATGGCACCATCGTGCAGACGAACGCCGAATGGGCGCGCTTCGCCGAGATCAATGACGCGCCGCCGGCGCTCGTCTCGGGGATCGGGCTCAACTACGTCGCCACCTGCATGGCGGCCACCGACGATCCCATGGCGCACGCCGTGGGCCGTGGGCTGCGCGAATTGCTCGCTGGCAAGCGGGACCGCTTCGAGTTGCAGTACCCCTGCCATTCGCCCGACAAGCAGCGCTACTTCCTGCTGCAGGCCACGGCCCTCACCGATACGGTGCCCCGTGGCGCCCTCGTGCAGCACTTCGACATTACCCCGCAGGCGTTGCAACTCGACCGGCTTACCCGGTGGGTCGAGGAAGTGCGTTCACTCAACGTGGACGGAATCCCCGACCTACCGGAGGCGTAAGTCGGGTTACGACGAGTAGTACGCCGCGTTCTCCTCGATGTAGCCCTTCGTGAAGTCGCAGCCGTAGGCGGTGGCAGCGCCATCGCCTACGCCGAGGGACACGGCAATGTCCACGACTTCCCGCGACAAGGTCTCCCGCACCACCGTGTCGTCGAAGGTCAGCCGCTCACCGCGACCCACCACCTGATAGCCGTTGATCCAGGCATCGGTGGTGGCGGGCTGGATGGTGCAATCGAAGCACTTGCCCACGGCCATCAGCAGACGGCCGACGTTCGGATCAGCGCCGTGCACCATCGTCTTCACCAACGGGGAATTGACGATGGATTTGGCCACGATGTGCGCCTCGCGCGCGTCTTTCGCGCCGGTCACCTGCACGCGGAGTAGATGCTCGGCCCCTTCACCATCGCGCGCGAGAATTTCCGTCATGCGGGTGCAGCCGGCGATGAGCGCCTGCAGGAACGCGGTCTCATCGACCGGGCCCGCCAACCCGTTCGCCAGAATGGCGCAGGTGTCCGACGTGCTGGTGTCGGTATCGACCGAGAGCATGTTGAAGGACGGGGCCACCGCGGCGCGCAGCAGGCGGTCGAGGGTCGCCGCATCGAACGCGGCATCGGTGAAGATGTACGACAGCATGGTCGCCATGTTGGGCTCGATCATCCCCGAACCCTTGGCCACCCAGGTGATCGTCGCGTTGCCCACCGACGCCGAGAGCGCCTTGGGATGCGAGTCGGTCGTCATGATCCCTTCGGCGCCGACCATGGGGTCATGCTGCAGATCGGCGGCCATCCCCACCACGCCGGCCTCGATCTTTTCGATGGGCAGTTGCACGCCGATCACACCGGTCGAACTGACGAGCACGCGATCGGCGGTGGTCTGCAGTTCGGCCGCCGCCGCGCTGGCCATGCGGCGCGCGTTCTCCACACCCCTCGCGCCGGTCGCCACGTTGCTGACCTTGCTGTTCGCAATCACCGCGCGCAGGACCCCGCCAGCGATGGTTTCACGCCCCAGGATGATGGGAGCCCCGGGGAAATGATTGCGCGTGAACACCGCGGCGGCGGCCGCCTCGACGTCACTCACGAACAGGGTGAGGTCGCGCGCGGTGGGCTTGAGTCCCACGTTGCGGCTGGCGCAGCGGAAGCCACGCGGAAACACCGGCGTAGCATGGAAGGTGAGGGAGTCGGACATCGCCCAAAGCTGGAAGGTCCGACCCTTCACCGCCAGCGCCGTGGCTGGTATTGTCCGGCTGCCTCCGGAACGCGAGGTGGATTAAGGCCACTTTAACTAAGGTGGTCTCACCCGTGCATTTTTCGCTGTGAGTTGGTGTGCAGCGACACAAAAGCCACGAATACTGGGACAAGCTGTTTTGTCGCCGTCCCATAAGTGAGAAAACTCACAGTAGACTGGTGCATCGGTCGTTTCCTTCCCTCGCGCCCATACGCTTGTGCCTTCGCAGCCATCGCTCCGGCCCTTCGACATAGCCGTCGCCCTCCGTCTCGTTGTCGTGCCGGAAGACCGGTACGAGCCGCTGGCGATCGCGTTGGCTACCAGCACGAGTGCCGTACACCGCGCCGTCGCACGTCTGCAGCACGCCGGCATCTGCGGGGCTGGCAGCCGCACGGTGCACGAGTCCGCTCTGCACGAATTTCTCGTCTACGGCGCGCGCTATGCGTTCCCCGCCGTGCGCGGGCCGGAGAAGGCCGGGCTACCCACCGCTGGGGCCCACCCCGAGCTAACAGCGGTGCTGGGGGGTGAGGAGAACGCACGCGTGCTCGTGTGGCCCATGGAGGGCGGGCTCGTGCGCGGTGAAGCGTTAGTACCGCTCTTCAATGGACTCACCAAGGTCGCCAGCCGCGATGCACGACTACACAAGATGCTCGCCTGCGTCGACGGCATCCGCGTGGGTACCCCTCACCAGCGCAGGGCGGCCGGTGAGTTCATGCAGCACCTCATCGCCACCCGCGCCGCCTGAGCGGCACGGGCGCTCCCGCCCGGGGATACAGACGAAACGCGCGGCGTGAGTTCACGCCGCGCGTTTTCGTTTCGCCAGGCCCGTGATCAATCATTGTATTCAATCATTCAGACGACAGGGGCGTCACCGGCACTGTCTGCCCACCTCACCGTCCATGGGCACTATTCACCGCACCGGTAAGATCACCCGCTCCGTCATCTGAGCGTCACCAGTAGCGATCAAACGCTCTAAATCAGTGGTGAGCGGTTACTGACCGTTGGCAAACGACCAGGCCGCGTAGCCGCCCTCCAGATTGATCGCATCGGTGCGCCCCAGCCGGTGCAACAGACTCGTGGCGATCGCTGAGCGGGCGCCAGACTGGCACTGCACGCCGAACGGGCCCGCCGGGAGGTCGCTCATGTGATCGGCGAGCTCGCCCAGGGGAATGTGCTGCGCCGCCGGGAGGTGCCCGGCCATCCATTCACTGCGGCCACGCACGTCGACCACCGGCAGCGTGCCATCACGGACCTCGGCCGAGGCGACTGGGCGCCACTCGATGTGCGCTGGCGCCCCGCCTGCCGCCTCGTACGCCGCCAGCAAGTCGACCGCATCGACCCACCCGGTGACCCGATCCAGGCCAATGCGCAACAGGTCGGCGCGCGCGCTTGCTACCTGTACGGCGCCCCCCGCCGGCGCCACCAGCACCACGTCCACATCGTACGGCACGATCGAGCCCACCCAGGTACTGAAGCTTCGCCCATACGGCACCGACAGACTCCCCGGTACATGATGCTCCGCAAAGGCGCGCGCGGGGCGCAGGTCGATGCACCACACGGCGGGCGACGCGGTCAATACACGCCGGGCGATCGTCTGGCCGTCCTGCTGGGGTAGCGCCACCAGGTCGCCAAGAATGGGCGCCCCATCGCGATTGATGCGCTTCATCTCCGCGAAGTAGCGCGGGGGCTCCGGCTGCCCCTCCAGCACCATCTGCACGAACTCGTGCTCGTCGGTGGTGGCCACGCCCCAGTTCGCGAGCTTTTCGTAGCCCACGGTACTCGAGGGCACCGCGCCCAGCGCCTTGCCGCACGCCGAGCCGGCGCCGTGACCCGGCCACACCTGCAAATGATCGGGGAGTGTACGGAACCGCTGCAGTGAGCGGAACAACGCGCGGGCGCCCTCCTCCATCGTGTTCGCAACGCCTGCCGCCTTCTCCAGCAGATCCGGCCGTCCTACGTCGCCCACGAACACGAAGTCGCCGGTGAGAATGCCCATGGCGCCGGCCGCGCGCGGGGTATCGGTGACCACGAAACTGAGATGTTCCGGGGTGTGCCCCGGCGTGTGCCACACGTCGAGGCGGATGTTCCCGACCATGATGTGGTCGCCGTCGTGGAGCAGGGTGGCGCCGTCGCCGGCCGCAAAGGCGTACTGCCAGTCGCTCCCACCCTCGGCCGACAGGAAGAGCCGGGCGCCGGTCGCGGCCCGCAGTTCACGGGCACCGGAGACGAAGTCCGCGTGAATGTGCGTCTCCGTCACGTGGGTGATGCGCAGCCCCTCGGCCTTGGCCGCGAGCAGGTACGGCGCGGGGTCGCGCAGCGGATCCACCACGATGGCCTCACCCGTCGCCTGACAGCCGATGAGGTAGCTCGCCTGGGCGAGCGGTTGGTCATAGAACTGTTTGAAGAACATACCGGAAAGATAGCGGTGGGAGCCTGACCAATCGTTGGGCCCATGCTGAGCCGTTCGTCATGGAAATGTTCGAATCAATGCTCGTCGTGTGACGGCCATACTGCTGCCAACCGGCCATCATAATCGTCAACCACATACGATGACCGCATGTCCTCCCCGTCGCCCCGCCGCCCCTCGACGCTGGCCGCCGATCGCGTTCGCGCGATGCCGCGGCCGCTCGGCGCGTCTGCGGCACCACCATACGGGAAGCCGCGCGACATGAGCCCTGCACAGCCCGCAACATCGTCTGCCGGTGCGGCGGCCGCATCAGGGAATGCCGCACGACCGGCGAGTCGGGGCGCGCCGGCGAGCGCCCCCGCCAGGGCCAATCGGTCGACCACGATCGGCTCGGCCGCCCGTGAGAAGCGCGATCACGTGTTCGTCACCAGTATCGTGGTGGCGTTCGTGTTGCTCACCGTTGCCCTTGCCGCCGTGAAGATGAACGGCTCGATGCAGCAGGACCGCAGCCGCACGGCCGTGTCCGGCACACTCAGCAAGGTGTACGAGCAGCAGACGGCCTTCCGTATCCTCAATCAGCGGTTTGCCACCTGGCCCGAGCTCAAGGCACGCGGCATGACGGTGCCGGAAACCCAGCGGGTCGTGGCCGCCAACGCATCGCGCTCGCACTGGTTCATGTCGGTTCGTGATACCAGCACCGGCATCGTCTGTTCGCGAACCGGCGAGCTCTTCGACGATAGCCCGTTCGACCGCCAGCCGAGCTGCTCCGGCACCGCGAAGTAGGACGCAATGCCCTGCCGCTGCCGCGGAAGGGGATTCCATCGGCGCGCCGAGCACGGTAAATCGCAGGGTGCTTCGAAACCCTGCCCAACGTCTGCCGGCGGTCCCGATCGGTGCGATGGCGTTCGCCGTTGCCCTCACTGCCTTCCATCCCGCCGAGCTGCTCGCGCAACGCGATAGCGTCGTGCGGCGCGACACCATGACGCAACGGTTGCAGTCGGTGCGCACCACCGTGACCCGCGATGCCGCGCGCGCACCATTCGAGCTGCCGTTCGCCGTGACCACGGCCCCACTGTCGGCCCGGCCCGCCCTCCGTCGCACCGGGGTGAGTGATCTGCTGCTGGGCGTCCCCGGCGTGCAGGTGCAGGATCGCGCCAATCCGTCACAGGATCAGCGCATTGCGCTGCGCGGCTTCGGCGCCCGCTCGGCGTTCGGCGTGCGCGGCGTGCGCGTGTTGCGCGACGGCGTTCCCGTGTCGCTCCCCGATGGCCAAACTCCCACCGACTGGATCGATCTCGAAACCATCGACCGCATCGATGTGGTGCGGGGCACCGCAGCGGCGCTGTACGGCAACGCGGCGGGTGGCGTGATCGACATGCGCTCGCGTGCGCCGTCGCCCGCTCCATTCTCCACGCAGGCGCGCGTGTGGGACGGCGGCGGGCTGCAACGCGGCAACGTGCAGCTGTCCGGAGCCGCGCGCGACAGCATCGGCCGGTGGCAGCGCGCCGCATGGCTGCTGTCGGCGACACATACGCAGGGCAACGGACCGCGCACCTGGTCGCGGTTCGACGCCAGCAGCGTGTTCATGCGGGCGCTCGCCACGGTGGCCGGTACGCGCGTCGAACTACAGGGTACGCATTACGATGCCCCGCGCGCCGAGAACACCGGCGCACTCACGGCCGCGGAACTGGCGCGCGACCCGCGACTGCCCGATTCGCTCAACATCACGCGCCGGTCGCGCAAGGCCGTCGTGCAGTCGCAGCTGTCGTTGCTGGCCGAACGCGAGGTGGCCGGTGGGACCATCCGCGGCGCCGTGTTCACGGGAAGTCGCACGCTCGATAACCCGCTGCCGTTCGCCATGGTGGCGGTGGATCGCCGCGTGGCCGGCGGCAACGTGCACGGCAGCTGGCGCACGACTCGACTGGCCTGGCCACTGCGGGTGGGCGCCGGCCTCGACGCGCAGCGGCAGATGGACGAACGATACAACTACGAAAATTGCGCGGCAGTGTCGCCGACGGCCCCGCCGACTACGCTCTGTCCGCGCCCTGGCACGGAGCGCGGGGCCACACGTCTCGATCAGCAGGAGCGCGCCGCGAACGTTGGCGGGTACGCCCGGCTCGAGGTGGAGGCCCCGCATGGCGTGTTCGTGAGCGGCGCGCTGCGCCATGATCGCGTGCGCTTTCGCGTGCGCGATCGGTTCGTGACCGCCACCAATGCCAACGACTCCGGTGATCGCACGTTGCAGGCGGTGAGCCCCATGGTCGGCGTCGTGTGGCGCCCGGTCATGCGCTGGTCACTGTACGGCAATCTCTCCACCGCGTTCGAAACGCCCACGATCACCGAGCTTACCAATCAGGAAACCGGCGCCGCCGGTCTCAACGCGACGCTTGAGCCGCAGCGTACGCGCACCAGCGAGGTGGGCACGCAGGCGTTCCTCGGCGATCATCTCAAGGCCGACCTGTCGCTCTTCCGCGCCGTCGTGCTCGACGAGCTCGTGCCGTTCGACGTGCCCAATCAGCCGGGCCGTCGCGCCTTTCGCAATGCCGGACGCACGACGCGCACGGGCGTCGAAACGAGTGTGCGGGCACAGTGGAGCGCCGTGGATGTCGGCGCCGCCTACACGCATTCACGCTTCCGTTTCGATCGCTATGTGGTTGGCACGGTGTCCTACGCGGGCAAGGCGATTCCCGGTGTCCCGGAACACTATCTGCAGGCGTTCAGCACTGTGCGTCGGGGCGTGCTATGGAGCGGACTCGAGGTCACGGCATCATCTGAGGCCAGTGCGAACGACGCCGGCACGGTGAACGGCGCCGGCTTTGCCGTGTGGAACTGGCGCTTGGGGCTCGACGCCGCAACGATGGGCGGCGTTCGCCTGCAACCCACCGTGTCGATCGAGAACCTGTTCGACCGCCGCTATGCCTCGAGTCTCGTCATCAACGCCACGCGCAATCGCTTCTTCGAACCCGGGCTGCCGCGGCGCGTGTCGTTCCTGATGTCGCTACAGTGGCGATAGCGGGCAACGGGCGCTCCGGCCGCCCGCTGCATCACTGGTACTGGATGTAGAGCGGCTTCGGCGTCAGCGCGAGCAACTGACGCGGCGTCATGATCGGGCCGCCGTACTTGCGGTCGTTCTTGTAGAACAGCTTGAAGCCGGTGAACTGCACGGGTTCGGCGTACACGTACGCCGCATAGCTATCGCGCTTGAGACTTGGCGGCCCCCATCCGTCCATGTGGATCACCACCTGCACGCGCGGGTCGCGCTTGATCTTCGCGGCGTTGGTGAGCATGGGCTTCGTGAAGCGATGCACCACGAGGACCTTGGGGGGCAGCTTGTATTGGGTCACGATGCGCGCCAACTGGTCGATGACCCAGTTCACGTCGGCGGCGTCGTAGCTCCCGATCTTCTTGCCCGGCTTCGTGCCGTCCTTCATCGAGAATTCCGGATCCATGCCGAAGTGCACATCCGGCTTCGCGAGCCACGGCTCGAGCCGCGGGAGTTCCTCCTGGATCGTGCTCAGCCCCACCTGCACATCCAGAAAGAGCAGGGCGTTCTTCTCCTTGGCCCAGCCGTACACTTTCTCCGTGAGCGCGTCGCCGTGGCGCATGCGGTACTTGCCGTCCTTCCCCGCATCGCCCTGCGCGACCGTCGTGATGAGGTGCAGCGCCGGCTGGACCGGGGTGCCCGGATCAGCGTTGCGCCACGCGGCGATCTCGCGATCGAGCCGCTGCAGCATCTCCGGCTTGGGATACTCCCCCAGGACCCCCATGCGCTTCGAAAACGGGTTGCCGTAATAGGCGATGATGCGTTTGGCCGGCAGAATGCTGCCCGCGAGCGGGGCGGGGCCGGGGACCGGCCACACCGGGGCGGGCCGCCCTGCCAAGGCGCGGGACGCGGCCGAGGTGCCACCGGTCGGGTACGCGGTGGTGTCCTTGCGCGTGCGCGCGGAATCGCGGGCCGTCGCCCCTGCTTTGCCCGTGGGTTTCGCTCCGGACTGCGTCGCTTGGGCGCCGAGCGGCAGGGCGCCGCACACAAGCATCAGGAGCGCCGTGCGAACGGCCGTCATCACCGAGAAAAGTCGACTGTGCATCCGGGCAATCTAGCGACGCGGTGCCGCCGACATTCGCAGGGAACCGCCGCCCCCGCCCGACGACTTGAATAGATGTCATGAACCGTCATGACGTGCGGTACCTTCCTGCCCCGTTCGCTCACCCTCTCGGTGCCTCCCCATGAGCATGCACAGCCCGGATGCCTCGGTCTCCATTCCTGACGACATCGACGCGATTCTTGTCGACGCCATCCCGACCAACGATGGGATTTGGGCGCTCTATGGCTTCGACGACGATCGGCCGATCAATGCGTGGAGCAGCTACCACGCGACCCGGTGTGTCGAGCAGCTCGCCATCGCGCAGGCACGGGTGAAGGCCGCTGAGTGGGCGCTCGCCGACGTACAGGCGCGCGGGCTCGCGCCCAGCATCGCCAAGGCGGCCGCGCACGTGGCGCGCGCACGCGGTGAACTGGCCGATTGGGAAGCGCAGGGACGCCGCCTCGAGTCGCACCGCAAGACGACCTATGGAGCGTGGCGCACGCCGGTGTTCGAGGGCTGACGCCTCGCCCATCGCATGGCGAAGGTCGCCGTTACAGGGTGGAGCCGGGTCGCTCCACCCTGTTTGCGTTAGGAACCCGATGATACGCGGGGCCGGATCGCCGGAATGCTTGAGGTCGTCATTTCCGCTGCCGACACTATCAGGGCACACTCGTACCGTTGACGGCGTTCAGCGCCACTGCCCAGCGTCTCGAAGGAGGGACGATCCGCGATGTCCGTGGCCGGAGAAGCCGAACAGGTCCCAATATCCGCCACGACGGCGTTCGATTCCACGCGCCTGCGAGCGATCCACGCCACGGGTCTGCTCGACGGTTTCTCGGACGTGCTCGATGGTCTCGCCCGGGCGGCGAGCCAGTTGGTGTCGGCCCCCCTGGTGCTCGTCAATCTGCCGACGCCCACCGGGCTGCGACTGATTGGCATGACCGGGGCGACGGGCGAGGCGGCCAATCGCCGCACCCTGCCGCTGTCCCGCTCGTTGTGCGATGTCGTGGTCCAGACCGAAACGCCGCTCATCATCGACGATCTCGCCTCGCATCCGCTGGGGCAGCAGCGCCCCGGAATGCAGCAACTCGGGGTGCGCTCCTACCTCGCGGTCCCGATCTCCAGTCGCCGTGGCCGGACCCTCGCCGCCTTCAGCGCCTACGACCGGACGACGCGCGTCTGGACCGCCGAGCAGATCGCCGGGTTGGAGGATCTCGCGCGCGCGGCCGCGGTCGAGATCGAGCTGCGCATCAGTCGACGGCAGCGGCGAAGCCGTGAACAGCGATTCACGGCGTTCATGGACCATTCCCCGTTCATTGCCGCACTGATCAACGATCGGGGTGAGCTCGAGTACGCGAATGCCACGTTCGAGCTGCACGCCGGGACCTCCGCGTCGACGCTGGCCGGCACCCCGCTGGCCACGCTCGCGTTCCCGCTGGCGCCAGCCATCGAAGCGCACGCGAACGCGGTCCTGCGGGACGGTGCGAACATCGAGCGCACGGAGCAGGTGATCTCGTCGTCCGGGGATACGCGTCACTGGCAGCTGTACGCGTTTGCCGTGGAGGGGGAGGACGAACGTCGCGCGGGCGTCGTCGCCGTCGACATCACCGAGCGCCGCCAGCTCGAGGGCCAATTGCAGCGGGCGCAGCGCCTCGAGAGTATCGGCCAGCTCGCCGCAGGTATCGCCCATGAAATCAACACCCCGGTGCAGTACGTCTCCGACAACGTCCGCTTCCTCGCCGACTCATTCGACCGGATGCGCCGGCTCCTCGATCCCGTGCGTCCATCGTGCACGGCATCGTCGGATGACGCGAGCCTCCCGTGTGCACTGCAGGGCTGGGTCGACGATCGGCTGAGTACGGAGTCGGCGGCGTTTCTGCAACGGGAGCTGCCGTCGGCACTCAGCCAATCACTCGATGGGCTCAATCGCATTGCGGGCATCGTACGCAGTGTGAAGCAGTTCTCCCACCCCGGTACCAGCGCGGCGGCGCTCGCCGACATCAATCACGCCCTTTCGCTCGCCCTGACGATCACACGCAATGAATGGCGCTACGTGGCCGAATGTCGAACCGACTTCGACCCCGCGTTGCCGTTGACGCGATGCTTCGTGACCGAGCTCAATCAGGTGTTTCTCAACCTGTTGGTGAATGCCGGCGATGCGATGCGTGACAGCGGTCGCCCAGGCCAGCTGCGCGTCGCCACGCAACGTGACGGCGCGTTCGTCGTCATCGAGATTGCCGACACCGGCACCGGGATCCCAGCTGGCATCGCCGATCGCGTGTTCGATCCGTTCTTTACCACCAAGGCCGTGGGCAGCGGGACCGGTCAGGGGCTGGCCATTGCCCATGCCGTGGTGGACCGCCACGGTGGCACCATTCGCTTTCGCTCCGTCGAGGGGCAGGGCACCACTTTCGAAGTCCGGCTCCCGATTGCCGGACCGACATCGCCATGAATACGACCGCACTCGATCCTTTGCTCGATCTCACGGTACCCCCACAGCCCGTCATGGAGACGGCGGCGGACCCGGCGGCCTCGTCGTTGCCTGCCCGTCCGCGCATCCTGTGTGTCGACGACGAGCCGCACGTGGTGGAAGCGCTGGCCCGGCTGCTGTTCGATCGTTTTGAGGTGCACACGGCGACCAGTGGCCGCGCGGCGATCGCGCAGCTCGAACAGAACGGCCCGTTCACGGCGGTCGTGACCGACATGCGCATGCCTGAGCTGAGCGGTGTGGACGTGTTGCGCGTCGCGCGCGAACGTGCGCCCGATACCGTGCGCATTCTGCTTACGGGGCACGCCGATGTCGAATCGGCGGTGGCCGCGGTCAACGATGGCAGCATCTTCCGCTTCCTGCTCAAGCCATGTCCCCCCGAGCAGTTGCGCAGCGCCCTCGACGCCGCGGTGGCGCACGAACGTCTGTTGCGCGCCGAACGGGAGCTGTTGGAGGAGACGCTCAAGGGGGCCCTCAAGCTGTGCATGGACGTGCTCACCCTCGTGCATCCGCAGGAGCTCTCACGTGCCTCGCGTGTGCGCCGGATCGCCGCCCTGTTGACCGATGCCGTGCCTGAAGCCGATCGCTGGTGCGTTGAAGTGGCGGCACTCCTCGCGCATCTCGGAGCCGTCACTCTGCCGCCGCAGCTGCTCGACAAGCTGCATACCGGCACCAATCTCACGGCGAGTGAGTTGAAGATGGCCGAACGCCTGCCTGCGGTCGGGGCACAGCTGGTTTCGGACATCCCGCGGCTCGAACCGGTGCGTGACATCCTGCTGTTTCAGCGCACGTGGTTCGATGGCACGAACAGCCCGGCGCCGGGCATCTCGGGCAACGCCATTCCCGTCGGCGCGCGCATCCTGCTCATTGCCGACGACTACGACGTACTCGAGTCGCGTAAGCTCTCCATTGCCGCACGGCTGCGGGTAATGGAAGGCCGCATCGGCCAGTACGATCCGACGCTGCTGGCCGCCTTGCGTGTGGCGCTCAGGAACATCCCCGACACTGCGACCGGTGACGAAAGCGTGGTCGTCCGCCTCGAGCGGGTCCGCGTGGGGATGATTTTTGCGGAGGATGTGATCGGCCCCAACGAACTCACCTTGATCGGACGTGGTCAGGAAGTCACGCCGGCACTGGTCGAGCGTTTGCGCCTGCTCGCTGCGCCGTTACGCGAGCGGCCGGTGCGCATGTTCCCGGCACGATTCAACTGATCCACGCGTCCGTAAGCGCATAGGGCCCCCCGCACCGAATAGTGCGAGGGGCCCTGTGCGCTGTCGGGGGTCTGCTTGGCTATCTGATGCGCAGGATGTACGGCATCCGCGCGTACACGCCACGCGGATCGTTGTACGTGAGCAGCACGCTCAGTTCGTTCGTCAGATCACGCGCCAGCTGCGCCGCCGGGCCTGTGGCGCCAAGGTCTCGCGCCACGGCATCGATCTTCGCCGCCACGGGCTCCGGACGGTTCTCCACCAGTTCGGTGAGGCGCTCGGCCGCACTCTTCATGCGTGGATACTCCCGCACGTCGTAATCGCCGGTGAGCTTGGCCAGCGCGGCCGCGCTCTTCAGTGCCTCGGTCAACCCACCGAGGGAGTCCACCAGTCCGAGGCGCTGCGCCTGCACGCCCGACCACACCCGACCCTCGGCGATGGCGCGCACCGAATCGATGGGCAGGCTGCGCGACGTCGACACGCGCTCGAGAAACGCCGCGTACACCGCATCGGTGCCGCGCTGGAGCACGGCCAGCTCCGCCTCGCTGCGCGGGCGGGCCAGCGAGAAGAGGGCGGCGTAGCGGCCCGTCTTCACCGTGTCGAAGGTGATCCCCTGTCGGTTCGCGAGTCCCTGAATGTTCGGGACCAGCGAGAAGACACCGATCGACCCCGTGATCGTGTTCGGCTCGGCGAAGATGCGCTTGCCGGCCGTGCTGATCCAGTAGCCGCCGCTCGCCGCCAGTGAACTCATCGACACCACCACGGGCTTGCGCGCCGCGATGAGGGAGAGCTCGCGTTGGATCTGCTCCGAGGCGACGGCACTGCCGCCCGGGCTGTTCACGCGCAGCACGACCGCCTTGATCTGTCCATCGTTGCGAATGGCGCGCAGGGCGCGCGACAGCGACGCGCCGCCGATCTGATTCTCGCTGCCTTCACCGTCGACGATATCGCCCTCGGCATAGACCACTGCAACTGCCTGACTTCCACCAATGAGACGCTCCTTCGAAACCGCGAGCGGAGCATACGCGCGCAGCATGATCTGCGGCAGCGATGGCTGTTCCAGCGCGGCGGCGAGCTTCGCCGCGCGCGAATTCGCCTCGGGGCGCTTTGCACCAGTGCTGTCGCCGGCGGGGGCAATGCCCGCGAGCTTTTGCAGATCGTTGAGCACCACGTCGAAATACGCGACGCGATCGACCAGCTTGCTCGCCTGGGCATCGCCGGGCAGAAGAATGCCGTTGGCGTCGACGGCGGTCTGCAACGCCACGGTATCCACATGGCGCGACGTGGCCACGCCACCCTTCACCTCGCTCCACAGATCGCCCAGATACGAGGCCACCTGCTGGCGATTCTCCGGGCTCATGTCGCGCCGCGTGAACGGTTCCACGGCGGCCTTGTAGCGCCCAACGCGGCTGACCTGCACACCGATGCCGTACTTCTCGAACAGCCCCGTGAAGAACACCTGTTCGGACGCGAGCCCCGGGAAGAGCAGGGAGCCGAACGGATCGAGGGTGATGGTGCTCGCCGCGGACGCCACGTAGTACGTGGCCACGTCCGGATTGACCAGGTACGCGTGTACGGGCTTCTTCGATGCGGCGAAGGTCATGAGCGCGCCGCGCAGTTCACGGAGCGCCGCGTATCCGGAGCGCACGCCGTCGCTGGCCACGCTGCCGCGGATCAGGATGCCGCTGATGCGATCGTCGTCGGCCGCCGCCTTGATCCCGAGGAGCGCGGAGCGCAGCGGTAAGGACGGATTGCCGCGGTCGAGGGCCTCGTCGAGGAACGTGGTGACTTCGGGCCGTGTAGGCCGGTCGGACAGGGTCTCATCGAGATCGATCACGAGGACCGAGCCCGGCCGTACTTCGGTCGGCGGGCGCGATCCTGCCGACGCCGCGATGCCGACGATCAGGAGGATCCCGGCTACCACGCAGACCGCGATGGTGACCAGGTTGGCTGCAAGCGCTGCAAAGAACTGCTTCATCAGGGGGAAACTCCGCCGGGTGATGGAAAGGGCTACACCACGTTACTCCGTACGATGCGCCCGCGCCGCGGGTTCCGCCGATCAAGGCGATCAAGGGGTCAGCGTCGTTGATCGGCGTCGGTGGTTCGGGGGGTGGGACGAAAACATGACGGGACCGTCGCATTCCTCTTGCCGGCGCACGGTCCGCGCCACAGGTTCATGTATCCACCCACTCCGAGCCCTGATCATGCCCGCCTACCGCGCTCCTCTCGACGACATCCGCTATCTGCTCAACGATGTGCACGACATCGGTCAGCTCGCTGCGCTGCCGGGGTTCGAAGACGCCACGCCGGAGATGATCGAGGAAGTGCTCAGGGGCGGCGCCACCTTCTGCGAGGAGGTGCTCTTCCCCATCAACCAGTCGGGGGACGCCGAGGGGGTCGCGCTGGTGAACGGCGAGGTGAAGACGCCGAGCGGCTTCAAGGAGGCGTACGCGCGCTACACTGCCGACGGGTGGACGGCGATCAGCGCCGAGCCGGCGTACGGTGGCACCGGGCTCCCCGAAATGGTGCGGTTCGTGATGGAGGAGATGCTCTGCTCCGCCAATCTCTCCTTCTCCATGTACCCGGGGCTGTCGCACGGCGCGTACAGCGCGCTCATGAGCCACGGGTCGGACGAATTGAAGGCCCGCTTTCTCCCCAAGCTCATCGACGGCTCGTGGGGCGGGACCATGTGTCTGACCGAGGCGCACGCCGGTACGGACCTCGGGATCATCACCACGAAGGCCGTCCCGGCCGGCGATGGTGCGTATGCGATCACGGGACAGAAGATCTTCATCAGCGCCGGAGAGCACGATCTCACTGAGAACATCGTGCATCTCGTGCTGGCCAAGCTCCCTGATGCGCCGGGGGGCACGAAGGGCATCTCGCTCTTCCTCGTGCCCAAGTATCTGCCGACGGACGGTGGCGGTATCGGGGCCCGGAACGGGGTGACGTGCGGCAGCGTGGAGCACAAGATGGGCATCAAGGCCAGCGCCACCTGCGTGCTCGATTTCGACAACGCCACCGGCTGGATGGTGGGCGAGCCGCACAAGGGGATGCGCGCCATGTTCGTCATGATGAACGGTGCGCGTCTGGCGGTGGGGCTGCAGGGGCTCGGGCTGTCCGAAGTGGCGTATCAGAACGCGCTGGCGTATGCGAAGGATCGCCTGCAGGGGCGCTCGCTCACGGGCCCCAAAAATCCGGACGGCCCCGCCGACTCCATTCTGGTGCACCCCGATGTGCGGAAGGGCCTGCTGCGCATCAAGGCGCTCAACGAGGGGATGCGTGCGCTCGCCTACGCGGTGGGGATCCGCATCGACCTCGAGCATCGGCACCCTGATGCGTCGGCGCGCGAGGAAGCGTCGGACATGGTGGCACTCATGACACCGGTCATCAAGGCGTTTCTCACCGACCGCGGCTTCGAGAACGCCAACATCGCGCTGCAGACGCTCGGCGGGCACGGGTACATCAAGGAGTACGGCATCGAGCAGTATGTGCGCGACGCGCGCATCGCACAGATCTACGAGGGCACGAACGCCGTGCAGGCGCTCGACCTGGTGGGGCGCAAACTGCCTATGGAAGGTGGTCGGCTCGTGCGCCGCTTCTTCGAGCTCGTGAAGCGCGATGTGGACGCGGCGGCGCAGGTGGACGGGCTGGAGGATTTTGCCAAGGCGCTGGGCGGGTCGTTGTACCAGCTGCAGAAGGCCACCATGCTGCTCGCCGAAAAGGGGTTCGCCAATCCCGACGAAGTCGGGGCGGCTGCCACCGAGTATCTCAACCTGATGGGCTTCGTGGCGGTGGGGTGGCAGTGGCTGCGCATGGCGACCGTGTCGCAGCAGAAGCTTGCCGCCGGTGAGGGGGACAAGCGTTTCCACGAGGCCAAGCTCAAGACGGCTCGCTTCTTCTTCGGTCGCCTGCTGCCCGAGACCGCCACCCTGCTGGCCGCCATTCAGGCGGGCAGTGCGCCGATCATGGCGCTGGCGGCCGAAGAGTTCTGAGAGACGTTCTGATCGGACGCGCTTGGCGAACCGGATGGACGAATGCTGATGCCGCGGCGCCACCGGCGGCGGGCCCCGGATGATATGGGGCCCGCTGCGTAACGGTCGGCGTAGATCGCATACCACAAATGCTAAACCCGGCGGGTGGAGATGCCGAACCTCCAAGGGACCCTTCCACCCGATCCATGTTCTTCAAAAAGCTCACCGAGCCCCGCCTAGCGTCCGAACGAGGTAGTTCGAACGGCGCGATCGGCTCCCCTGCGTTGAAGTCCATGTCCGGCGGCGCCGTTCCTTCGGCCCCCTCGGCCCCCTCGGCCACGTCGACCGCTGAGGACAGCCTCGGATTGGTGCTGGACGCGCTCGGCGGCGTCTTGACGGCGTTTTCGCGGTATCCCATCGATCTGCCGGACCGGTCGGGTGAGGACATTGCGCGCGAGCTTACCCGGTGGCATCGACATGCCACGCTGGGGTTCGCGCTCGACGAGAGCCGCCAGGGCTCCGTGGGCGTGAACGAACGCGACTGGGACGGCGTCGTGCGCACCATCACGGAGCAGCGGCGCGACGAAC
>NZ_JBIJAW010000047.1:0-16403 GCF_044345575.1 Gemmatimonas sp.
GAGGCGAGCGGCGTGGACGAGGATTATCTGCGCGCGATGGAGTACGGCATGCCCCCCACGGGTGGCGTGGGCATCGGCATCGATCGCCTGTTCATGTATCTCACGGACACGCAGAACATCCGCGACGTGATCCTGTTCCCCACGATGCGCCCCGAATGATCGGACGGCTGTCGTCGTGAGGGACCTCGAACTCGCCATCGCCTGGCGCTACCTGCGCAGCCGTCGTGGTTCGCGTTTGCTGTCGCTCATCAGTGTCATCGCCATCGGCGGCGTGCTGGTGGGCGTGAGCGCGCTCATCGTGATCATGGGGGTGATGAACGGGTTGCAGCGCGATCTGCGAGAGAAGATTCTCGTGGGGAGCCCCGATATCCGAGTGCTGCCGTATGGCTCGGACATGCGCATGCCCGACTGGGGCGAACTGCTGACGCGCGTGAAGAAGGGGCCGGGCGTCGTCGAGGCTGCGCCATTCGTGCAAACGCAGGGGCTGGTGCGCAATCTTGGGGGGTACATGGTCGGCACCCAGGTGGTGGGCATCGTGCCCATCGGCGAGCCGGGTGACAAGGTGACCACGATTCGTCAGCACGCCATTCTCGGTGACTTCACGTTCCGGCGCGACAGCGTGTCGCTGCCAGGTGCGGTGCTCGGGAAGTTGCTGGCGTCCAAGCTCAATGCGTTCCCGGGGGACACGGTGGTGCTCCTCGGGGCAGCTGGCCTCGACATGAATGCGTCCACGGGGGCCATTGTCCCGCGCGCGGACAGCGTGGTCGTGAGCGGCGTCTTCGAGACCGGCATGTACGAGTACGACGACGCCTACCTCTACCTGTCGCTCGAGGCCGCTCAGCGCTTCGCTGGTTACGGCACGGATGTCACAGGGATCGAGGTGCGGGCGCGCGACCGGTGGAACGCGCCGGCGGTGGCCGACACGTTGCGGGCGCAGTTGGAGTCGTCGGTGCGCACCATGGATTGGCAGGAGCAGAACCGCTCGCTCTTCCAGGCGCTCAAGCTCGAGAAGCTCGGGATGGGGGTGATCCTGCTGCTCATCGTAGTCGTGGCCGCCTTCAACATCGTGAGCACGCTCACGATGGTCGTGGCGGACAAGACGCGCGAGATCGGGATTCTGCGGGCGATGGGCATGCCGGCGGCCTCCATCCGGCGCATTTTCCTGTATCAAGGCACCGTGGTCGGCGCGGTCGGCACGGGCGGCGGTCTGGTCCTCGGCCTGGTCGTCGCCTTGCTGCTGGAGAAGTACCGGCTCATCGCGCTCGACCCGAGCGTGTATTTCATCGATCATCTGCCGGTGGCCATTCAGCCGCTCGATGTCGTGATGATCGTGCTCGCCAGCGTGGCGATCGCCGCGCTCGCGACGCTGTATCCGGCTAAGCAGGCGGCGAATCTCTATCCTGTCGAGGCCATCCGCCATGAGTGAGGCGGTGCGCGAGTTCGTGCTCGAAGGGGAGGGGCTGGTCAAGGAATTCCGGGGCGGTGACGGCGGGGTCATCCGCGTGCTGGATGACGTGTCGATCGGCGTGCACCGTGGCGAAATGGTCGCGATCGTGGGCGAGAGCGGCGCCGGCAAGAGCACATTGCTGCACGTGCTGGGCGCGCTGGAGCGGCCGTCGGCCGGTCGTATCCGACTGGCAGGGCAGGCGGTGGAGGGGCTCCCCGAGGAGTCGCTCGATGGGCTGAGGAACCGGACCGTCGGGTTCGTGTTTCAGTTTCATCACCTCCTGCGCGAGTTCTCGGCGCTGGAGAACGTCATGATGCCACTGCGCATCGCGGGCGAAACGATTCCGCGGGCGAAGGAGCGAGCCATGGTGCTGCTTGAGCGGGTCGGTTTGGCCGCTCGCGTGCATCATCGTCCTGGTGCGCTTTCGGGTGGCGAGCAGCAGCGCACGGCGGTGGCACGCGCGTTGGCGGCGGGGCCGTCGGTGCTGCTCGCGGATGAACCGAGCGGCAATCTCGACCGTTACAATGCGGAGTCGTTGCACGATCTGTTCGCCGAGCTGGCACACGACCAGGCGTTGGGGTTGGTGGTGGTCACCCACAACCAGTCGCTGGCCGCGCGGGCAGACCGGGCGCTATCGTTGGAAGGAGGTCGGTTGGTGGTGTCGGACGTACCCGGAGGGGCCTGATGTTGTGCGACAACTGCAAGGAGCGCGACGCGGTGGTCCACCTGACGCGCATCGTGGACAACGCGGTGTCGCAGTTGCACCTGTGCGAGAAGTGCGCGGCGGCGAAGGGGGTGGAAACCACGCTGTCGGTGCCGCAGCACCCGTTGGGGGACATTCTGCAGGCGGTGCAGCAGCAAGCCACCACCACGAGTGAGGACGCTGCGGCCTGTGCATTCTGCGGGGCGACGGCGCGTGACTTTCGCGCCACGGGACGCCTTGGCTGTCCCCATTGCTACGATGCGATGGAACGGAGCCTGCGCGAGCTGTTGCGGCGCCTGCACGGCAGTTCGCGGCACGTGGGGCAGCGCTACGAGACGCCGGACACCCATGTGGTCGAGAAGCCGGACACACTGCATGATCTGCGTGACCGGTTGCGGCGGGCCGTCGAGAGCGAGCAGTTCGAAGTGGCGGCGGAGCTGCGCGACCGCATCAAGGCGCTGGAGACGGAACCGGTATGACGGCGCCTCGTCCTGGTCTCGATCTGTCGTTGCTGCCGGACGGCGGCGTCCGCTGGCTTGACGCCTCTGGTCCCAACAGCGATGTGGTGATTTCCACGCGCATTCGGCTGGCGCGCAACGTGTCCGGCTACGCGTTCACGGGGCGGGCCCGTGAGGGCGAGCGGTTGCGGATGCTGGCCCAGGTGCGGGACGCGCTCAGCGGAGTGCCGTCGCTGAGCGGCAGTCTGCTGCTGCGTCTGGACGATCTGCCGGTCGTCGACCGGCAGCTGTTGCACGAGCGTCATCTGGTCAGCAAGGAGCTGGCGGGGCTCGATCCGCAGCATCCGGTGCGTGGCGGTGCGGCGGTGTTCCTTGGTGAGTCGGTCGGGCTGCTCGTGAATGAGGAGGACCACCTGCGATTACAGGCGCTGCGCAGCGGCTTTGCCGTTCAGCAGGCGTTCGACGGGGTGAGCCAGCTCGACCGGGAACTGGGCGCCCAGGTTCCGTATGCCTTTCATCGGGAATTCGGGTTCCTGACCGCCTGTCCTACAAACGCGGGCACCGGATTGCGGGCGTCGGTGTTGATTCACTTGCCGGGCCTCGTGTTGACGAAGGAGATCGGCAAGGTGCTCGCGGGGCTTCAGCAGATGGGGCTCACCTACCGTGGGTTGTACGGTGAGGGGAGCGAGGTGGTGGGCAACTTCTTTCAGTTGTCGAACCAGACCACGCTGGGGCGGTCGGAAGAGGAATTGCAGGATCTGCTGGTGCGCGTCGTCCGTCACGTGATCGAGCGCGAGGAGGAAGCGCGCCGTGTGCTGGTGCGCGATGCGGGCTATATTATCGAAGACAAGTTGTGGCGCGCGTACGGGACGCTGCGGTATGCCCGCAGCCTTTCGTTCGACGAGGCCATGAACTACCTGAGTGGCGTGCGCCTGGCGGTGGGTTTGAAACTGATCGCTGGGCTCAGTGTATACACACTCAACAAGCTCCTGATCTTTGCCCAGTCGGCCCATCTGGCTCATCTTGAGGGGAAGGGGCTGACGGACAGCGAGACCAACCTGGCGCGCGCCAGATACGTGCGGCAGGTGTTGATGAGCGAAGGCGGCGGCGTCGAATGAGCCGCTCCCCAACGACCCTGAGGGTGCGATGAACGGCTACAACTTCACCGAGCGGGTGCGGAAGGTCCTTGCGATGGCGCGCGAGGAGGCGGCACGCCTGCACCACGAGTACGTGGGCACGGAGCACATTCTGCTCGGGCTCATCCGTGAGGGTGAGGGCGTTGCGGCAGCGGTGCTGCAAAACCTCAACGTGGACCTCGACGACGTCACGCAGAAGATCGAGGACACCGTCAAGAAGGGGAAGGCGGCGCAGGCCACCGGTCCCGATCTCCCGTACACGTCGCGCGCGAAGAAAGTCCTCGAGCTGGCGATGGCGGAAGCGCGCGATCTCAACCACAGCTACGTCGGGACCGAACATCTGCTGCTCGGCCTGCTCCGCGAGGAGAAGGGCATTGCGGCGCAGGTGTTGACCGACGCGGGTGTGAACCTCGACGCGGCACGCGCCGAGACGCTGCGGCTGCTCGGCACCGAAATGCCGCAGGGCGGGACGCAGGCCGCCCCGCCGGAGAAGGCTGGCGCAGGGGCCCCGCCGTCGGCCGGTGGCCAGGCCAAGGGCGACAAGAAGTCCAAGACGCCGGCCCTCGATCATTTCTGCCGCGACCTCACGCAGCTCGCCGCCGAAGGGCAGCTCGATCCCACGATCGGGCGTGCCAAGGAAATCGAGCGCGTCATGGAGGTCCTGTCGCGCCGTAAGAAGAACAACCCGGTGCTCATCGGTGAACCCGGTGTGGGCAAGACCGCAATCGTGGAAGGGCTCGCGCAGCTTATCGCGAACGGTGAGTGCCCGGAGAACCTCCGCGAGAACCGCGTGCTGTCGCTCGACATGGCGGCCGTGATCGCCGGGACCAAGTATCGCGGCCAGTTCGAAGAGCGCCTCAAGGCGGTCATGAACGAGATCGCGCAGAACAAGCAGGTCATCCTGTTCATCGACGAGCTGCACACGCTCGTCGGGGCGGGCGCGGCCGAAGGCGCCATCGATGCGAGCAACATGCTCAAGCCGGCGCTCGCGCGCGGCGAGCTGCAGTGCGTCGGCGCGTCCACGCTCAACGAGTACCGCAAGTACATCGAGAAGGACGGCGCGCTCGAGCGTCGCTTCCAGACCGTCGTGGTCGATCCGCCGTCGATCGAGGAGACCGTGCAGATCCTGCAGGGGCTCCGCAAGAAGTACGAGGATCACCATCGCGTGAACATCCCCGACGAGACGTTGCTCGCCGCGGCCAAACTGTCGGAGCGCTACATCACCGACCGTTTCCTGCCGGACAAGGCGATCGACGTGATCGACGAAGCGGGCGCGCGTGCCCGTCTGGCGGCCCAGGTGCCGCCGGCCGAGGTGGCCGATCTCAAGGCCGAGCTCGAGAAGATCAATCTCGAGAAGGAAGCGGCGGTCCGCGATCAGAACTTCGAGCGCGCGGCGTCGCTGCGTGACAACGAGCGCGAACTCCAGGCGGAGATCCGTCGCAAGCAGGAGGAGTGGGAGCAGCGGCGGCAGTCGTTCCGCCCCACGCTCGGCGAAGAGGAGATCTCGTTCATCGTCAGCCGCTGGACGGGCATCCCTGTTACGCGTCTGCAGGAAGCCGAGACGTCACGGTTGTTGCGCATGGAAGAGGAGTTGCACGGGACCGTGGTGGGGCAGGACGAGGCCATCAAGGCACTCGCCCGGTCCATCCGCCGCAGCCGTGCCGGCCTCAAGGATCCGCGTCGTCCCATCGGTTCGTTCATCTTCTCCGGCCCCACGGGTGTCGGTAAGACCGAACTTGCCCGCTCGCTGGCGAAATTCATGTTCGCCGACGCGTCGGCGCTCATCCGCGTGGACATGAGCGAGTACATGGAGAAGTTCTCCGTGTCGCGGCTCATCGGCGCGCCCCCGGGCTACGTGGGCTACGAGGACTCCGGCACGCTCACCAAGGCCGTGCGTCGTAAGCCGTACAGCGTCATCCTCCTCGACGAAATCGAGAAGGCGCATCCCGACGTGTTCAACATCCTGTTGCAGGTGCTCGATGAGGGTCACCTCACCGACAATTACGGCCGGGTGATCGACTTCAAGAACACCGTGGTGATCATGACGTCCAACGTGGGCGCCAAGGATATCACGCGGGGCAAGTCGCTGGGCTTTGCCACCAACGATGCGCGCGGGGATTTCGAGCGGATCGCCGACAAGGTGAAGGAAGAGATGGGGCGGGTGTTCAACCCCGAATTCCTCAACCGCCTCGACGACGTGATCGTGTTCCACCCGCTTGGCAAGGAACACATCTCGCAGATCGTGTCCATTCTCTTCGCCGACGTGCAGAAGCGCCTGACGGAAGAGGAGATCACGATCAAGCTCACCCAGGAGGCGACCGAGTTCCTGGTGAACCATGGCCACGACGAGCATTTCGGTGCTCGGCCCCTGAAGCGGGCCATCCAGCGCTATGTGGAAGACCCGCTCTCGGAGAAGCTCCTCATGGGCGAGTTCTCCCGGGGCGACGAGATCGAGGTGGCGGTCTCCGCCACTGAGAAGGAAAAGCTGGAGTTCCGGGTGCTCTCCCCCTCGCCGCAGGCGAGCTGAGTGCGGTCCGGAGGCAACGCCAGCCTCCCCTTTTGGTGTCAGACGGCCGGGCCCCGCGTCGGGGTTCGGCCGTTTTTCATGGTCGGGTGTAGGAAACGGGGGCGCGGGCTCGGCCCTTCCGGGTGCGCCCGTATATATTTCGAGGCTATGCTGAAACGCGTTCCCCAGATTTTCGGCCGCTCGCCGGCGCGACTCGTCGCGTCGGTATTCGTCGTGGCCGCGATAGCGACCTTCGTGTCGGCGCCGCGCATGCTGGCCGCCCAGGAGGTCGTCGGCCGGTGTACCACCAGCGACTCCATCGCCGTGCGCGGCGCGGCGCGTGTGAACGAGACACGCATCCGCACGGAGGCTGGTCTCACGAAGGGGGCGATGCTCAACTTCCCCACGCTCCAGCGTTCGCTCAAGGCGCTGTATGCGCTGGGGGAGTTCGACGACGTCCAGATTATCTGTGACCTTGAGTCGGTACCTGGAAAGGTGCTGACGGTCGTGCAGGTGAAGGAACGCGTGATTCTCGGTGATATCACGGTCGTCGGACCCAAGGCTATTTCGGAGCGGTCGGTCAAGGACAAGATCGATCTCCTGATCGGCCGACCGATTGACCCGCTCCAGGTGGCGCGCGCGAAGGCGAAGATCGATTCCGTCTACGAGAACGCTGGCTACTATCTCGCGCTAGTGAAGATCGATTCCACGCTCATGAGCGATGGACGCATCGCGCTCCGGTACACCGTCGACGAAGGGCGACGCCTCGCCATTTCGGCCATCGACATTGTCGGCAACAAATCGGTTCGCGAAAAGACGATCGTCAGTGCCATGAAGACGAAGCCCGAGGGCTTCTTCTTCTTCCGGAAGGGCGAGTACGACGATGACAAGTTCGTGGGCGACCTGGGGGAACGGATTCCCGAGTTGTTCTCCCGTCTGGGCCATGTGGACGCGCGCATCACCAAGGACACCCTGCTCGTCGATCGTGAACGCGGGAAGGGGCTGGTGCAGATCACCGTCGACGAAGGGCCGCAGTTTCGCGTGGGCGCGTTCGAAATCGCCGGTAATCGCCGCTTCAACACGGAAGATCTGCGCAAGTTCTATCCGTTCGACGGCAAGGAAACGAAGACGCTCACCCAGCGGGCGATGGGGCTGATTTTCCGAAAGCCCGAGGCGCCCGAGGGAGTATTCGATCAGGCCAAGTGGGATGCGGCGCTCGAGAAGGTGAACGGCGCGTACCGCGACAACGGCTATCTGTATGCGCAGGTGCGACCGGTCGTGGAGCGGCGCTACGAAGGGCCCGATTCGGTGCCGACCGCCAATCTCCGCTGGGAGATCGAAGAGAAGAATCCGGCGATCGTCAATCGCATCGAGATCGTCGGTAACGACTTCACGTCGGATGACTGCATTCGCCGACAGATTTTCCTCGTGCCGGGCGGCCCGTTCAATCAGCAGGCGCTCATCCGCAGTTACCAGAGCATCGGCAACATGAATTTCTTCGAACAGCCCATGCCGTTTCCGGACTATCGTCCGATCAACGAGCAGGGTGACGTGGACATCGTGTTTCGTGTGAAGGAGAAGCGGACGGGGTCGGTGAATTTCGGTGCGTCCATGGGGCAGGGCGGTGTCGGCTTCGGTGGCTTCGTTGGCCTCGAGCAGCCCAACCTGTTCGGTCTTTGCAAGTCGGGGCGCCTCAACTGGCAGTACGGTCGCTTCTTCAATGACTTCACGGCGACCTACACCGACCCGGCGCTCAAGGGGACGCGGCTGTCGGGGGCGCTCAGCGCGTACCGCACGCAGTCCCGCTTCATCGTCGGCAACCTCGGGCAGAACATCCGCACCGGTTCGCAGTTCCGCCTTGGCATCCCCACGCCGTGGTCGTACTTCTCCACGCTGGCGATGTCGTACAACGTCGAGAACGCCACGTTTACGTCTGGCACGATCGTGGGGAGCTGCTCGCGCAACTGTCTGCGTTCGAACGTCGGGCTGGAGTACCAGTACGACACGCGTATCGACATGCCCTTTGCCACGGCCGGTTCGTTGCGCTCGGTGCAGTTGGACCTGAGCGGTGGGCCGTTTGGCGGAACGGTGAACTTCCAGCGGCTTACCACGGAAATGCGCGCCTACGCGCCGCTCGCGCAGTTCGGGGGGAGCAACCCCGGTTCGCAGCCGATCAAGCTCACCATGGGGCTGACGGCGCGCACGGGCGCGCTGTTCGGTAACTCCGGCCCGTTCTTCTTCCAGCAGCAGTTTGCGGTGGGTGGTGTGATGTTCGGCCAGCAGCTTCGAGGCTATCCGGAGTTCTCCATTACCCCGCAGGGATTCAACCCGGGTACGGATCAGTTCCGCTCCGATCCGGCCTCGTTCGGTAATGCCTTCATGACCATGACCGGAGAAATCGGGCTCCGGTTCAACCAGATGTTCTACTTCAACGTCTTCGCCGACGCCGGGAACAACTGGGCCTCCGCCCGACAGATCAACCCAACCCGCCTCTACCGTTCGGCTGGATTTGGGGTATCTACCGTAACGCCGCTCGGTCCGCTCGGACTTGATATGGCGTACGGCTTCGACCGTCAGGCAGTGAACATCACCACCGGTCGCCTGGAGAAGGCGCCCAAGTGGCAGTTCCACTTCCGACTCGGCCAGCTCTTCTAACTCAGGACTTCATCATGCGTTTGCTTTCCGTTGTCGGTGCCGTTGCTGTCCTCGCGTCCGTACCGTCGTTCGCTTCGGCGCAGGGGCAGAAGTTCGCCTTCGTCAATTCGCAGGCACTCCTGCAAAACGCCCCGGGACGGGGCGAGGCCGAGGCCACGTTCGAGAAGGAGATGGTGGGCATTCGTGCGCAGCTCTCCAAGCTCCAGGATTCGCTCACGGCCATGAACGAGGCGTGGGCGAAGGAAGAGCCCACCCTGCAGGGCGCGGCCAAGGACGTGCGCCTCAAGCTGCTGCGTGAGAAGGAGCAGAATTGGGGGGCGCAGGCGCAGAAGCTGCAGTCGCAGGCGCAGGATCGTCAGGAGGAACTGATGGCCCCCATCATGGAGAACCTCCGCAAGGTGCTCGACGACGTCCGCATGGATGGCGGCTACGCCTTCATCTTCGACGTCGCTGCGGGCGCGTTCATCGTCTCGGCTGACAAGAATCTCGACATCACCGACCGCGTGATGGCCAAGATGCGTCTGGCGGCTCCGAAGGCTGCACCGGCGGCGAAGCCGGCCCCGGCCGGTCCGACGTCGGCGCCCGCCGGCATCACGAAGAAGCCGCCTACGGAGTGATCGCCGCGTGAGCGGCACCTCTCACGTTCCGCAGGCTGGCGGCGGTGATGGGCAGATGCCCATCACCGCCGCTGACGTTGCGGCACAGGTCGGCGGACGCCTTGTCGGCGCTCCCGACGTGGTGGTGCGCGGGATCGCGCCACTCGATCGGGCCGGCGACAACGACTTGAGCATTCTGTCGCACCTGCGCTATGCGTCCTGGTTTGCCACCTCGCGCGCCGGCGTGGTGCTGGTGGCCCCAGCGCTCGAAGCGCAGCCGGGGACGCCGAGTACTCGGATCATCGTGGAGAAGCCCATGGACGCGCTGGTGGGGCTCCTCGCGCACTTCCATCGGCCGGAGCCCCGCGCGATCGGCGTGCATCCCACCGCGGTCGTGGCGCCCACGGCGCGCCTCGGAGACGGCGTGACGCTCGATGCACACGCCGTCGTGGGCGAGGGCGCGGTGCTCGGTGACCGCTGCTGGATCGGGGCCGGCGCTTCGGTGGGGGCCGGCAGTGTGCTCGGCAACGACGTGCGCCTCCACTCCAATGCCGTGGTCTATCCGTTCACGGAGCTCGGCGACCGCGTGGTGTTGCATGCCGGCGCCCAGGTGGGGCGTGAGGGGTTCGGTTTCGTGCCGCGCCCTACGGGCGTCGTACGCATCCCGCATGTGGGGCGCTGTGTGCTCGAGCACGATGTCGAAGTGGGCGCGAACAGCTGTGTCGATCGCGGCAGTGTGGATGATACGGTGATCGGGGCCGGCACGAAGATCGACAACCTCGTGCAGATCGCGCACAACGTACGCGTTGGGCGGTTTTGCTTCTTTGCGTCGCTGACAGGCGTGGCCGGATCGACGCGCATCGAAGATGGCGTGCAAGTCGGCGGACAGGCCGGCTTGGGTGGCCATCTCACTGTGGGCGCCCGCGCGACGATCGCCGGTCGGGCCAGCGTGTTCGGCGATGTCCCCGCCGGGGAAACGTGGTCGGGTTATCCAGCGCGTCCTCACAAGGAGCAGCTGCGTACCCAGGCCGCCGTCACGAAACTCGCCCGCCTGTTGCGGCCGTTGGAACTGATGGTCGCGCGATTCACGGCGAATACCGACCCGGTCGATTCCTCGTCATCCGGAGACGCGGCATGATCGCGCGCGCTGGCCAGAGTAAAGGTGGTACCACACCGGGAGCGACTGCCGGCAGTGCGCGGGCTTCGGCGCTTCCCGGCGCCGCGCGGCGCACGGTGGCGGGGGATGCGGTCGTAGAGGGCATCGGTTTGCATCTCGGTCGTCCGTGCCGTCTGGTGTTCAAGCCGGCGCCGTCGGGCACGGGGATCGTGTTCCATCGGGTCGATCTCCCCGGCACGGCGCCCATTCCAGCGCGGGTGGAGGTCGCCGTGGAGGCCGAGCGGCGGACGCAACTCGGCACCGGTGAAGCAGCGTTGCACACGGTTGAACATGTGCTCGCCGCTGTGGGGGCCCTCGAGATCGATGATCTTGTCATCGAGATGGACGGGCCGGAGCCGCCAATTATGGATGGCAGCGCGGCGCCATTCGTGGCAGCTCTCGATGCGGCCGGGCTGACCGCCAACGCGGGGCGGCCTGAGTGGCTGGTCCTGCGCAAATCCATTCGCGTCGTCGACGGCGACAGCGTGTACGAAGCGCATCCCTGCTTCGGCTTCGGGCTCGATGTCACCATTGATTTTCCGCATCCGCTGATCGGTGAGCAGCGGGGGCGGTACATGGTGACCCCGGGAACGTTCCGCCGCGAACTCGCGGCGGCTCGCACCTTCGGCTTCGTGCACGAAGTCGAGGCGCTGCGCGCGAAGGGACTCATTCAGGGGGCGTCCACCGCCAACGCGATCGTACTCGACGCGAACGGATTGGTGGACACTTCCCTACGCTGGGCGGACGAATTCGTTCGCCACAAGGCTCTCGACTGCGTCGGGGACCTTCTCCTTGCGGGGGCGCGCGTGCGCGCCCGCATTGTCGCTCACAAGCCCAGCCACCGCGGCACGGTGGCACTGGTGCGAGCTCTCGTTCAACACGCCATCAAGGAACCCGCCGTGTACACCGTCGAAGACATTCTGCAGGTCCTCCCGCATCGCTATCCATTCCTCCTCGTCGATCGCATTCTCGAGATCGACGAGGGCAAGCGCATCGTGGGCCTCAAGAACGTCACCATCAACGAGCCGTTCTTCCAAGGCCACTTCCCGGGGCACCCCATCATGCCGGGGGTGCTTATCATCGAAGCGATGGCGCAGGTGGGCGGCATGCTGCTCATGCGCACCATCGAGGATCCGTCGTCGAAGGTCGTGTACTTCCTGTCGCTCGACAACGTGAAGTTCCGCCGCCCGGTGAAGCCCGGTGACCAGTTGCGTCTGGAACTCGAGGTCGTGCAGGCGCGCGGCACGATGTGCAAGATGAAGGGCATCGCCTATGTAGACGGTCAGGTGGTGACCGAAGCCGACATGGCCGCGATGGTCCGCGATCGATGAGCGCCAGTCCGGAGACCTTGGGCGGCACGCGCGTGCACGCTACGGCGATCATCGATCCCACCGCGCAGATCGGGCGCGATGTCGAGATCGGGCCGTGGGCCATCGTGGGGCCGCATTGTGAAGTGGGGGACGGGGCGCGCATCGGCGCACGCGCCACTCTCGAGCGCAACGTCCGCCTCGGCCAACGTGTGTCGGTCGGGAGCGGCGCGATCCTCGGTGGTGATCCGCAGGACCTCAAGTTTCGGGGCGAAGAGACGTGGGTCGAGATCGGCGACGATACCGCGATCCGTGAGTACGTCACGATCAATCGCGGGACGGCGCACTCGGTTACCACGCGCGTTGGTCGACACTGCTTCCTGATGAGCTACGTGCACCTCGCGCACGACTGTCAGCTGGGCGATCACATCATCATTTCGAACGGCACGCAGTTGGCCGGGCACGTTCAGATCGAAGATCGCGCCATCATTTCCGGGTTGTGCGCGGTGCATCAGTTCGTGCGCGTTGGGCGACATTCCTTCATCGGCGGCTGTTCGCGCGTCACACAGGATGTGCCACCGTATGTGCGTGCCGTCGGCAATCCGATCAAGCTGTTCGGACTCAATTCAGTGGGATTGCAGCGGAGCGGATTCGCCGAGCCGGTTGTGCGCGAGCTCAAGAAGGCCTATCGGTTCTGCTTCCGATCCGACCTCAACCTCTCGCAGGGTGTCGAGAGGGCGCGGGGCGAGCTCGAGCAAATTCCCGAGGTCCAGCATTTCCTCGCGTTCATCGAAGCCAGTCAGCGCGGCGTTGGGTTCTGAGCCATGAACCTCACAGCGGAACAGCAGCTCTTTGCCCGGGCCGGCGCCCCTCGCATCGGCGTGGTCGGCGCAGGTGGACTCGGTGTGCACCATGTCCGCATTCTGCGCGACCTGTGCGGTGAGCGCTTCGCAGGATTCGTTGACGAAAACCCGGGGCGCGCGTCTCAGGTGGCCTCGCAGTACCAGGTCACCGCGTATCCATCGCTCGATCGGCTCCTCGACGAAGTCGATGCCGTGTCGATTGTCGTCCCAACCACGGCGCATCACGCCGTGGCCACGGCGGCCCTCGCGCGCGGCAAGCACGTGTTCGTGGAGAAGCCGTTCACGGTGACTCTTGCGGAGGCCGATGACCTCTTGGCGAAGTCGCGTGCGGCCGGTGTCATCCTTCAGGTGGGGCACGTGGAGCGGTTCAATCGCGCCGTCCGTGCAGCCATGCCGTATGTGGACGGGCCCCGCTTCATCGAAAGCGATCGGTTGGCTCCGTTCAATCCACGCGGCTCCGACGTGGCGGTGGTGCTGGATCTCATGATCCATGATCTGGATCTGGTGCACACGCTGGTGGGATCACCGGTGGCCGATGTGCAGGCCATGGGCATTCCGGTGCTCACGCCACAGGTCGACATTGCCAACGCCCGCCTGACGTTTGCGAACGGGGCCGTCGCGAACATCACGGCCAGTCGCGTGTCGCGTGAACGTCTGCGCAAGCTGCGCATCTTTCAGCGGAGCGGGTATCTCTCTCTCGACCTGGCCGCAGGCACCGGCGAGTTCTTTCGTCTGCGCGGGGACTTCGATCCGATGCAGCTCGCGCGCGCGCCGCGGGCGCTCGAAGAGTTCGTCGAACGTGTGGTGCTCGATGCCCCGGAGGGCGAACCGTTGGTGCTCGAGTTGTCGCAATTCCTCGGGGCGATCATGGGGCGCACCAAGGTGGCGGTGACGGGCGAGGAGGGGCGTGAAGCGTTGGAGGCTGCCCTGCGCATCGTTACGGCCATCGAGCAGGCGCATGCCGTGATGAAGGCGGGTGAAGGGCAGCAGCCCGGAGCCACCGGTGCGTGAAGTGTTGTTCGTCGTCGGTGAGGCATCCGGCGATCTCCATGCAGGCAAGGTGGCCGAGGTGTTGCGCGAACTGGCGCCCGTGCTGCCGATGGCCGGCGTGGGCGGTGGGCATATGCGACGCGCCGGCGTGGAGATTCTCCACGACGTCGAAACGCTCGCCGTGATGGGGTTCGTGGAAGTGTTGCAGCACGTGCCCAAGCATTGGGCGCTGTTGCGACGCCTTCGTGAGCGCATCGAAAGCGGTCGGGTGGGGCTGGTGGTGCTTCTCGACTATCCCGGCTTCAACATGAAGGTCGCCGAAGTGGCGCACCGCGCCGGCGTACCGGTGCTTTACTACATCACGCCGCAGGTGTGGGCCTGGGGAGCCAATCGCTTGCCCAAGCTCGCGCGTTTGGTCACCAAGGCCGCGTCGATTCTCCCCTTCGAAGCGCCTCTGCTCCGACAGCACGGAATCGACGCCACGTTCGTCGGTCATCCGCTGCTGGATCGTGCCCAGAGCCTGCCGACCATGGCCGAGGCACGTGCGCAACTCGGTCTCGATGCCGAACGACCGGTGCTCGCGGTGTTTCCCGGAAGTCGTCGGGCCGAAATCGCGCGACATCTCGAGCCCTTCATGGCGGCCGCGACCGCGGTGCAACAGCAGCGCCCCGACGTGCAGGTCGTGGTCGGCGTGGCGCCGACGGTGAGCATCTCCGCCGCGCAGTGCCCCTTTCCGCTCGTGCAGGGGGCGTCGTTCGTCGTGCAGCGCGCCGCAACGGCCGGATTGCTCAAGAGCGGTACGAACACGCTCGAGGCCGCGGTGGCCGGATTACCGCACGTCATCGGCTATCGCACCAGTCCCATCACGTACGCGATTGCCAAGCGCGTCGTGAAGATCCCGCATATCGGTCTCGTCAACGTTGTGGCGGGTCGTGAAGTGTCACGCGAGTTCGTGCAGGAGCGGTTCGTGCCGGACACGGTTGCCGCCTCGCTCCTGCCACTGCTCGACGAATCCTCGTCGACGCGACAGGCGGCGCTGTCGGCGCTGGCCGAAGTGCGCGGGTGTCTGGGGGAGCCCGGGGCGTCGCGTCGGGTTGCCGACATGATCATTGGCATGGGTGCCGCGTGAGCCAGGGCGCACCGGTGTCACGTGGGGAGCGCGTGCCCGCGTCGCTCGACTGGCGGACGCGCGCGGCCATTGCGCTGGGCGGTGTGCTCATGCGCGTGCTTGGGCGAACGTGGCGCGTACGGGTGCATGGGAGGGAGTGGCTCAACGCGCGCACCAACGGTGAGCAGCCGGTCGTTTACACGCTGTGGCACGGACAGATGCTCCCCCTGCTATGGGCGCACAACGTACGGACTGGCGTGATCATCAGCGAACACCGGGATGGCGAGATCATCGCACGCATCGTGGCGCTGTTCGGCAACTTCGGGGTACGCGGCTCGTCCTCGCGCGGAGGCACCCGGGCTCTGCTCGAGTCGGTCAAGGTCGTGAAGCACGGCACGGACATGGCCTTCACGCCTGACGGGCCACGTGGTCCGCGGCACTCGTTCGCGCCGGGCGCGCTGATGCTGGCGAATCGAGCCAGCGTACCGATCGTGACCATCACCGGACACGTCGACCGGAAATGGACGCTCCGCAGCTGGGATGCCTTTGAGATCCCGAAGCCGTTTGCCCGCATCACGGTGCTGTTCGGCGAGCCGCGTCGGGTGGATGACGAGCACATTCGCGATGCTGCCGAACGCACCGAAGAATTCGCGCGCTACATGTTGGACGATCTCGCTCGCGCGGAGCAGCTGGCGCGCAGTGGTGTTGCCCGCGGGGCCACGCCGGGGCGAGCCTAGTGCTGCGCCAGGGCGCCGAGTGGGTCTGGTACGACCGTAGCGTCGCGGCGGCGGGAGTGCGACTCGGGCTCGCACCGCTGGCCGCAGTATTCGGTGCGGTCGTCCGCCAGCGCAATCAGCGCTTCGATCAGCAGCTGGGTCAGGCGGCTGTCCCCGCATTGTCGGTGGGGAACCTCACGGTCGGGGGGACAGGAAAAACGCCGGTCGCCTCCTGGTTCGCCCGGCGATTGCAAGCGGCGGGCGCGCGGCCGTCCATCGTGCTCCGTGGCTACGGGGACGACGAATGGCGCGTGCATCGCTTGCTGACACCCTCGCTCCCGGTCGTGCGCAATGCCGATCGGGTGGCCGGCATGCAGCAGGCGCGCGCGAACGGCGCCGACTGCGCGGTCCTCGACGACGCCTTTCAGCACCGTCGTGCCGCCCGCGTGTCCGACGTGGTGCTGGTGAGCGCCGATCGGTTCCCTCATGCGGTGCATCTGCTCCCCGCCGGTCCGTTTCGCGAGGGGCTGGAGGCGCTGCGTCGCGCCACGGCCGTGGTGATCACGGTGAAGGCCGCTGCCCCACGCGACGTGGAGCGGGTGGAGGCGAGTATCCGGCGCGCGGCCCCGGGCGTAGCCGTGGCACGCGTGCAGCTCGTCCCGGGGAGTGTGCGTCGCGTGGTGCTCCGTGGACACGATACATCGACTGTTTCTGAAAACGCTCAGGAAGAGTACGACACGGGGTGGCTCGCCGGTCGTCGCC
>NZ_JBIJAW010000244.1:0-5119 GCF_044345575.1 Gemmatimonas sp.
AGCATCCGCATGACCGGTTGCGCCGTCAGCGCGGGGACGCCCTCCGCACCTCCGCCCATCCCACGCAGGGTCATGGCAAACGACTCGAGGATCGCTTGCTGGGTGAGGCGCTGCGCCTCGAGGATCTGCGACTGGACGAATTCGGTCATGGGGGCGGACGTCTCGTAAAGGGACTGGGCGATATCGAAGTCGGAATCATCAAGTCGTTCAAGCGAGGGCGGTGGCCCATCGTTGGCAACCTCAATCGCAGGTGAGGGAGACGCCGTCGTCGGCGCTGGCCCGACTGGCCGCACTGGCGCAGGAACACCGAGCGTCTCCGAAGCAGCTGGGGGCGGATATGGCTTGCCGAGGTTCGCGCCGCCGACGGCGGTCACGGTCGCGCCCGTCGCGGGCGCCGGGACGGCATCGAACGGCGTCGTCACGTGATGCAGCGCCGCCAAATTCATTGGTAGGCCGAGTGTGGCAAGCTCGGCCATCGCGGTCCACCACGCGGTCACGCCATGTGCCGCTGGATTGTCGAGAGAGACGACGGTATGCGCGCGGTCGCTCAGGCATTTGCGGATCAGCCCGCTCAGCACGGTGCCCGCGCCGACTTCCACGAACACCCGGCAACCTGAGGCATACAACGTCTCGACCCCTTCGCGGAAGCGCACCGGTTGCGCCAGCTGCGCCGTGAGCTGTGTGCGCAGCTCGTTCACGTCGCTCGTGTACGACGTGGCAGAGGTATTGGCAATCACCGGAAACGCTGGTGCTGCCAGATTGGTCTCCTGGAGGGTCCGCGCGAACTGCGTCGCAGCCCCCACCACGAGCGGGGAATGAAAGGCAGCAGCCACGGGCAATCGCTGGTGGGAAAGCCCTGCCGTCGTGAGAACGGTGGCGAAGGCCGTCACGGCTGTGGACGGACCGCTTAACACCACCTGCTTGGGGTGATTATCATTGGCCACCACGACGGTCGTTTCCCCTGAGCGGTCGAGGAGGTTTCGTACCGTCTGAATGTCGGCAGAGACTGCGAGCATAGCCCCAGCGTCCGCGGCTGTTCCCGCCACATCGGGGGCGCAGGCTGCCATCGCGAGTCCGCGGGCGCGCGCGAGGTCCAGAAGGGTCCCAGCGCAGAAGGCACCGCTGGCGTGCAATGCCACCAGTTCACCGAAGCTGTGGCCAAGGGCCGCATGCGGTCGCAGTCCGATTTTGTCGAGCAGCGCCAGTTGGGCAAGGCTGGCCGCGGCGAGCGCTGGCTGAGCCCACTCCGTCGCGCGAAGGCGCCGGTCCAGCTCACGGCGCGAGTCGTCGTCGAACACGGGACGTGGAAACACCCGCTCACCCAAATCCACGACACCGTCGCGGATGCGGCTGACCGCGTGCTGCCACGCCTCGAATGCGTCCGGGAAGTGCACCGCAAGGTCGCACCCCATCCCGACGTACTGACTACCCTGGCCTGGGAAGACGAACGCGACCTCTCGCGGGGCAAAGGGCGCACCGCGACGTACGAGGACCCGGGGAGTGCGGTGTAATGCGGTCCCTGTCGCTAGCGCTTCCCGCATTTCCGTCACGATGCTCGATACCTCCTCGTAATCGCTCACGAGAAGCGCGACGCGCACCGGTGCCGCGGCGTCGAATGTCATCTGCGACGCTCGGGCATATGCTGCTAGTTGGTCGGCACTTTGGAGCCGGTCCGCCACGGATGCAGACGCCGCGAGGATGGCGGGATCATCGGTACCGGCGAGGAGGATGAGGTACGTCGGCGCTCCGGCGGTCCGCGGCGCCGGTGACGGGCCGCAGTATTCTTCGACCGTTACATGAAAGTTCGACCCACCGAACCCGAACGAGCTCACCGACGCGCGTCGGGGATGTGTCTGACGCTGAAACCACGGACGCGTCGTTGTGCTGAGATAGAAGGGCGTTGACGCGAGCTGCAGTGATGGGTTAGGGCGCTCTACCTTGAGAGTTGGTGGCAGGGTGCGGTGCTGCAGCGATAGAATGACCTTGGCCAGCGACGCGGCACCGGCAGCCGATTTGGTGTGCCCGATTTGCGACTTCACCGAGCCCAAAGCCACCCACTGTGTGCGCGAAGGATCCGCCGCGGCGAAGACCTCATGTAGCGCGGCGAATTCGGCTGCATCGCCCGCTACCGTGCCTGTGCCGTGCGCTTCGACCAGCTCTACGGTCTCAGGTCCATAGCCGGCATCCTCATAGGCACGGCGCAACGCCAGCATCTGGCCTTCCGGACGCGGCGCATACACGCTTTTCGCGCGCCCATCGGAGCTCGATCCCATGCCGCGAAGGATTGCGTAGATCTTGTGCCCGTCCCGCTCCGCATCCTCGAGACGACGAAGCGCGAACATGGCGAGCCCCTCTCCCATCATCGTGCCGTCGGCCCGATCGGAGAACGGCCGGCAGTCCCCGGTGAGCGATAGCGCCGGGGTCTGCGAGAAACACATGTACATCAAAATGTCATTTAACGCATCGACGCCGCCGGAGAGCACGGTGTCGGCCCGACCGCTGCGCAACTCCTCTATGGCCATCGCGAGCGCAGCGAGCGAACTCGCGCATGCCGCATCGAGGACGCAATTGGTACCACCCAAGTCGAACCGGTTGGCGATGCGGCCCGCAATGACGTTGCCCAACAGACCGGGAAAGGTCGACTCCTGCCAGCCAACGAACTGGTCGGCAATGGCACTGCACGCCGCGTCGACCGTGTCTTCATCAAATCCTGCCGCAAGCAAGCCCGCCCGCCACATCGGACGCGCCATGCGTCCAGACATATGTGATAGCAGCGCGGTTGTCGCCGACGCACCAAGAATCACACTCGTACGCTTGCGGTCGAATCGCTCAGGCATTCCATGGTCTGCATCAGCCAGGCACCGCTGCGCGACGAGCAGGGCGAGAATCTGTGAAACGTCGGTGCTCGGTAGCGCCGACGGCGGCAGCCCGAACTTCAACGAGTCAAAAGGGACCTTCGGAATGAATCCGCCACGTTTGCCGTAGGTCTTGTCCTTGGCGCGTGGCGTCGGATCGAAATAGTCCTCGATGCGCCAGTGCGAGACGGGGACATCCGTGAAGCAGTCACGCGCTTCCCGCACGTTCTCCCAGAACGTGGTGAGGTCGGCGCTCTCCGGTAGCAGCGTGGAGAGACCGACGACGGCAATGGCACCCGTGCTCACGATTGCACCTGCAGCGGCCGCGGGACGAAACGATGCGCGGTCGGCGGGATGGCGACTCCCGCTGTTCGAAGCTGATGAATCCGGGTGCACCGCACGGCTCCTGCGAGAAGATTCAATCCGATGTCCGCGACCGTGCGCTGCGCCGGATCAGCCAGGTAGCTCCCGGCCGTCCAGGCGTTGAAAGCACCGATGGCTGGGCCGCACCAGATCTGAAAGTCGTTGCGACGTTCGGTCACGCCATCACGCGCCCACCGATTCGAGTTGCCGAGATACCAGCGAAACACGAGGGCCATCTGATGGTGAGGATCCTCCTCCGCGCGTTTGATCTGCGCGGGTTCGCGTGCCGTCCAGAAGCGGACGCATTCCTCCCACACCTCTTGGTAGCTCCGTTGCAGAATGTCGCGCTCGATCTGTGAACGCAGGGGTTCCGGTACTGCCGTCCAGGAATCGTAGGCTCGGTACGTTTCGTACAGTTTACGGCCGCGTTGTGCGAACAGGGTGCCTCGACGGAGGACCTGTACGTCTACGCCCAATTCGAACATGTCCGCGGCGGGCGCCATGATAACATCCGCGATCCCGGCGTGCGCTAGCATCTGCCGTGCGAGGTCTGAGGTCCCACTTTCACGTGCTGTCTGATTCACGGTGCCGGTGACGACATAGTCGGCACCGAGGGCGAAGGCGCCGGCAATCGATTCCGGATCAGCCAATCCGCCCCCAGCGCCGATACGGACGGGACGTGGCCAGCCTAGAGCAGGGGCCAATTCGTCTCGCAGGCGACGAATCACGGGAAGGAGAGCCGAGAGGGGGCGTCGGTCAGTGTGCCCACCGGAATCCGCTTCACAGGTCACGTCGTCGGCAATCGGAACCAGTGCCGCGAGGCGCGCTTCGTCAGTCGTTAACGCCCCCCGCGAAAGCAACGCCTCGAGCAGGCTCTCCGGCGGTGGTTGCAGGAAGTGTCGCGCGACTTCGGGCCGGCTGATCTTTGCCATGACGCGGTGACGGCGGAGAATACGCCCCTGTCGATCTTGGGTGAGCCCGGTGGCGCTGTAGCGCACGACGGCAGGCGAGAGGGCCATGAACGCCGAGGCTTCGATCCGCGAGACGCCGCGTGCTAGAAACAGGTCAACGAGCTGCTCCTCGAGAGCGGGCTGGTCGGGCGAGTGAATCAGGTTCGCGCCCCACGCGGCGGTGGGAGTGCTGGCGAGCCTGCGGGCAATCTCATCGATACCGCGTTCGACAGTCCCGTACGCCAGCCCCCCTGCACCGAAAAAGGCGAGGAATCCAGCTCGCGCCGCCGCCACGACCAAATCCACCGACGCGATCCCGGTGGCCATCGACCCGACGACATAAGGAAACCGGCACCCGTGTTCTTCGGCAAATCCCCGGTTCCCGAGCCACTCGGCATGGAGCGCCGGCAACTGAGCGCGGAGCACCTGGCGGGGGAGCAGGGCCGTGGGAAGGGGCCCCGCGTCGCCCAGGATCACCCCGAGCCGTTCACCCGTGAGGTTTGGTTCGCTGACCAGCCATAGAGGCCGATCACACTGTTCAAGCGCATCGAGCAGACCGGCGGGGTCAAACCTGACAGACCGGGCGGACGCGGGAGATGGGTCGGGCGGACTCAGGAGGCACCTGCAGTGGAAACGGGGCGAATCAACGAGACGATCTTGGTGATGGGAGTCCAGGCCACTGTACCTACGGCTGAGCTCGCCAAGAATATTACGATCGCCTTGCGGAAACTCCACCCGTGGCAACGGCCAGTAGCACGAGTGCAGCTGACTGCCCGCGCCCGCTTTCAGCCTGCGAACGGCCATCGCGGACCGCTCGTTGACTGTTTAAGAGCATATTGAGAGCGCGCTATGTCAGCAGGGGCTCCCCGCGCTGCAAGACGTCCCTCACTGCCTCGGCACTCATACAAAGCGCGCGGAGCACTGCCTCGGACGGAACCGGATGGCGATCCT
>NZ_JBIJAW010000048.1:0-16344 GCF_044345575.1 Gemmatimonas sp.
TAAGCACGCCGCCAGCGTTCGTCCTGAGCCAGGATCAAACTCTCCAATGGTTACCCTTTGGAGCCTTTTGATAGGCTCTCCCATGGGATCCATCCCGCCAAAGCAGGCGATCCGCACGGAATCACAGAAATTCAGGTTTGATGTCTCGCTGCAGCCCTGATCAGCCGCAGGTCATAGACACCGCCCCGCACATCCATCGATCTCTCTCAGTTTTCAAACAGCGTCCAACTTCTATCGACTCGCAACCGCTTGCGGCTGCGTGACTTAGATCTTTTTGAAAGCCGCGTTTTCAGCGGCAGCCCATATATTTACCAAGTTGATGCGAAGTTGTCAACTGCCCTTCGCTTCTTTTTTCGAGGCCACGGCGCTGATCGAAATCGCGCCACACCACCGAAACACCTGGCCCACTGCGTCGGCCGTCGAGTGACAGCTTTCGCGAAGGGTCGCTATAGTCGCCGGTTCTGAACCAAAGCGCAAGCCCCCCCCTGAATTCTTTCCCTCGGGCAATCCACCGCTCCGAAGGCCGGCGTGCCCGCACCGCACACGCCATCACCCGCCCTTTGTATCTCGGTCGCTGCCCGTCGCAGCTTTAGTCCGGAGATAAAAGCGCGGCGGTCGCTTGCGCGACCGCCGCGAAGTGCACCCTCTAGGACTCGAACCTAGAACCTACTGATTAAGAGTCAGCTGCTCTACCATTGAGCTAAGGGTGCGGTTACTTCGCCCGCCGTCCTACGAAGCGGCTTACGCGCCAGGAGGGATTCGAACCCCCGACCAACAGCTTAGAAGGCTGCCGCTCTATCCATCTGAGCTACTGGCGCCTGCACATGCTTGGTCACCCTCACGGGCACCTGACTGCGACCACCGATCCGCTGGTACGGCAGAGTCGGGGCGGCCGGATTCGAACCGGCGACCTCCTGCTCCCAAAGCAGGCGCGATACCGGGCTACGCTACGCCCCGCACATCAGCACCGCCTTCCAGCGGCGGGGTATGTTATCCCGACCGGGCGTCCGGGTCAACTGCTGACGAGAAAAAACTCGCGAGTTCGTCAAACAGTGCGCGAAATGCCCGACCGCGATGACTCACCACCGCCTTTCGATCACGATCGACCTCGGCAAACGTCGCCTGCAGATCATGTGAGAAAAAGTACGGATCGTACCCAAACCCACCGGTTCCTCGCGCCTCATGAAGTAAGCGCCCGCGCGTCTCCCCCACCACGCACACCTCACCCGCTGGCCACACGCAGGCGGCCGCGCAGAGGTACGCCGCCTCCCGACTGCTACGTCCGACCTGCGCAGCCTCCGTGAGACGCGCCTGCAGATACGCGTTGTTGAATGCGTCGAGCGCTGCCCCTTCGAGCGCACTCCCCGACCATCGCTTGCTGTGTACCCCCGGGCGCCCGCCGAGCGCGTCGACCGCCAACCCCGAGTCGTCAGCCACGACCACACGCCCCGTCAGCGCAGCGAAGTAGCGCGCCTTGGCGAGGGCGTTGCCCTCGAACGTCTCGAATACTTCGAGCGCCTCTTCGTCCTCGGCGACCGGGACACCCAGGCGCTCGAGTGTGATCGCCGTCCAACCATGCTGTGCGAGCAGCGGCTCAAGCTCCCGAAGCTTCCCCGCGCTCCGCGTTGCGAGCACGAGTTCACGCGACGGTCCGGACACAACGGCACTCACACGGGCATCGGCAACGGCGTGGCAAGCACCGCCACCTGCATCGCATCCAGCTGACCGATCCCGCGCACGGCCAGATCAAGAAGCCCATCGAGTTCGTCGCGCGCGAACGTGCCGTGCTCACCGGTGCCCTGCACTTCCACGAAACGCCCCTCACTGCTCATGACCACGTTCATGTCGACCCCGGCACGCACGTCCTCATCGTAGTCCAAGTCGAGGCGCGGCTCACCATCGATGACGCCCACGCTGATCGCGGCCACGCGACGCCGCACAGGGGACTCCGCCAACCGACCGGTGGCCACCATCCACGCGAAGGCATCGTGCACGGCGACGCACGCCCCCGTGATGGCCGCCGTCCGTGTTCCGCCGTCCGCCTGCAGCACGTCACAGTCGACCTTCACCGTGAACTCACCGAAGGCAAACCCGTCGAGCATAGCCCGCACGCTACGCCCGATGAGGCGCTGAATCTCCTGCGTCCGCCCACCCACCTGCGAGCGCTCACGCGATACCCGCGTGCGCGTCGCCCGCGGCAGCATGGCGTACTCCGCCGTCACCCATCCCTCACCGGAGCCCTTCTTCCATCCCGGCACTCCCGTCTCCACCGACGCAGCACACAACACGCGCGTCCGGCCGAAGCTCACGAGACACGACCCCTCGGCGTATGGTACCGCCCCGCGCTCGATGGAGACCGCGCGCAAATCGCCGTTGGTACGGCCCATCCGCGCGACCAGGGAGTTAATGGATTCAGCCACGAAGCTTCTCGATGATGGAGGTGGTGGATTGACCAGCGACGAGCGGCACGACGACCACGCGACCGCCGTGCGCAGCGACCAGATCGGCGCCGACGATGGTGTCGGGAGAATAATCACCGCCCTTGACGATGACATCGGGCTGCAACCGCTGCACGAGCTCGAACGGCGTGTCCTGATCGAAGACGACCACGGCGTCTACCGACTCGAGCCCGGCCAGCACGATGGCACGCTCCGCCGTGTTCCGCACCGGCCGCGACGGGCCCTTGAGACGCTTCACCGACGCGTCGCTGTTGAGTCCCACCACGAGGGCGGTGCCTTCGCGACGCGCCATATCAAGCACCTCGATATGGCCGGGATGTAGCAAGTCGAATACGCCGTTGGTGAACACCACCGCCCCGTGCACCGTCGTGCGCCACTGCGCAGCGGTGTCCCAGGTCATGACTTTCGAGGCGGGGGGACGCGGAGCCGCACCCATTACCACTGCGACTGCACTCCCTCGACGATGTCGGCCATGATGCTTTCGATGGCATTCTTGCGACCAGTCGCTTCGCCCCCCTCCGCATACTGGCCCTCGCGCGACAGGCCCTTCTTGTTGAGCAACACGCGGGTCGTTGCCGACTCGACGATCTCGACATCGATCGTGAGTTGCAGGCGGCGGCGGGTGGACGCGGTATTGCGCGCGTCGGCCGAGGCGCCGAGCGGCAAGTCGACATCGTAGCTGACGATGGTACCGCGTACGACCAGATCGGCCTTGGCCTCGGGGGCTTCGCGAAGATTCAACCGATCCCGCAGCACTTGTCGCAGCTGATCGAACAATTCGCGCTGCAGCTCTGGCGCCGCGGTCTGATTGTCGAACGGCTGAATGGCGACCGTCTTCAGATTGCGTGGCAACCCACCACCGCCTGAGAAGCCGTAGCAGGCGGACGACGCCGCCACGAGCGGACTGGCCGCCGCGGCCAACGCGAGGCCGCGCACCAGCGCGCGCACAGACTCGCGCCTCGTCAGGGCAACGCTGCGGACTCGTGCAGTGCCAGTGGCCTCTGCAACCGCCCCGGTCCGGTGCGGCTCACCGGCGGCGCCAGATGGCGTCATCAAACCCCTCGACAATCGTGGTGTCGGACACGGCAATGGCCAACCGGCGCTTGCCCTTCTCATGAACATACTCCAACCGGAGCGCACCGTCGTCCCCCGGCCCTCGTGTCATCCACTCGACGAGCCTTCCGCCCTCGATGCGCTCGACGCGTGCCAGCTCGCGCCCGGCAAAGGTCACACGCCAGGCGCGCCCATCAGCCGCGGATGCATCACGCCCGCGCAGTGTCCCCAGATCCGCACGCAGTGTGTCTCCGTCCAGGCGCGCGACCGTGTCGGTCGTGGCCGGCACCGCCAGCCGCCCCAGCGAGGCCCAGAGGAGCGGTACAGGGGGGAGCATGCGCTTCACCAGATCGATTCCCGGGATAGTGAGCGAATCCCCCACGAGAATGGCATACCCGCCCGCCATCCCATTGCGCAGAAAAAAGTCGAGTCGCGCCCGGTCGGGGCCCTGACGCCGGACGGCGCCGTCGCCGTTGGCCTCGAACGTTTCGTCCTTGTACGACCAGGTGAAGCGCAACACCGTGGGCGCCGCCGGGATCACCGTGGGCGGGAGCACCGCGCGCGTGGGTGCGCCCGCTAACGGACGCGCCAGCGGCGCACACCCGGCGATGGCCACAAGTCCAATTGCCAGCACCGCACGACCGACACCGAACACGACGACCAGACGCCGAACGCGACCGATGGCATAGGCCAGACGATGACTCACGGAATCCGGACCTGTATCATGCGATCTCCTTGCACGAGACGATCCATCACGTCGAACCCATCGATGACGCGACCGAATACGGTGTATCCCCCGTCGAGATGCGGCTGGGTGGAGTGGCAGAAATAGAACTGACTGCCGCCGGTATCCGGTCCGGCCGTCGCGAGTCCAAGACACCCGCGTCCGTGCCGCCGCCGCGTCCAACTCTCGCGCAGGGTGAATGGCGGCTCCGTATCCCCATCGCCATTGGCGATGTCGCCGTCCTGCACCACGAAGTTGGGTACCACGCGATGAAAGGTCGTGTTCCGATACCTGCCGGTCTGCGCGAGGCGGGTGAATGCCTCCACGACCAGTGGCGCCTCGTCTCCGAAGAGTTCGAGGGTGATGGTGCCCTGCTCCGTTTCCACAATGGCCCTCGGCGACTCAGCCTGCCGCCAATAGCGCTGCACGAGCTGTTCGTAATCGGCGAGAGGCCGCGCCACCGGCGTCGTAGACCGCGGCCCCGTTGGCGCCGCGCTCTGGCGTGGAGCGAGCCGCGCCATCGCCTCGCGGCGAACGCGGCGATCCGGATCATTCTCGAGCAACCTCGGCACGGTGCTGTCCATCAACGCGCCGCGCTCGGCGCTCCCCATCGAGGCGACGCGATAGCGCCAATCGGCGTGCCGCGCCCATTGCATCTCCACGCCGGCGAACAGCGGGAGCGCGTTCTTGCGCGCCTGCTGCAGCAGGAGGCGCCGCACGGCGAGCATCGTATCCGCATCCCACGCCCGCTGCCATCGCGCCAGGTCGCGCGCTCCCACGTCAGCGAATGATTCGGCGAGCGTCACCCGCACATTGCGTACCGGATCGCGCCAACGCACGTCGAGCTCTTCCGCCATCACCGCACCATACGAGGCTGCACTTTGCGTGGCATTGATGCGCACCCGCTCGTTCTCGTCTCGCAGGAGCAGCTTAAGCGCTTCACGCGCGCGCGGCGCCAACGAATCGCCGGCAGCACTGCGCGCGAAAGCCCGTGCGGCATACTGTCTGACCTCCTCGTCTGGATACGCCGCCACGGCGAACATCGCGCGTACTCCGGCAGGCGCGCGAAGACGCCCGACGACATACGCAGCCGCCCGCACAACGTCTGGCGAGGGATCAGCCAACCACGGCGTGACCACGCTCATGGGGGCATTTCGCAACTTCACTGTGGCGAGCACCATCGCGGCACGGACGAGAGGAGCGCGCACCGCGATAGGACTCTGGGCCACGGGAACGCCAAGCCCCTCGCCGAGCGATTGCAGAATCACCGTTCTCCCCATCTCCCCCATTTCGCCGAGGGCCCACGCGGCCTCGCGCGCGACAGCATCCGGTGCGCCTCCCACCGCGCGCGCGAGGGCCGGCACGGACTCGTAGTCGCGCGCGATCCCCAGGGCATACGCGGCATTGGCAGCGATCGCCGTGTCGCCATCGAGCAGCAGCCGGCGCAACGCGGGGTAGCGTAGGCGAATGCGATTCTGCCCGACCGCCAGCGCGGTCCTCGCCCGGAGCGTGCCGCTAGTATCGGCGAGCAGAACATCCACCAACGCCGTGTCCATGCGCCGCTGATCGAGCATCTCCAGCAACCGCGCTTCCGCGCTGATCAGCAACGGCGCCGGCGCTGGTACAGGCGGGGCGGCCACACTCGCGGTGGAGCTGCGTCCGCATGCAGCAAGTACGGCGAGGGCCAGCGCGAGCGCGCCACGCAATAGCGACTGATCAGTCATTCAGCATGCCCTCCGACGCCGAGTGCTCCCCGTTCATGGCCGCCTCGAGCCACGCCCGCACCTCACGCGGCAACGTGGTGAGGCGCCCCTCGCGATTGATGCAGACGAGCGACGTCGCCGCGCGCACCAGCATGCTGTGCGTGTCCGCCCGCTCGATACGGTAATCGAACGACATGCCACGCGAACCCACCGCCGATAGCGAGGTGTACACCTTGATGGGATCGTCGTAGCGCGCCGAGGCGTGGAACCGCAGCGACGCGTCGGAGACCGCGAGGAGCACCCCATCGCGTTCGAGGTCGGCGTAACTGCGCCCCGCGTGGCGAATGAAGTCCGTGCGCCCGATCTCGCACCACACGAGATAATTGGCGTGATAGACCACACCCATCTGGTCCGTCTCGGCATACCGGACACGCAATTCGGAAACGGTTTCGAAAGCCATGCCTGCAAAATGTCGGCTGGAGGCGATCGACGCATCCGTGGGCGCTCGTTTGTCGCCTTGGCGGCGTGGGGTTAGACTGATGCCGTGCTCCCTACCCCATGCCATGTCCTCGGCGACGTGCATCTTGGCGTCGCGTCGGCCGACTCAGAACGTCGGCTGTTACGGCATTTGCGCCTGCTCCCGGAGACCGCCCGCTCGCTGGTGATCATGGGCGACCTCTTCGACTTCTGGTTCGCGTGGGAGCATGCCATGCCGCGGACCGGCTTTCGGGTGCTGGCCGCGCTGGCCGATTTGCGTGACGCCGGTGTTCCCGTGCTGTGGATCGGCGGGAATCACGATTGCTGGGGAGGCGAGACGCTCGCGCTGGAGACGGGGGCCACCTACACCCTGGAGCCGTGGCGCGGGCGTATCGGCCGGTGGGAGACCCTCCTCGCGCACGGCGATGGCCTCCGGACCAAGGAAGATGCGCCGTACCGGCGGCTGCGTACGGTACTGCGCCATCCGTGGTCGATTGCCGCGTATTCATGGCTGCACCCGGACTTTGCGACACGCGTGGCCATGCGCAGTTCGAAGACGAGTCGCAAAGGGCGCGCGCGCGACGGCGGGAGTGGACTGCTGGCGGTCGGAACCGCGGCGCTCACCGCCGCCGACGGACCACGCCTCGTGGTGCATGGCCACTCGCACGTTCCCACGCTCACCGCGGCCGGTCGCGGGGTCTACGGTAATGCTGGCGCGTGGTATCTCGACCATCAGTTTCTGGTCATCGACGACGACGCGATCAGCCGTCGTCAGTGGTCAGCGTCGGGAGACGTTGACGTGATCGAGTCGATCACGCGTCCGGATTGACGCACGGGACGCGTCGAGGTGCCGACGGCGCCTCAGAAGCGCAGCGAGGCCGCGAAGACCGTGCCGTTGGGTGATGGGGCCGCCGTCACCCGTAGGGGCATATCCCAGAGTTGCGCGGCCACGAACGCATCGGCGCCAGCAAACAGGTGATTGAAGGCGAGGGCCGCCAGCCAGTCTTCCACGTGCAGACGCCGGGTCCGCACCAGGTCGGCATCGTACCGGCCCGTAACTCGCTCAACGGGTGTGAGCGTGCCGCCAGGACCGACAGTGAAGTTGGTGGGCAGCGTATCGGTGCGATATCGACGAGCCTCGCGGAGATCAGCGTGGCTACGACGCACCATGACGACCGCCGCCAACTCAACGGCGGCAAAGAGCGCGCCGGACGAACCGCGATCGAGGCGCGCCTGCCCGAGGCCGGGCACAATCGCCGAGTACACGAAGGCACGGCGTGGCGTGATCGGCGGTGTGAACCGTCCGCGGGCCGCGACTGGTCCGGCCGCGGCGGCCGTCTTGGGCGCGACCCTGGTCACCGTATCGCGCGGCTGACGCACCGTGTCGGCGGGGGCCTTCTGTGCGTCCGCCGACGCTACCGCACCACCGACCAGGCCGGCCATGAGGCCCGTCTGCATCAGCGACCGGCTCCCGCCAGAACGCAGGGCCCGGATGAGTGCGGCAGCGATCATGCGGTTGGTACTCCTCAGCGCGCCGGGAGGGCCGCGACGAGTTCGACCTCCACGCTCACATTGCGCGGCAGGCCAGCCACGGCAACGGTGGAGCGTGCCGGACGGGCATCACCGAGCACGCGCGCGTACACGCCATTGAAGGCCGCGAAGTCATCCATCGTGCGCAGGAAGCACGTGGTCTTCACCACATGGTTCCAGGTGACGCCGGCTTCCGCGAGCACCGCCGACAGATTGGCGAGCACCTGCTCCGTTTGCGCTGCCACGTCACCCTCCACGACCTCCATCGTGACCGGATGCAGCGGGATCTGACCGGCGGTGAACAGGAAGCCATTGGCCTTCACGGCCTGCGCGTAGGGGCCGATCGCCTTGGGCGCGTGATCGGTGTGCAAGGTTTCGAGACTCATCGGAATGACTCGGGCGAAGGGGTGGGCAGACGGAAAAACGTACGGGTGTTCTGCAAGGTGATCGCCGCGATGGCGTCGGTGTCGCTCCCGCGCGCCGCGGCCAGTCGTGCGACGGTGTGCGGCACCCATCCCGACTCGTTGCGCTTGCCACGGTTGGGCACCGGCGCCAGATAGGGCGCGTCGGATTCCACCAGCAGTCGATCGTCGGGCACGAGACGCAACAGCGCCTCACTGTGCCAGTTGCGGAAGGTGATGATGCCACTGAACGAGACGTACCATCCCACCGCGAGCGCGGCCTCGGCCAGCAACTCGGATCCGGTGAAACAGTGGAGCACGCCACGTACCCGCGCCTTCGCCGCGTCGGCGAGCATGTCGCGCGTGTCCTCCTCGGCGTCGCGGGTATGGAGCACGATGGGGAGGTCGAGTTCGGCCGCTAGTTCGACCTGCGCCGCGAGTGTCTGGCGCTGCACCGCTCGCGGTGCGTGTTCGTAGTGGTAATCGAGGCCACATTCTCCCACGGCCACGGCGCCGCGCGCTGCCGCGTCGCGAATGGCGCGTGGATGACGCTCGCCGTCCCACTCGTTCGCATCGTGGGGATGAAGCCCACAGGTATGGAAGACCAGGTCGGCATGGCGTGCCGCGATCTGCTGCGCTCGCTCGGCGGCCTCCGGAGACTCACCGATACAGACGAGGGCCCGCGCACCTGCAGCGCGAGCCCGTTCGATCACGGCGTCCACATCGTCGGTGAACGCCGAGCTGGCCAGGTGCACGTGACTGTCAGCGAATTCGCCCACGTGCACCGGAGTCTGTGCGCGACTCACGACGCGTTCAGCGCGCGGCGAGGCGCTCCGCACCGCGACCACCGCGGCTGCCAGGCGGCGTGGCATCCTTACCCGCGCGTGCCGCGAGCGCGGTGGCGCTGTCGTCGTTACGCGGGTACTTGCTCTCGATCCACAGCAGCACCGGTCCGGCCACGTAGATGGACGAGAAGGTGGCCACGAACACACCGAATGCCATGACCCACGCGAACGGACGGATGACCTCACCCGCCAGCACGAGCAGCGCCAGCGTGGCGAGCAGCGTGGTGGCGTGCGTCATGATGGAGCGCGGCAGCGTCTCGTTGATCGAGCGATCGAGAATCGTGGCCAGCGTCATGCCCTTGTGCGGCTTACGGAGATTCTCACGCACACGATCGAAGATGATGATCGTATCGTTGGCCGAGTAGCCGAGCAGCGTGAGGATGGCCGCGACCACGGTCAGCGAGACCTCGAGGTTCGTCAACTTGATGAAGGCGAACGTGACCAGAATATCGTGTGCCGTGGAGAGCACGGCCGCTGCGCCGAAGCGCCAGTCGAAGCGGATGGCGAGGTAGACGAGCGTGAAGAGCGAGGCAATGAGCATGGCCATGGCCGCACCGCTGCGCAGCTCTGCGCCGACCTTGGGCCCGACCGCTTCGGTCCGCACGATCGTCACGTTGCCCTCACCGAACTGCTTCTCGAGCGCCGCCCCGATCTGCTTGGAGATGCCCTCAGCACCAGCCGCCTGCTCCTCGACCTGCTTCTCGTCGCGCGCACGGATGGTATAGTCGAGCGGGCCACCGTACTGCTGGATTTCGGTGCCAGTGATCCCCGCCTTGTCGAGCGTACCACGCACGACGGACACGTCGGGGGCCTGCTTGAACTGCACCTGCATGAGCGTGCCGCCGGTGAACTCGATGCTGTAGTTCACACCGCCGGTGATGCCGAAGGTGACGAGCCCGGCAAAGATGAAAGCGACCGTGAGAATGACGGCGAGCTTCCAGTGCTTGATGAACTCGTACTTGGTGTCGTGAAAGATACGCAGCATGACGGCCTCAGATGCTCAGCGTCTGGGCGCCGCGGTCGCGGTTCATCCAGATCAGGAAGAAAGTCTTGGTCACGAAGATCGCGGTGAACAGCGAAGCGACGAGGCCGGCAACGAGCGTGACGGCGAAGCCGCGCACCGGACCGGTGCCGTACTGGTAGAGCACCATGCCCGAGAGGATGGTGGCCGCCGACGTATCGACGATGGCGCTGAGCGCGTGCTTGAAGCCTTCCTCAACGGCGAGTCGCACCGACTTGCCGTGATCGAGTTCTTCACGGATACGCTCGAAGATCAGCACGTTGGCATCGACCGCGATACCGATGGAGAGCACGAAGCCGGCGAGCCCGGGGAGCGTGAGCACGGCGTTGAAGCCGGCGAGCATCGCCATCGTGTACACCATGTAGAGCAGCAGCGCCGCCACGGCGAGCGCGCCTGAGAAGCGGTAGTAGCCGACCATGATGCCGAGGACGAGCGCGAACGCCACCACGAGGGCGATGATGCCGTTGTTGATGGAGTCGTTACCGAGGCTGGCACCGATCTGCCGCACTTCGGCCACCTTGAGCGGCACGGGAAGCGCACCGGCGCGGAGCACGAGCGCGAGGTCCTGCGCGGCCTGCAGCGAACCGCCGCCAAGCGTGATCTGCCCGTTGCGGCCGATCGCACTCTGCAACGTGGGCGCCGTGATGACCTTCTGGTCGAGCACGATGGCCATGTTGTCGCGGATGTGCTTGCCCGTTTCCACCTTGAAGCGGCGGGCGCCCTCATTGTTGAGGGTGAACTGCACGACGTTGCCTTCCACCGGGTCGGTGTTCGGACGCGCATCGGTGAGCACCTCGCCCGTGATGATCGGGCGGGCGTCGAGCACGTACAGCGGACGGAAGCGCTGCGCACCGGCCTGCAGCGAGTCGATCACGCCCCAGCGGATCACCTTGCCCGGCGGCATGGCCGCCTGGATGGCGGGAAGCTGCAGCGCGCGCTCGATGGCGGGGAACGCCGCTTCCGGCACGATGTACTGGCCGGGAATCTGACCGGGGACGATGTTCGTGGCGAACAAGCCGCCCGCGACCGGCTTGGCCGCGCCCGTATCCGCACCGGTGGTGGCGGCAGCCGCCGTACTGTCCTTCGCGGCGCTGTCGCTCTTTGCCGCCGTGTCGGTCTTCTGCGTGAGCAGCGAGTTCACCGACGTGGACTTGGCTGTGTCGCCGGCGGTGGCAGCGCCACCCTGCGAGCCGACCGCGATGCCGGCGGCACGCGCGATTTCGTCGAACCGCGGCATAGCCTTGTCGAGCGCGCCGGATTCGTCGGTGATCTGGAACTCGAGGAACGCGGACTTCTGCACCACGTCCTGTGCGCGCTCGGCGTCGTCGATGCCGGGCAGTTCGACGATGATGCGATCAGTGCCGACCTTCTGCACGACCGGTTCGGCCACGCCGAATTCGTCGATACGCTGACGCACGACCTTGAGCGCACGGTCGAGTGCTTCGGACTTGTCGGCAACTGCCTGCTTCGACTCGTCGACTTCGAGCGTCAGGTGCATGCCACCCTGGAGGTCGAGCCCACGCTTGAGCGGGACACGACGCACGGTGTCGTACACGAACACGCCATCGCGCTTGACCCGTTCAACGACGGTGCGCGGGAAGAGGGCCCATGCGGAGGCCGCGAAGAGTCCTACGATGAGCAGGACGCGGTACTTCAGGTTTGCCATCGATGCCGGTGGCCAGGGGGAATGTCAGCGCGCCGGTTGGAGAGGCGCCAGAAACGGCGCAAAGTGCGCCAAGCCCCTTAACTTAGGGACGGGGTCGGCTGTGCGGTAGCCAGTATGAGGCGCGCCTGCATTTCGTCTTCTGCCAGCTGGGTCTTCAGCGCCTCGAGCCCCGCAAACGGCCGGGTGCCTCGCAGACGGGCGATGAAGTCGAGTCGCACCCTCGCCCCATACCAGTCTGCGCCCGCATCGAACACGTGCGTCTCGATGCGGCGCTGGTGGTCGCCGACGGTCGGCCGGGGCCCGAGGTTGAGCATTCCGCCGAACTGCCCCTCAGGCAGCTGGACGCGCACGGCATACACGCCGTCGGGGGGGAGCAGCTTGCGGGGCGACGGCGGCGACAGGTTGAGCGTGGGATAGCCGATGGTACGCCCCCGCTGGTCCCCCCGCTCCACGGTGCCGGAAATACTGTACGGACGCCCCAGCCCGAGGGCTGCACGGGCGAGGTCACCACCGGCGACCGATCGGCGGATAGCCGTGGAACTGATCGCGTGTCCGTCGGGGGCGTGCACCGGTGGCAGGACCGTTACCTGGAACGATCGGCTGCGGCCGAGCTGACGCAGCACCTCGATGTCTCCCATACGGCCGCGGCCGAATCCGTGATCGTGGCCCACGAGCAGCTCACGCATGGAGAACCGCCCCAACAATACCTCATCGACAAACTGCTCCGCTTCGAGCGCCGCGAGCGCGGGGGTGAACGGCACCACGGCCACGTACGACACGCCTGTCTGCGCAAAGATGGCGAGCTTTTCCTCGGTCAGCGTGAGCAGCGGCGGGGCCGCCGCCGGGTTCACCACCTCGAGCGGATGCGGATCGAAGGTAATGACCACGCTTGGCAAGCCGCGGGCCTCGGCATGGCGCACGAGCGTCGCCAGCACGTCCTGGTGCCCTCGATGCACCCCGTCGAAGGTCCCGACCGTGATCACCGCGCCGTCGGCAAGCGGTAAACCCACGTCGATGGCGTATGCCGTCATGCGTGCGGCCTCATGCGTGCGGCCTCATGCGTGCGGCCTCATGCGTGCGGCCTCATGCGTGCTCCCCCAGCAGCACGACACGCGGCTGCCAGCGGTCCCGCGCGGTGCGTTCCGCCATGGCGACGACCTCGCCGGCGCGCAGCAGGGCCGCCCGCTCGCCATCGACGGACGCGCGCACCGGCCGCCCGTGACGCAGATCGCGTAGCTGGTCGTCGTCAAGCACCTCGTGCGCCACGTTGCCGAGGAGCGGCAACGGCGACCGGAGCATGATGAGACCGTCGGCGATGGCGCCTGGCGCCAACTGCTCCACCGTCACGGCGTCGTCGACGTGCGCGGGCCCACTCGCGATACGGCGCAGGGCGTGGCAATGCGCCGCGGAGCCCAGCGCGCGGCCAAGATCGCGTGCAAGCGCACGGATGTACGTACCGCCGCCGCAGGTGATGCGGACGTGCAAGTCATGACCGTCGGCGCCGAGCCATTGCCACGCATCGATGCGTACATCGACGGGCGGCAGGGCGACGTCGCGTCCTTTCCGGGCGAGATCGTAGGCTCGCTGGCCATCCACATGCTTCGCCGAGAAGGCCGGCGGTACCTGTGCGATGACGCCGGTGAGCTGCGCCTCCGCGGCCAGTCGCTGCGCGTGGTGGGCGTCGCTCAGCACATGGGCCTGGGGGGGCGCCGCTTCACGCGTGACCGTCCCGGTGGCGTCGTCCGTGTCAGTTTCGGCGCCGAATCGGATCACGGCGTCGTACACCTTGGGTTCCCCTACGACGTGGGGCAGCAGGCGTGTGGCCTGGCCGACCGCCACGACGAGCAGGCCGGTCGCGAACGGATCGAGCGTTCCGGCGTGGCCGACCCGTCGACTGCGCGCCGCCCGGCGCACAAGGCCGACGATGTCGTGCGACGACCGCCCCGCAGGTTTGTCGACGTACAACAGACCCGCGAGTGGCGTCGGCGAAGAGGACGGCGCCCGCTCCGTCATCACCAACAGAGGACGCGGTAGCTCAGGCGCCCGTGGCGCCGCTGCCGGGCAGATCGCCGCTCGGCAGCTCACCGTGGGGCGCATCGTCCGATGTAGTCTCCCGCTGCTCCCGATCATCGCGAATCTGCGCGAGCAGACTCTCGATACGGGAGGCACGGGCGACGCTCTCGTCGGTCCGGAAATGGATTTCCGGTGCATTGCGCAGACGCAGCGTCTTGCCCAGCACCGACCGGAGATGGCTGGCGACACTGCCCAGCCCCTGCATCGTGGACTTCTTGTCGGCTTCGTCGCCCATGAGGCTGACGAAGACCGTCGCGTGCCGAAGGTCGCGCGTCACGTCCACCGCGGTCACGGTGACGAACGCTTTGATCCGTGGGTCCTTCGCGCCTTCCGACAGGAAGGTCGCGACCTGCTCACGAATGGCTTCGGCGACGCGGTCAGGTCGACGCGGTTCGCCCATGTTCCCTCCTCAGGTCTTGGAGGCCTGATCGAGCGTACGCGCCACTTCCTCCGTGCGGTAGCACTCGAACACGTCGCCGATCTTGAGATCGTTGAAGTTTTCGATGCCGATACCGCACTCGTAGCCTTCCTTGACCTCGTTGACGTCGTCCTTGAAGCGACGCAGCGAGGCGATAGCGCCGTCGTAGATCTCGATACCATCGCGGATAACGCGGATGCGTCCCTTCCGGTTGATGATACCCGAGCGCACGATGGTACCGGCGATGGTGCCGATGCGGGCCACCTTGAACGTTTCGCGCACCTCGGCTTCGCCGAACACCACTTCGCGTTCTTCCGGGCGCAGCATGCCTTCGAGGGCGGCCTTCACATCGGCCACGGCCTCGTAGATGATGCGATAGAGCTTGATGTCCACGCCCTCACGCTCGGCCGCGTTCCGCGCGTTGTTATCGGGACGCACGTGGAAGCCGATGATGATGGCGCCGGCGGCCTTGGCGAGCAGGATGTCGCTTTCGGCGATGGCACCAACCGCACGGTGGATGATCTCCACCTGCACTTCGTTGTTCGAGAGCTGCTGCAGGGCGTCGGCGAGCGCTTCCGCCGGACCACCCTGGTCGGCCTTGATGACGAGGCGCAGCTGGCGCTTCTGGCCGGCAGCGGCCTGCGACATGAAGTCTTCGAGCGACACCACACCACGCGTGGTGCGGCGACTCTTGGCTTCGCGATCGAGCCGTTCACGACGCTGCGCGATTTCGCGTGCGGCCGTGGCGTCGTCGACCACGAGGAGCTGATCACCGGCCATGGGCACGCCCGTGAGGCCGAGGATCTGCACCGGAATGGCCGGCCCGGCTTCCTTCACCTGCTTGCCGCGCTCGTCGAGCATGGCGCGCACGCGACCCGAGTGAATGCCGCAGATGTAGTCGTCACCGACCTTGAGCGTACCGTTCTGTACCAGCACGGTGGCCACGGGGCCCTTACCCTGGTCGAGCTGGGCTTCCACCACCGAGCCGACGGCGCGGCGCGACGGATTGGCCTTGAGTTCGAGAATGTCGGACTGCAGCAGAATCTGGTCGAGGAGTGCCGGCACGCCGGTACCCTTCTTGGCCGAGATCTCGGAGTGCAGCACTGTGCCGCCGAAGTCTTCGAGCACGACTTCGTGCTGCAGCAGGTCCTGCTTGACCTTCTCGATGTTGGCCGTGGGGAGGTCGACCTTGTTGATCGCGATGATGATCGGCACGCCGGCCGACTTCGCATGCGAAATGGCTTCGACCGTCTGCGGCATGACCTGGTCGTCGGCGGCGATGACGATGACGACGATGTCGGTGACCTGGGCACCACGGGCACGCATGGCGGTGAACGCCTCGTGACCCGGTGTGTCGAGGAACGTGATGGTGCGCTTGCCGGCCACCTCCACGTGATAGGCACCGATGTGCTGCGTGATGCCGCCCGCTTCGCCGGCCACGACATTGGCCTTGCGGATGTAGTCGAGCAGCGAGGTCTTACCGTGGTCAACGTGACCCATGATCGTGACGACCGGCGGACGCGGCCGGAGATCTTCCTCGCGGTCTTCGTCGCCCTGATCGGGCACATCAGCCGCGTAGTCGCTTTCCTTGACGGCCTGGAAGCCGAACTCACCGGCGATGAGTTCGATCTGGTCGAAATCGAGTCGCTGGTTGATGGTGACCATGAGGCCCAGCGACTTGAACGCGAAGCCCACGATCTGCGTGGCGGAGATGCCGAGGATCTGCGCGAGTTCGGAGACCGTGATGAATTCGTTGACGCGCACGGTCTTCCGTTCGCGCTCGGCCGCGATCTGCCGCTGCTCCTCGGCCTCGGCGCGCATTTCAGCGCCAAATCGACGACCGGGGCGGCCGCGCGTCGGCGCTCCGCGCATGGCGGTCATCGTCTTGGTGATGTTGGCCGACACGGCTTCCTGGTCGACCGCCCCACGCTTGTTCTTCTTGCCGCGGCGCTGCTGGTTCTGGCCGCCGCCCTG
>NZ_JBIJAW010000049.1:0-16342 GCF_044345575.1 Gemmatimonas sp.
AACACGCGCATCCAGGTGGAGCATCCGGTCACGGAACTCGTCATGGGGATCGATCTGGTGCAGTGGCAGATCCGCGTGGCGTCGGGCGAGAAGCTGCCCTTCACGCAGAAGGATTTCACGCCGCGGGGCTGGGCCATGGAGTGCCGCATCACGAGCGAGGATCCGTCGAACGGCTTTCTGCCGAGTACGGGTCGAATCGAGTACCTGCATTTGCCGAGTGGGCCCGGCGTGCGATGGGACGGCGGGATCGAGGCCGGCAGCGAGGTTGGCCTGCACTACGATCCCATGCTTGCGAAGCTGATCGTGCATGCACCGACTCGCGCGCTCGCCATCTCGCGGATGCGTCGCGCCTTGCACGAGCTCACCATCGATGGCATCGAAACGTCGCGCGGGTTCCATTTGCGCGTGATGGATGACGCCGAGTTCCAGTCCGGCGACATCAGCATCCAGTGGCTCGAACAGCGGTTGCCCACGCTCACCGCACCGACCGCTGATCGTGAGACGTTGCGGTTGGCAGCCATTGCGGCCGCGCTGGTGGCGCATGAGGAGCGCACGGCCGGGCGGAGTGCCGGCACGAGCGGGGGGAGCGGCGCGCTCGGCGCCGGCGAGAGCGCGCGTGGTGGCAGCACGCTGACGTGGGCGGCCGTGGCGCGTCGCGAGGGGCTGCGTCCGTCGTGAAGCGACGTCCCCCTCGCAAGGCCGCCCGCCGCGATATTCCATCGCGAACGTCGCGACTCCCGGAATCGGTGCAGACGCTCACCATCGATCGCATCGCGGCCGGTGGTGACGGAGTGGCGCGAGCCGACGGAATGGCCGTGTTCGTGCCACGCACGGCGCCTGGCGATGTGGCGCAGGTCGCGTACGTGTCGTACGCACGCCATGGCCGTGGACGGGTCTTGCAGATCCTTGCACCGTCGGCGCATCGCGTGGAGCCGCCCTGTGTGCACTACGAGCGAGATCGATGCGGGGGCTGTCAGTTGCAGCACCTCGATGCGGATACGCAGCAGCAGGCACGCCGGCAGATCGTGCAGGAGACGTTGCGGCGTATCGGCCGCCGCGAGATTACGCTTCCCCCGCTCGATACCGGCGAGGCGTGGGGGTATCGCAGCCGCCTCACGCTCACTCTTCGCCGCTCGGGCAGCCGGTGGATCGGCGGGCTGCACGCACACGATGACCCGTCGCGGGTGTTCGCGCTGGAGACGTGTCTGATCGCGCACCCCGCGCTGGTGGCGGTGTGGGGCAGCATCCGTTCGGTGCTGCGGAGTGGTGCGGTATCGCTCCCCGTCGTCGCGGACGAACGCGGCGGTCCTGCCTCGCTGCGCCTGGGGCTTCGCCTCGAGGGAGAGGTGGGGGCGGGCGGCGCGGCCGACGCCAGCGATCCCAGCGTGCAGGTGGTACTCGAGGGAGGACGTGACTGGCCGCAGCAGGAGGAGTGGACCGATGCCATCAAGCGCGCGGATGCCCGGGTGCGCGGCGTGTGGTGGACCCCGGCCCCCACTGTTGCAGCGACAACCGCTACGCGGAGCGACCAGGGGGCCCCCGTCGCCGATTATCTCCCGCAGGCGCGCGAGGCGCTCGCGTTCGCTCAGGTGAACGCGGGCATTGCGTCACGGCTTCGCCAGATGGTGTTCGACGCGGTACTGCAGTTCTCCCCGACGCGCGTGCTCGATGGCTATGCCGGCACGGGCATGCTGGCGGAGCGGCTGGCGCAGGCCGGTGTGCCGGTGGTGGCTGTGGAAGCGGATCCCGCTGGGGCCGAGAGTGCGGTCGCGCGTCTGGCGCAGGCCGGCGAGGCAGGGGGCCGGTCGCGGGTCGTGTGTGACTTGATGGAGCGTGCCGTGGCCTCGCTCGACGTGGCCACCGATGTGGTGGTGCTCAATCCGCCGCGGCGCGGGGTGCACGTCGATGTGACCGGTTGGTTGGAAGCGCCGGCGCAGCGCCACGTGCGTGGTGTGGTGTATGTGAGTTGTGATCCCGCAACCCTGGCTCGCGATCTCGCCCGGCTTCCGTCGTGGCGTGTAGAGCGCGTGCACTGTTTCGACATGTTTCCGCAGACCGCCCACGTGGAGACCGTGTGCGTCCTGCATCGGGAGAGCGCATGAAGTATCTCGTGGATGTGAACGGCCAACGGATCGTCGTCGAACTCGACGGGGCGCACGCCGAGGTGGATGGCGAGCGAACGGATGTCTCGCTAACGGCTGTTGCGGGCACGCCGGTGCGGTTGGTGCGGATCGGGGAGCAGGTGCACCGGGTGGTGGCGCGCCGTGGGGCGTCGCGAGGCGCGTGGCAGCTCGATGTGGATGGTGCCCGGATTGAAGTCGAGGCGCTCGACGAGCGCATGCGCGCGATCAAGGATCTCACGGCTGCCACGGCGAAGGCGAGTGGGCCGGCGCCGCTCGTGGCCCCCATGCCCGGGCTGGTGGTGCGCATTGCCGTGGCCGTTGGGGACACGGTGGTCGCCGGTCAGGGGCTGGCCGTGATCGAGGCGATGAAGATGGAGAACGAGCTTCGGGCCTCGGCAGCCGGGGTGGTCACGGCCATCCGGGTGAGCGCGGGGCAGGCGGTGGAGAAGGGGGCGGTCCTGATCGACCTCGGCGCCGTCGAGGGCTGAAGGCGACCAGGAGCGCCCCCGGGGGCGTGCGGTGCTCCGAGGCTCAGCCCTTGGCCGGCACTTCGCGGCGCATCCGGTTGACTCCCTTGATGACGAGGAAGAGCGTGAACGCCACGATGACAAACGTCAATATCTGGTTCAGAAAGAGGCCGTAGGCGACCGTGGGCGCCCCGGCCTTTTTCGCTTCTTCCAGCGTGGCGAACGTTCCGCCGCCCACGGTGATGAACCGGTTCGTGAAGTCGATCCCACCGGTGAGGAGTCCGACGACGGGCATGATGATGTCGCTGACCATGCTGTCAACGATTTTCTGGAAGGCGCCGCCGATGACCACGCCGACGGCGAGGTCCACGACGCTGCCGTTTACGGCAAATTCCTTGAATTCCGACATCATCGACATGCGTGCTGACTCCTATGGGGCGGGGGGGAGATCGGCTCGGGGGGGAACCGGCGTCGGCAGCATGGCGTTGGGACCGGCTGGTGGCAAGAGTGGCGTGCCCCCAGCTGTCTCGGGGCGCTCACCGGACCCCGTGCCGGTTCGGGGGGGTCGGCACAAGCGCCGCATTGACAGGCACTTCAGAGCTGTGTAAGCTACGAGTCTGTCCCGATTTTCGGCGATTTTCGCGCAGTATGGCGCGGGAAGCCGACCGGTCGGGCGTCCGTCCTGTGAGTGAGGGACGGCACACGGCTATCAAACCCTTTGCCGGGGGCCGATCCGCGGGCATGTGCCCACGGTCCACGGCTTCTCCGCAACACGCACGGATCACGTTAGCATGAAGACCTACAGCGCGACCCCGAAGGATATCGACCGTCGGTGGTACATCGTCGACGCGGAAGGAATGGTCCTTGGCCGGCTCGCGTCGGAAGTCGCGAAGATCATCCGCGGCAAGCACAAGCCCATGTACACGCCGCACATGGACACGGGTGACTTCGTCATCGTGATCAATGCGTCGAAGGTGCAGGTCACCGGTCGCAAGGCCGAGCAGAAGACCTACTTCAGCCACACGGGCTACATGGGCCACGAGAAGCACACGCCCTTTGCCACGATGCTGGCCAAGCACCCGGAGCGCGTGATCGAGAAGGCCGTGTACGGCATGCTCCCGAAGACCACCCTGGGTCGTCAGGTGCTCCGTCGCAAGCTCCGCGTCTTTGCCGGTGCTGACCATCCGCACGTGGCGCAGAGCCCGGCCAAGCTTACCTTCTCCGCCGCCGAGGCCAAGTAATGTCGGAACAGATCAACGCCGTCGGCCGTCGCAAGGAAGCGGTGTGCCGTCTTTATCTCACGCCCGGCACGGGTAAGTGGGAAGTGAACGGTCGTACGCTGGGTGACTACTTCCCGCGTCCGACGCTGGTGTCGGCCATCCAGCAGCCGTTCACGCTGACCGACACGCTCGGTCAGTACGATGTGAAGGCCACGCTCGATGGCGGTGGCATGTCAGGTCAGGCGGGCGCGGTGCGCCTCGCGGTGGCTCGTGCGCTCGTGAAGGTCGACGAGGGCAACAAGAAGAAGCTTCGTGAGTTCGGCCTGCTCACGCGCGATGCGCGTGAGGTCGAGCGTAAGAAGCCGGGCCGCGCTGGCGCCCGCAAGCGCTTCCAGTTCTCCAAGCGCTAAGCAACAGCGACCGGGGCTGCGGCCCCGGTCGCGTTGTCCAGCATATCTCTCACGCGGTCCGAGCTGGTGGCGGGTGCCGATTCCTTCAGGGAACGGTCGCTGCCGGCGACGACGGCCGCGGACGAACTCAAACAACCAGGTACTCCACGCATGGCCACTCCGTCCCTCGAGCAGCTGCTCGCCGCGGGCGTTCACTTCGGGCACCAGACCCGTCGTTGGAACCCCAAGATGCGCCGGTTCATCTTCGCCGAGCGCAACGGCATTCACATCATCGACCTGCAGAAGACGCTCCGCCAGATCGAACTGGCGCAGAAGCTCGTCCGCGAGGTCGTCCTGCGCGGCGAGAACGTCCTCTTCGTCTGCACCAAGCGCCAGCTCGCCGCCATCGTGCGTGACGAGGCCGCGCGCTGCGGCGGCATGTTCGTCACCGAGCGCTGGCTCGGCGGCATGCTGACCAACTACCAGACGGTCAAGAAGCAGGTCAAGAAGCTCAAGGAGCTCGAGGCCGGCAGCGAGGATGGCTCGCTCGCGAACTACACCAAGAAGGAACAGCTTCTCATGTCGCGTCAGCGCGAGAAGCTCTCCAAGTACCTCTCGGGCATCAAGACGATGAACCGCCTCCCGGGGCTGCTGTTCATCATCGACTCGAAGAAGGAGCGCATCGCTGTCTCCGAAGCCAACAAGCTCGGGGTGCCGATCGTCGCCATCGTCGACACGAACGCCGATCCCGACCTCATCACGGTGCCGATCGCTGGTAACGACGACGCCATCCGCTCGGTCGAGCTGATCGCGAAGGTCATCGCCGATACGATCGACGAGGCGCGCCGTGAGGCGCCCGCCCGCCCGCAGGAAGAGGAGCAGGAGGCGTACACGTTCTCCAGCGACCGTGGCGCCGAGCGCGCTGACCGCGGCGATCGCGGCGGCCGCGACAACCGTGGTGGTGGCGACCGCGGTGGGAACAACGACCGTGGTGGCCGTCCGCGCCGCCGTCGTGCCAAGCCGGAAGCAATCGCGGCGCGCCTTAAGGGTGGCGACGCGGGCGCTGAAGGCGCCGACGACGCGGCTCCGGCCGAAAGTGCCGAGTAAGGTCCGGCCTGACGCACGGAATCCGGAGGGGCGCCGCTCTCGGCGCCACCTCCCAGGATGCAGGATCGCGACGCCGCCGGCACCTCCCGGCGGCGTTGTTGTAGCAACCGTAGTATCATCCCAGTATCGATAGCGCACCCTTCAGAGATAGACAGGATCTGACGATGGCATTCACGACCAAGGACGTGGCAGAACTCCGCCAGCGCACGAGTGCAGGCATTGGCGATTGCAAGAAGGCGCTCGAAGAGACCAACGGCGACATGAACGCCGCCGTCGAGTACCTCCGCAAGAAGGGCATTGCCAAGGCTGAGAAGCGCGCCGACCGCTCAACGAGCGAAGGCATCGTGGCCGGCGAAGTGTTCAACAACGGCACGTCGGCCGCCCTCGTGGAAGTGGGCTGCGAAACCGACTTCGTGGCGCGCAACGAAGACTTCGGCAAGATCGTGAACACGCTCCTCGCCCATCGCGTGCAGTCGTCGGCCGGTGACATCGACGCGTTCCTTGCCGAGCCCATGACGGGCAGCCCGAACGAGTCGGTGGAGGAGTACGTGAAGGCGGCCGCCGCCAAGACGGGTGAGGCGGTGAACGTGAAGCGCACGGCGCGTTTCGATGCCGGTGCCAACGGTCAGGTCGGCATGTACCGCCACCACAACGGCAAGCTCGCGACGATCGTGCAGATCACCGCGTCCTCGGCGGACGTGGCGAACCACGAGGCCACGAAGGAGCTCGTGAAGTACATCGCCGAGCACGTCGCCGCGGCGGCGCCGATCGCGGTCGATCGCGCCGGCGTCTCGCCCGAGAAGCTCGAAGCCGAAAAGCGCGTGGCCGAAGGGCAGGCGCGTGAAACTGGCAAGCCGGAAGCCATGATCGAGAAGATCGCCACGGGCAAGGTCGAGGCGTTCCTCAAGGACGTGACGCTCATGCCGCAGGCGTGGGTGCGCGACGGCAGCCTGACGATCGCGCAGCTCGTCGCCGATCACGCCAAGAAGGCGGGCGGTGAGATCACCGTGGACCGTTTCGCGCGCCTGCAGCTCGGCGCCGAGTAAACGACCATGAGCGACACCGCACACAGCGCGAACGCGCCGAGCGGGTCCGGTCTGCGCTTTCAGCGCATCCTCCTCAAGATCTCCGGTGAAGCCCTCGCCGGAGATCGTGGGGTGGGCTTCGATTTCGAACGCATCGGCTTTTTCGCCGACCAGATCGTCGATGTTGCCCGCATGGGGGTGCAGCTCGGCCTGGTGATCGGCGGTGGCAACATTGTCCGCGGCACCCAGCTCTCCCAGATGGGTATGGACCGGGTCGGCGCCGATTACATGGGCATGCTCGGTACCGTCATCAACGCGATGGCGCTGCAGGATGTGCTGGAAAAGAAGGGGCTCGATACCCGGGTCATGACGGCGATCCGCATGGAAGAGCTGGCGGAGCCGTATATCCGCCGCCGCGCTCTCCGGCACTTCGAGAAGGGGCGCACCGTCATCTTTGCCGCCGGCACCGGGAATCCGTATTTTTCCACGGACACGGCTGCCGTGCTGCGTGCCATCCAGATGAAGGCCGATGTGATCATCAAGGCCACCAGTGTGGATGGGGTGTACTCGGCCGATCCGAAGAAGGATCCGAATGCCACGCTGTACGAGACGATCAGTTATCGCGACGTGATGCTCGAAGAGCTGCGTGTGATGGACCAGACGGCCATCACACTCTGCAAGGAGAATCAGCTGCCGCTCGTCGTACTCAACCTTCACCGTCAAGGCGCGATCGCCCGTGCCATTCGTGGCGAGCGCGTGGGGACATTGGTTTCATGAGCACATCGCAGATTCTGAAGGACGCGAAGGCCGGCATGGAGAAGGCCCTCGAGAATTCGAAGAAGGAGTTTTCGGGAATCCGCTCGGGCAAGGCGTCGCCCAACATGCTCGACACGATCAAGGTGGAAGCGTACGGCTCGTTGGTGCCCCTCAATCAGGTGGCGACGGTGTCGGCACCCGAGCCGCGCATTCTTCTCGTCACCCCGTTCGACAAGGGGCAGGCGAAGGCGATCGAGAAGGCCATTCGCGAGTCCGACCTGGGCCTCGATCCGGCGCACCAGAACGGCATCATCCGCGTGCCGCTGCCCAGCATGACCGAGCAGCGTCGTAAGGAGCTTGTGAAGATCCTGCACAAACTCGCCGAGGATGGTAAAATCGCCATCCGTCATGCGCGCACCGACGCCCGCGACAAGATCAAGAAGCTCGACGGCGTGTCGGAGGACGAAAAGAAGACCGCTGAGAAGGATCTGCAGAAGGTGCACGACGACGAGATCGCGAAGCTCGAGGCCTTGTTGAAGACGAAGGAAGCCGAAGTCATGGCGGTGTGAGTCCGCGCGCGCGGACTCGCACGTTGTGCCCCACCGTTACCGCCCCCCTGCATGACTGACACCGAGTCGGATCTGTTGGCACGCATTCGCGTGCACGGGGCGGTGCCGCGGCACATTGCCATCATCATGGATGGCAATGGCCGCTGGGCGAGGGAGCGGCACATGCCGCGCCCGTTCGGACATCGGTCGGGAATGAAGGCGGTGCGCGCCGTGGTCGAGGGGTGCCTCGACGCCGGCGTGGAGTGGCTCTCGCTGTTCGCCTTCTCGCAGGAGAATTGGCAGCGGCCGGAAACCGAGGTGTCGGCGCTTATGTCGCTGCTCGAGGAGTTCATCGCCCGAGAGGCCGCCGACCTCGCGAAGCAGGGGGTGCACGTACACGTGCACGGCGACCTTGATCGCCTCAGTCCCGCCGCGGCGTCGGCCGTGGATCGAGTGCGTCGCGAAACGGCCAGCGGCACGCGACTCGGTCTCAATCTGTTCATTTCGTACGGAGGGCGCGCTGAACTCGTGCGCGCCGCCCGTGAGCTGGCGCGTGATGTGCAGCGCGGAACACTCACGCCGGACGACATCGACGAGGCGCAGTTCCGCAGCCGTCTTTTCACCGCCGGCTGCCCAGATCCCGATTTGCTTATTCGCACATCCGGCGAGCGTCGGCTCTCGAACTTCCTGCTATGGCAGGTGGCGTACGCGGAGCTCTACATCTCGAGCGTCCTGTGGCCCGACTTCAATCGCGCGGCCTTGTTCGAAGCCATCTGTGATTTTCAGCGACGCGACCGGCGGTTCGGCCGCGTGTCCACGTAATTCCATCGGGTCGTGAACGAATTCGGACGTCGTGTTATCGTGGCGCTCATCGGTGCGCCGCTCGCCATCGGGATCATCTGGATTGGCGGTGCGCCACTCGCCACCATGCTCGGCGCGTTGTCTGCCGTGGCCGCGTGGGAGTTCTATCGCATGGCCCAGGCAGGTGGCGCCACGCCACTCGCTGCCATCGGCGTCGTGTTGTCGGCGTGCATCCCCATCGGCGTGCACGGTCAGCTGCTCGGGGTGCTGACCGTCCCGATGTACGCCTGGGTATTGAGTGTGCTAGCCGTTTTGGGGCTCGCCATTTGGATGCGCGGTGTCGACGGCAAACCGCTGGGTGCCGCCAGCACCACCGTGTTCGGTGCACTGTATACGGGGGCGACGCTCAGCTTCGCCTATGTGCTTCGCTATCACAACTATGCCGTGGGGGAGACGGCAGGCGCCTTAAGCGTGCTCTTCCCGGTCGTTCTTACGTGGGCGAGTGACACGGGCGCGTATTTCAGCGGGCGCCTCATCGGTGGCCGCAAACTCATTCCCAGTGTGAGCCCGGGGAAGACGGTCGCTGGTGCCGTCGGAGGGGTGCTCGTCACGGTGGCTGCCACCTACGCGTTTACGTACGGCCTCCTCGTGCCGAAGGCGCAGCTGGCCTTTACGCCCACGGGCATTGTGGTGTTCGGTGTGGCGATCAGCATCATCGCGCAGGTCGGTGATCTCGCCGAGTCGCTGCTCAAGCGCGAGGCCGGGGTGAAGGACAGCGGGACGCTCTTTCCCGGCCACGGTGGTGTCCTCGATCGTCTCGATTCGCTCTTCTTCGTGCTCCCTGCGGCCTACGCGTTGTACGATTGGCTGTTGATCCCGGCTCCTGGTGCCCGATGACGGCTTCACTGTTTCACGCCACGTCGCCCGCGTCTGACGTGCCATCGCCAGTCGGCGTAGCGCTCCTGGGTGCCACGGGGTCCATCGGCAAGAGTGCCCTCAAGGTGCTCGAGCGTCAGCGCGATCGGTTCGTGCCGGTGGCCATGACCGCCAATGGCAACGCGGCGGCGCTCGCCGAACAGGTGGCGCAGTTTGGCCCGGCCTACGTTGGCCTGGTGCAAGGCTCCGTGGAGGCGCCGTCCGGCTGGGGCCGTGGCCCCGAGTGTCTCGTGGAGGCGGCCACTCACCCCGATGCGTCGATTGTCATCAATGCGGTGGTGGGGGCCGCGGGATTGCCGGCCACGCTCGCGGCGTTGCGACAGGGCAAGCGCGTCGCGTTGGCCAACAAGGAAACGTTGGTCGTGGCAGGCGACATCGTGACGCGGACGGCGCGTGAGCACGGTGCCGAGCTCGTGCCGGTCGACAGCGAGCACTCGGCCATCCTGCAGTGCCTCGCGGGGCGGCAGCCGCACGAGGTCAAGCGCCTCATTCTCACGGCATCCGGTGGGCCGTTCCGCACATGGCCGGCCGAAAGAATTGCGCAGGCCACGCGGGCCGATGCCCTCAAGCACCCCACCTGGCAGATGGGGAGCAAGATCACCATCGACAGCGCGACGCTCGCCAACAAGGCGCTCGAGGTCATCGAGGCGCATCACTTGTTCGGCGTGCCCTACGACCGCATCGAGGTCGTGGTGCATCCGCAGAGCATCATTCACTCGTTCGTTGAGTTCGTGGACGGCAGCGTGCTGGCACAAATGGGGGTGCCGAGCATGGAACTCCCTATCTTGTATGCGCTCACCTGGCCGGAACGTGTGGCCGATACTGGCGTACCATCGTTCGACCCGGTGGCGCTGGGCGGACTCACGTTCGAGCACGTGCGGCACGAACAGTTCCCGATGTTGGGCTTGGGGATATCGGCGGGGCGCGCCGGCGGTGCGGCGCCCGCGGTCTTCAATGCGGCGAACGAGGAGGCCGTTGCCCAGTTTCTCGCCGGAGCACTGAGCTTCGGCGGCATCGCCGAACGGGTTGCCGAGGCGCTGCAGGATCTGGCCGGTGCTCCCGGTGATTCGCTCGAAACGCTACTCGCGGCCGATGCCGCCGCGCGTGATCATGTGAAGTCTCGTATCGCACAGGAGGCGTGACGGGTATGTCGTCGCTGTCGGTCTATATCGCGCCACTGCTGGTGTTCGGTCTCGTCGTGTTCGTGCACGAACTTGGCCATTTCGTGGCGGCCAAGCTGTGCGGGGTGTACGCGCCCGTGTTCTCCCTCGGGTGGGGGCGTCGCATCTTCGGGGTGAAGCGGGGCGAAACCGACTATCGGATTTCCCTCATTCCGCTCGGTGGCTTCGTGCGCATGGCGTCGCGCGACGACGATGCGTTGGCTGGGATCGAGGGTGCGGAAGCGGATCGCGGTTCACTCGACGCCACGCCGGTGCGTCCCGACGGCGTGCCTGCTTCGCTCTGGGATCCGCAAGGCATGGCTCCGTTCGGCCCAAAGCCCGTTCCCGCCAATCGTTGGGTGGAGAACAAGTCGGCGCTCGCCCGCGTGTTCATCCTGTCGGCCGGGGTGATCATGAACATTCTGCTCACCATCTCGGTCTCGAGCGGGCTGTACTACACCTACGGCAATCGGTACGTGCCGGCGGTGATCGATTCCGTGGTGCCGGGGGCGCCGGCGGCGCTCGCAGGACTCCGCAGCGGTGACCGTATCGTGTCGATCAATGGTGAAGCCGTGCGCGCGTGGGATGAGGTCATTGCTCGCGTGTCACCCGTCACCTCGGGGACGGTCACGTTCGTCATCGCACGCGGCAGCGAGCGCGTGCAGACGGCCATCACGCCGCAAGTGGCGGAGGCGCAGGACCCCGTGACCGGGGCGCCGAGAAAGGTCGGTCGTGTGGGGATGATGGTCCTCGACTCCGTGGTGCGCGAGCCCGTGTCGCTCGGGAGCGCCGTTGCGCGCGGTGGTGAGGCCACCTGGGGTATGGCGCGTAACGTCGTGGCCGTTCTGGGCGGGCTGGTGAAAGGTGAGGTGTCAGCCAAGAACCTCGGCGGCCCCATTCAGATCGCGCGCACGTCGGTGCAGGCCGCACGAAACGGCGCCGAGACACTCTGGTCGCTCATTGCGTTCCTGAGCCTGAATATCGCGATTCTCAATCTCGTCCCCATTCCGGTTCTCGACGGCGGTCAGATTCTTATGGTCCTGGCCGAGCGAATCAAGGGGGGCACGTTCAGCATGCGCACGCGCGAGGCCTTCGCCCGGGTTGGGGTGCTCGCGGTCCTGGCGCTCATTCTGCTGGTCACCTTCAACGATCTGCGGTCGGTTTTCACGCAGTGAGGCGCGGGGTACTGGCGGCGAGCGCGTGGCTGATCTTCGGCGGATGCCATGGTCTCCCCGCGTGGCGCCCGACCGTGGCGTCCGGCGTCAACGCGTCGCCGATGCCGCGCATTCCGCGGGATGCGGCGCGCTTCGAGATCGATAGCGTCAGCGATTCCACGGCGACGTTTCGCGTACGTGAGGCGGCGTGGGTGCGACCGGGGTTGCAGAGTTACGTGGTGGATCCCGCGCAACGGGATGCGCTTGTGGCGCGCATGCTCGTCGTGTCGCGGTCCGGGGAAAGTGCCACTGCGGTTGTGACGGGTCAGGTGACCAGAGTGAAGGCTGATCACTTCCTGCTCGTTGTGCGTCCAGCCTTGCCGTGGTGGAAATCGGCGCGCTTCTGGGCGGGGGCGGCGGCTGGGGCGACGGCTACGATGATCGGGCGGGAGCTCTTTCCCTAGCGGTCAGCGGCGAGCAACGGCGGTTCGGCAGCCGTGGCGTCAGCTGCACACCAGCTTGCGGGGCACGACCACACTGCTGCTGCTGCGCGTCACGACCACCGTATCGGAGAACACGATGCAATACGGGGCGGAGATGCGCATGAGGTACCGACCGACCGGCAGCGAATACGATTCCACACTGTCGGCCCGCGTCTCGTAGCTGCGCCCACCGTCGAGGGGGACAAACTGTACCCGTGCATCGCGCGGCTGGACGCGGTAGCGCACCACGGCGCAGGCGCGAACAGCGAGGGTGACTTGAATCCGTTGCCCCGCCCTGAGGCCAGTAAGCACGGTGTCGCGCAGCGCCGTCGTACAGGACGTACTGGCATCGGCGATGACGGCTCGAACGGGGAGGCGCGACGCTGGCGGCACGTCTCCGCTCCAGCGCATGACCCCGACCTGCCGGTTGTCGACGTAGATCGCCGCGGAATCGCTGGCCACGATATCGAGATGGGCCGTTCGGGGGACGGCCGGGCTGGGACGTGGTCTGGCGGGGCTGGCGATGACCGGCACGCTGGTATCGGCCGCGATTGGCGACGGCACGACACTGTCCTCGCGCGGTTTCTGTGCGGTGTCAGCGACGGCGCGCCGTTGGGGCGGCGTCGCGGGCACGCGTGAGGCCTGTACGCGGTCCCAGATCATCCACCCGACTATGCCGACCAGGAGCAGCGCCGCAGCCGGCCAGGCACGCGAAGGGGCAGGGGGCGTCGGGCGAAAGCTGTCGACGGTCTCCGTGCCGAGGCGGGGACGCGCGGCGCTGGTGCCGGGCGCGGTCGGGAGCGCGGCCAGTGCATCGACGACGTGCAGCGCGCTGGCGTAGCGGTGCGCCGGGTCCTTGGCCAGCAGACGGAGGAGGAGCGCTTCGAACTCGGGGGACAGGTCGGGGACCCGCGCACGCGGGGGCGGCGGGGGCGTCTCCACATGCTGGCGGGCGACCGCGTACCAGTCGTCGCCCTCGAACGGCAGTACTCCCGTTGCCGCGCGATACAGCGTGACGCCCAGAGAGTAGAGATCACTGCGCCCGTCGAGATCGTGTCCGCGCGCCTGCTCGGGGCTGAAGTAATGCGGGGTTCCCTGAACCGTGTTGGTGTCGACTGAACCGGTGGACGCCGCGAGGGCCCGCGCGAGCCCGAAGTCGGCCACGACGGCCTCCCCGTTCGCGTCGAGGAGAATGTTGTCCGGCTTGATATCGCGGTGGACGATCCGGCTGGCGTGCGCGACGGCGAGCGCGGCCGCGATGCCGATGCCGAGGCGCACGACGTCCGGCTCGGGCAGGCGGCCCATCAGGGTGAGCCGGCGGCCCAGGGTGAGCGGGTACAGGTCCATGGCCACGAAGGCCGCGCCGTCGACGTGTCCGACATCGCGCACGGTGACGATATGCGGATGGCGGAGTTTGGCGGCGGTCGCCGCTTCGCGGCGAAACCGGCCCTCGGCTCCCTCCTGTCCGGCGAACTCCGGCCGAAGGATCTTGAGGGCGACCGGGATCTCGAGGTCCAGATCGATCGCCTCGTAGACCCAGGAGAACGCTCCCGTCCCCAAGTGGCGGATGACCCGATACTTCCCGATTGTTCGCCCCAGATAGCGTTCGGGCACGTCGAGGTCCTTTACAGGGGGGCCAGAGTCGAGTAAGCTACCGTGCTACCTGCAATTGCGCGCAATAGACCCGCGATGAACGTCGCGCACGTTAGCGCGATGACAGCTCGGATAACGGCTGAGAATACAACGACGATGGCGTTCGACAAGGCTACCACGATCGACAAGTTCCGGGCCCACGAAGGGGACACCGGCTCGACCCGCGTACAGATCGCGCTCCTCACTGAGCGGATCAATTACCTGACGGGTCATTTCCGTACGCATGCGAAGGACCATCATGGTCGTCGCGGCCTCCTCAAGATGGTGGGTAAGCGCCGCCGTCTCTTGGACTATCTGAAGCGTACGGACGTGCAGCAGTATCGCACGCTCGTGCAGGACCTTGGGCTCCGCTACTAAGCAGAGTTCTGTCACGTCGTCGCGCGGGGGCACAACTGCCTCCCGCGCGATTTGCGTTCTCATGAGGTTACACAGCTGATGATGCATCGAATCGAGCGGACGTTCGCCGGTCGCCCCCTGGTTATCGAAACCGGTCGGATGGCGAAGCAGGCAGCGGGTTCCGCAGTCGTCCAGTTCGGCGAGACCATGGTGCTCGCCGCCGTCACGGTGAGCGAGAACCAGAGCCCGCTCCCCTTCTTCCCCTTGACCGTCGAGTACAAGGAGAAGACCTACGCCGCCGGGAAAATCCCGGGCGGATTCATCAAGCGCGAAGGGCGCCCGCACGATCATGAGATCCTGGCGGCGCGCATCATCGATCGCTCGATCCGCCCGCTGTTCCCCGAGGGCTTCAAGAACGAAGTCCAGGTGTTCATCTACGTCATCTCCGCCGACCAGGAGAATGACGCCGACGTGCTGGCGCTGGTCGCCGCCTCGTTCGCGCTGAACGCCTCCAAGATCCCCTTCCTCGGCCCGATCGCCGGGGTGCGCGTGGGTCGCGTGCAGGGGCACTGGGTGCTCAACCCCACGTTCCAGCAGCTCGCGTTCTCCGACATGGAGCTCGTGGTGGCCGGTTCGCAGGATTCCATCGTCATGGTGGAAGGTGGCGCGCTCGAGGTGTCCGAGGAGGACGTGCTCGAGTCGCTGCGCCTCTCGCACGACGGCATCCGCGAACTCATCGCCATGCAGACGGAGCTGCTCGCCAAGGTGCAGCAGCCCAAGATGGCGTGGACCAAGGCCGAGACGCCGGAAGCGATCGCCACGCGCGTGAAGGAGGCCGCCAGCGGCCCGATCCGCACGGCGCTGAACCAGAAGGACAAGCACACGCGTATCGAAGCGGTCGAGAAGGCGAAGAAGGCACTGGCCGAGCAGCTGCTCGTCGAGTTCCCTGACAATGCCAAGGACATCCACTCGGTGCTCGGCGATGTCGAGTACAACGAGCTGCGTGCTCAGGTACTCGATACCAACCTGCGCGTCGACGGCCGCAAGCCGAACGAAGTGCGTGGCATCAGCATCGACAGCAGCGTGTTGCCGCGTGCCCACGGCTCGTCGCTCTTCACGCGTGGCCAGACGCAGGCGCTTGTCGCCGCGACGCTGGGCACCGCCAAGGACGCACAGCGTCTCGATTCCATCAAGGAAGCGGGCGAAGTCACGCGTTCGTTCATGCTGCACTACAACTTCCCGCCGTTCTCGACCGGTGAAGTGCGCCCGATGCGCGGCACCAGCCGTCGCGAAATCGGCCACGGCAACCTGGCCGAGCGCGCGCTGCAGGGCGTGCTCCCCGACTTCGCCGACTTCCCGTATACCATCCGCATCGTTTCCGATGTGCTCGAGTCCAACGGCTCGTCGTCGATGGCGTCGGTGTGCGGTGGCTCGCTCGCGCTGTTCGATGCCGGCGTGCCCATGAAGGCGGCCGTGGCCGGTGTGGCGATGGGGCTGATCAAGGAAGGCAAGAAGTACGCGATTCTCACCGACATCCTGGGCACCGAAGACCACCTCGGTGACATGGACTTCAAGGTCGCCGGCACGAAGGATGGCATCACGTCCATCCAGATGGACATCAAGATCGAGGGGCTCGACCTCAAGATCATGGAAGAGGCGCTCGCGCAGGCGAAGGAAGGCCGCTTCCACATTCTCGGCGAGATGGACAAGGCGTTGGCCGCGCCGCGCGCCGAGCTGTCGATGTACGCGCCGCGCATCGTGACGGTGCAGATCCCGGTCGACAAGATCGGCGAGCTCATCGGTCCGAAGGGCAAGAACATCCGCGGCATCCAGGAAGAGACGGGTGCCGAGCTCACGGTCGACGACGATGGTACGGTGACGATCGCCGCGGTGGGCGGCGAGAGCATGGAGCGGGCGAAGCAGATGGTCATGGCCATCACCGCCGAGCCGGTCGTGGGCGAAACGTACGAAGGCACGGTGAAGACCGTGACCGCGTTCGGCGCCTTCGTCGAAATCATGCCGGGTACCGAAGCGCTGCTGCACGTGTCCGAGATGAAATGGGAGCGCGTCGAGAAGCCCGAAGACGTGTGCAAGAAGGGCGATCGCGTCACGGTGAAGCTGGTCGATCGCGACGAGCGTGGCCGCCTCCGCCTCAGCATGAAGGCGCTGCTGCCGAAGCCCGAAG